>JBNMLM010000046.1:0-18233 GCA_050874845.1 Eubacteriales bacterium | reverse complement strand
AGGTATGTTCTCGCCGCATCTGCTGAAGCATTACCCTGTGTTGCATGTGCCCAGTCGATGATGTATGCCTTGCCATCGGCTGTTATGATAACATTACTTGGGTTGAAATCACCATGACATACCTTGTCATGCTTGTGCATTCCCTCAAGGCTTGTGTGAAGGTCATAACGTGTGGATGGGTCGATATCTGCCTCTGCAATCTTACGCATCATCTTGTCTGTAAGCTTGGTAAGAAGCGGAGCCTTCTTAGAGTGAACCTCTCTCTGAAGATTTACGAAGAGCTCAAGGTACTCATCCTCCTTCTCAGGATTCTTCTTCATGAGTTCCTCTAAGGTTGTTCCCTCTATGTACTCACTGATGATAGCCCACTTGCCATCAATCTTGGTAACCTCAAGAATCTTTGGAATAAGTAATCCTGTCTCCTCAACCCTAGCCTGATTGAGTGCCTCATTGAGGATATCTGATTTTAAATAATCCTCATTGAAAAGCTTAATAACTGTGTCCCCATCACGATAAATAGTCTTAGTCGGACGCTTTGCAATAACATTGTCAAGTTTCATTGTATATACCTCCATGCATTAATTTTAGTAACACCTTAGAAATAAAATATTAAACAAAACCTTCTTGTTTATTGTTTACACTCATTATATCACATTGTTGTAATTATTACAACAACTTAATTTTATTTTTAGAATTGTATGGACAAATTTTTAACAAAAAAGCTTCCGGACCCGGTTATCGAATCCGGAAGCCATATCAAATACTACTGCTTTAACATCAGTATTTGCATTGATTACTTTCCGTAGTATGCCTTAAGGTACATAGCCTTAATTTCTTTCATAAGTGGATATCTTGGGTTAGCACCTGTACACTGGTCATCGAATGCCTGCTCAACCATGTTGTCAAGTGTGTCAAGGAAGTACTTCTCATCTACGCCGTAATCCTTGATTGTCTTCTTGATACCAACTCTCTCCTTGAGAGCCTCAATCTTATCGATAAGACCTTCTAACTTCTCCTGATCGTTCTTACCCTTAACTCCAAGGTAATCAGCAACCTCTGCATATCTTGCAAGTGTATGAGGATGGTCATACTGAGGGAATGTACCCATCTTAGATGGAACCTCTGCAGCGTTGAATCTCATAACATCTGTGATAAGAAGAGCGTTAGCAACACCGTGTGGAAGGTGATGGAATGCACCAAGCTTATGTGCCATGGAGTGACATACACCAAGGAATGCATTTGCGAATGCCATACCTGCCATAGTAGCTGCGTTACCCATCTTCTCTCTTGCAACAGGATCGTTAGGACCATTGTCGTAAGCTCTTGGAAGATACTCAAATATCATCTTAAGAGAACGAAGTGCAAGACCATCTGTGAAGTCTGTAGCCATCATTGAAGCATAAGCCTCAAGAGCATGTGTTACAGCATCGATACCGGAAGCAGATGTAAGTCCCTTAGGAGCGTCCATCATCATGTCGGCATCAACGATTGCCATCTTAGGAAGGAGCTCATAATCTGCAAGTGGGTACTTAACTCCTGTTCTCTGGTCTGTGATAACTGCGAAAGGTGTAACCTCTGAACCTGTACCTGCTGATGTAGGAACAGCGATGAAGTATGCCTTCTCACCCATCTTAGGGAATGTATAAATACGCTTACGAATATCGCAGAAACGCATTGCCATATCAAGGAAGTTAACCTCTGGGTGCTCATACATAACCCACATGATCTTTCCTGCGTCCATTGCTGAACCACCGCCGACTGCTATAATACAATCCGGCTCGAAGGATCTCATAGCTTCTGCACCCTCTGTAGCTGAAGCAAGTGATGGATCCGGTGCTACATCGTAGAATGTTGTGTGCTTGATTCCAAGTTCGTCAAGCTTATCTGTGATATGCTTGGTGTATCCGTTAGAATAGAGGAACTTATCTGTTACGATAAATACCTTCTTCTTATTCATTACAGTCTTAAGCTCCTGAAGTGCAACAGGAAGACAGCCCTTCTTAATATATACCTTCTCAGGTGCTCTGAACCAAAGCATGTTCTCTCTCCTCTCAGCAACAGTCTTTATGTTGATTAAATGCTTAACTCCTACGTTCTCAGATACGGAGTTGCCGCCCCATGAACCACATCCAAGTGTGAGAGATGGTGTAAGCTTGAAGTTGTAAAGGTCACCGATACCACCCTGTGATGAAGGTGTATTGATGAGGATACGACATGTCTTCATTCTCTCAGAGAACTCATCTATCTTAGCCTGCTCTGTGCCGACATTGACATAAAGTGAAGATGTATGACCATAACCGCCGTCTGCAATAAGGTGCTCTGCCTTAGAAACAGCGTCCTCGAAATCCTTAGCCTTGTACATTGCAAGTACAGGTGAAAGCTTCTCGTGTGCGAACTCCTCTGAAAGCTCTACGCTCTCAACCTCACCGATGATAATCTTGGTAGTCTCAGGAACTGTGACACCTGCAAGCTCAGCAATCTTATAAGCCGGCTGACCAACAATCTTAGCGTTAAGTGCGCCGTTGATAATGATTGTCTTTCTAACCTTCTCTGTCTCAGCAGCATTTAAGAAATAGCATCCTCTGTCTGCGAACTCCTTCTTAACCTGCTTATATACCTTATCAAGAACGATAACAGACTGCTCAGAAGCACAAATCATACCGTTATCGAATGTCTTAGAATGAATGATTGAGTTAACTGCAAGTGTGATATCAGCAGTATCGTCAATGATTGCAGGTGTGTTACCTGCACCAACACCGAGTGCCGGCTTACCGCTTGAATAAGCAGCCTTAACCATGCCCGGACCACCTGTTGCAAGAATAATATCAGCTTCCTTCATAAGAAGATTGGTAAGCTCAAGGCTTGGAACATCAATCCATCCGATAATTCCCTCAGGAGCTCCTGCCTTAACTGCTGCCTCAAGTACAACCTTAGCTGCTGCTATTGTGCTGCCCTTAGCTCTTGGATGTGGGCTGATGATGATACCGTTTCTTGTCTTTAATGAAATGAGTGTCTTAAAGATAGCTGTTGATGTAGGGTTAGTTGTTGGAATAACTGCTGCAACTACACCGATTGGCTCAGCAATCTTCTTAGTACCGAATGCCTTGTCCTCCTCGAGAACTCCACATGTCTTGGTATCTCTATATGCATTGTAAATGTACTCAGATGCAAAATGATTCTTTATAACCTTATCTTCTACTACACCCATGCCAGTCTCTTCAACTGCCATCTTAGCAAGAGGAATTCTTGCCTGGTTAGCTGCCATAGCTGCCTCAAAGAAAATCTTATCTACCTGTTCCTGTGTGTAAGTAGCGAAAATCTTCTGTGCCTCTCTTACACTTGCAAGCTTCTTCTCAAAGCTTTCAACACTATCAACTATCTCATACGTTTTCTCCATCACTAGAGCCTCCCTGAATGAATAAGTGGTGCGACATGTATTTCATCGCCTTGTTAATTATTTAACATTAACTCTGTTAATAAATTAACACAGTTTTTTTTATATGTCAACATATATTATCAAAAAAATAAAAATAATTTTCAATCGTACTTTATTACCTTATTAATAAAAGGATAAAAAAACAGTACTTCCTTCCTAAAAAGCAAAATAAATAGTAGCTATCCTCATTAAAATATAGTATATTCAACACAGAAACCATCATTCAACTTAGCGAGGAGAAAGCAATGTCAGAAAAAGATATTCTAACGAAAAAATCATTGGATATTGAAGACAATCTTGCACAGACAGAAGAGAACTTCATAGCCAGCTACGGAAAACATGAGCAGAAACCTCTTCAGATTCTGCTCAGTCTCTACAAAGGGCATTATTTACAGCTAATCCTGTCCGGTATATTTTTTGCACTTAAGCATGCCTGTGTATGGTATCTTCCTGTTGCCACGGCAGGTGTCATCAACATAGCATCAGGTTACGATGACGCCGGGCTCTCAGGAATTATATTTTACATAAGCATAGAAATCGGACTTGTACTTATAAACGTGCCCGCCAACTACCTATATGTACATTTCAGGAGCCTTGCCATACGAAATATGGAGGCAGGGCTTCGCGGGGCACTTGTTAGGAAGCTCCAGCAGCTATCCATAACCTACCACAAGGAAATGCAGTCCGGACGCCTGCAATCCAAGATTATGAGAGATGTCGAAGCCATCGAGACTCTCTCCCAGCAGCTCTTTACCAACATTCTTACAATTATGCTGAACCTTATTGTTGCGTTCGCAGTTACAGGTATGAGAAGCCGCACCGTCCTCGTATTCTTCGTAATCTGCGGTCCTGTGGCAGCACTTACCATGGTTGCCTTCAAGAAGCAGATAAAGCGCACCAATTCCAACTTCCGCCGTGAGATGGAAACAACCTCCGCCAAGGTTATGGAGATGGTCGAGTTAATCCCTGTAACCAGAGCACATGCCCTTGAGGATGAGGAAATCGATAAGATGGAAAATCAGCTGAGCTCCGTTGCCAAGAGCGGTTACCGCCTTGATATAGTACAGGCTAACTTTGGCGCTGTAGGCTGGTGTGTGTTCCAGGTATTTCAGATTCTGTGTCTTGGATTTACCGGATATCTCGCCTTCCACGGCAAGACAACCGTAGGTGATATAACTCTGTACCAGACATACTTTTCAACCATAGTCAACCAGATTTCAAGCTTTATCAACCTTCTCCCTATCATTTCAAAGGGACTTGAGTCGGTCAACTCGGTCGGCGAGGTTCTTTTGGCAAATGATGTAGAAAACAACAAGGGAAAGACTAAAATTAAATCTGTGCGCGGAGAGTTTGATTTCGAAAACCTGTGCTTTGCTTATGACAGCAGCAAGCCCGTATTAAACCACCTAAATCTTCATGTAGCCGCGGGTGAAACAATCGCGCTTGTAGGTGAATCGGGTGCCGGAAAATCCACCGTGCTCAACATGGTAATTGGCTTTAACAAACCCGACTCAGGGCGTGTGCTCCTCGACGGAGTTGATATGAATACAATCAACCTGCAGACCTACAGACAGCATATAGCCGTAGTGCCGCAGACATCCATTCTCTTCTCCGGTACAATACGTGACAACATAACCTACGGAGTCAAAAAAGTATCTGAGCAGAAGCTCAATCAGGTAATAGATGCAGCTAATCTGAGGAGCTTCATTGATGGACTTCCTGATGGTCTGGACACAGTTGTCGGTGAACACGGCGGAAAGTTAAGCGGCGGACAGAGACAGCGAATCTCTATAGCGCGTGCACTTATGCGTGACCCAGACATCATTATCCTAGATGAAGCCACCTCAGCGCTTGACAGTATCTCAGAGAAGGAAATTCAGGAAGCGCTCAACAACCTTACAAAGGACAGAACAACATTCATTGTTGCACACAGGCTTTCAACAATAAAGGGAGCCGACAAGATAGCGGTTCTGCGCGATGGCCACTGCACTGAATACGGAAGCTACGATGAGCTTATGGCGTTAAAGGGTGAGTTCTACGAAATGCGCCGCCTGCAATTATAATTAAAATACAAAACCGCTTAACTCCCATATCATGTATAAATACATTGGAATTAAGCGGTTTTATTTTATCTCATATTTCTTTTTTAATAATTTTCCGGACCATACTAAGCTTAAATAAATTTATGACAAATCCTTTTCCGGTATCCCGATAATTTCAATAAATCTATTTATCTAAAATCTGTATGTTAGGCTGATTCTCCTGCTCATAAATACATATCCATGTCTTACCCTGATTAACTATGAGTTCAGAATTATCCCAGTAGGTATAATGGGTAGGTCCATATCCGTATGTATAGTTACATCCAAGGTTGGTATTGACGCCGTCAACCTCTTTTGACCACTTAATCCACTGTGCGGTTCCGTTAGATACATAAAGACCGATTCCATCACCTGTAAGAAGATATAGCGGCGAACCATTCCAGTACTGCTCGCCCGGAACAAGCTTGAAGATAATATTCTTGACAGCAAGCTGCTCGCCTGTCATCTCATCTATCTGAGGCTGTCCGTACTCATAACGGTAATAAAGTCCATCCTCCTCATTATATACAAAGTAAGCGTCATTGTACGCATATCCTGTCTTGAGTGTGATACACTTGTCTGCATCCGGATACTCTATAGGCTCTGTCGACTTATTAAATGTAAGAGGTGCAACATAATCCTCATCAAGATATGTCGAAACCTTCTTATTCACCATAGCGGTAACAAGATTCTCCGGTGTAGTGAATACGTTGTGAGGTGATACTCTGTCCGAACGTCTTTCATAATTGTAGTCGCCGTTCATACCGTTGAATGTTCGCAGCTCCGGGTCCCCTAAGAACTCAAGTGCAAAGTCTGACTGTCCAAAATGAAAATATGCTGCGTCATACTCAGCCGCAAGGAAAGGATAATAGTCACGGCAGCTTCTTATGGAGCCGATTGATATGACATCATCATAATTCTGGAACACACCCATAAGACGTGTAACTCCGCCCTCACACTGTCCTTCAAAAATCACATCAGCCTTACTGATTCCACTCTGCGGAAGTCCTGCCTGAATATTGTTGTACATGACTGCAATCGGTCTTCTGTAAGCGATGGTATCATTTATCCACTCTCCTGTAAGGAAGCTTCTCACAGTCTCTCCCTTAGGTATCAGGCTGGTATCGGCTTCGAGTGAAGGAAATCCATTGTCAACCCGATCTGTCTTAGGTGCCACCTCATCATCAATAGTCGATGTCTCCTCCTGTGAATTATTGTCATCAGCCTGTGTTGCTGATGTTGCCTCCTGAGTTTTCTCAGTATTCTCCGTTGAAGGAATCACTGTATTGTCGGTGTTCTCCTTCTTTCCACATCCGGTAACCATCATTGCCGACACTGTAATCATCAATGCTGCCTTGCGCATTAAGCCTTTTTTTAACATATATGCCTCCAGATTATTATAATTCCCCATAAGAAATAAATAAATGTTTCTTATTTGTTATAGAATATATTACCATATTTATAGTAATATTGTCAATTTTTTCACTATCTTGCAAGCCATCCTCCGTCAACAGCAAGCGTAAATCCATTTACATAATCCGATGCTGCTGAAGCAAGATACACAACCGCACCCGCCATGTCTTCCGGTGTGCCCCAGCGTCCTGCCGGGATACGCGACAATATCTCATCACTTCTGTCATCATCATTCCTGAGTGCCTGTGTATTGTTCGTCGCCATGTATCCCGGAGCTATTCCATTGACATTGATATTGTACTTTGCCCATTCATTTGCCATAGCCCTTGTAAGACCTAACACTGCACTCTTGCTCGCCGTATATGAAGGAACTCTGATTCCGCCTTGATAAGAAAGCATTGATGCGATATTGATTATTTTTCCGCCGCTTTTCTGTGCAATGAACTGCTTTGCCGCTGCCTGACACAGGAAGAATGTAAATTTCTGATTCAAAAAGACAACCGAGTCCCAATCCTCCTCCGTATAATCTATGGCATCATTTCTCTTAATTATTCCGGCATTATTGACAAGAATATCTATATGTCCGAAATGCTCCACCGCACCGTTTATAATCTGCTCAATAGGTTCCATAGTTGACAAGTCCGCTTTAATCTGTAGAAAGCTGCTGCCTGCCTCCTCCACAAGTGTCTTGGTTTCGTCGCAATCCCTTCTTGCAACTCCTACAATGTCCGCTCCTGCCTGTGCAAGCGCAACGCACATTCCCTGTCCCAATCCTGTATTTGCACCTGTGACAACAGCCACCTTGCCTTTAAGGCTAAACATATCAAGTATCATAAAATGTCCTCATTTCTGTTTATTAACTTTTCTTTTTATTCCATGTTTCTGAGGCTTAATAGTAATGTCCGTGACTACAGCTCCTTCGCGCATGTGAATAACGCCCATAACACACTGTGCAACCTCCTCTGGAGACAGTCTTGCCTCAGGCTCATCGCATGACGTGAAATCTGCATTCCGGTAAAAATGTGACTGTGTCATATCCGGATGTATGTTTACAACCTTCACACCGTACTTCCTTGCCTCATCAAACAGGCTCTCGCCAAAGCTTGTGAGTGCCGCCTTCGTCGCACCATAAGCACATCCGTAGGTATTTGACTTCTTTGCCGTGACAGAAGAAATATTTATGATGATTCCGCCATTTTTCTTCATATCGCGAAGCAAAAGACCTGTAATAATCATCGGTGCCTCTATATTAACGGCAACCATCTCATGTATCTTGTCCGGATTCACCTGTTCATGCGGACCGAAATAGCCAACACCGGCACAATTGACAAGAATACTTATCTGTCCGGCCTCAGCCTTGATAGCTTCTATCTCCTTTTTTACATCCGCATGCTTTTTCAAATCACAGATTCTTTCATGGAACAATGGAGCCTCTAAAAGCTCACTCTGTCCTGCAAAATCTCTCCCGATTCCATATACCTCATATCCTGATTTTACCAAAGCAAGTGCAGTTGCAGCTCCTATCCCGCTTGACGCACCTGTAACAATTGCCTTTTCCATCTGTTACTGTCTCCAACGATATATTTTTTCCTGAGGAAGATACTTTTCCAAACATTCCTCAACATAATCTGCAAGCTCGTTCCCTGCCTCACCACAGCAAAAGCTTCCGTTCTCAATCTCGAACGGATACGCTAACAATGATGAACCCGGTCTGCGCTTTCTCATACGTTTCATATAATCACACGGTACCCTGAACTCACCAAGGCTTACATCATACACCGAACCTGAATTGACATATCCAAATAACCTGTCAATCAGCTCATAATATGCCGTTTTCTGTCCTTCTAAGTCATTCTCCGTTAGAAGCGGGTCAAAACATAGTCTCACATTCAGTCCTTTTTGTATGGCTCTTTTTGCTGAGTCGATTCTCGACTGAACAGATGGCGTGTTATGTTCATACGATAACTGTACCATGTCCGTTGACAAAGTGAAAGCAAAGATAATATTTTCACATTCTTTTTTATCCAGATTCAGAAAAAAGCTCTCCGGAAGCTGTGCCTTGGTTCTCAGTTCAATTGTAAGCCCCTTCTTATCCGCCGAAAACTCTATCCACCTTCTGCAATATCCCGTGATATTCTCCAATGCGATCAAATCTGTATCATACGATATACATAGATATACCGGATGTACGGTAAGCATTTTCTCAACTTCATTAAAAATATCCTCAAGATTCATAAAAAGAACCACATCGGCAGAAGGGTACATTCCCTGAAGATAACAGTACTCACAGTCAAAGAGACAATTCATCATGCAGCTTGTATAATAAAAATTATCATTTCCAAAGTTCTGGCACTCTTTAGAACCACCATATATAAGCTGTCCTTCCTTCTGGGCAAGTATCAACGCCGGTGATTTTTTTTGAATTTCAAGGCTCTGATTCTTTCTGTTAAATACATCTTTATAGTGATTAATCCACACAAGCCTGCTGTTTGAAAGTTTCTTCAACACATTATCAACATCATAATTTCCTGCCAGCTTGCGCTCAATATACACATGGTGGAATGGGTGTCTCCGGCTGCTGTTTTCCCGAAAATTTTTCATAAAAGCATAAAAGCTTCCACCCCATCCATCGACACACTTAAAAAATACAAGCTGATGCTGCTTAAAAAAACATACAAGGCTCTCATACAATGCCGCAAAAAACGCACTCTGTGAGCTGTACTCCTCATAATCATGAACAGGACATATATCGGGATAAAAATATCTGTCCGATAATATGTCATGTATCTCCACACATATAGCAGGTTTTTCTTTGACAGTTTGACCTTTAACGCTCACCGAAGGCTCCACACAGACGCAGACGTCATCATCACCCACGCTTTTGCCCGCCATCACATAGCCTGCTGCCATCGCAGCCTTCACACCTGAAGCTCCTGTTATAATAAGCTCTATATCTATACCATCCTGAGTATTACCTGTAAAAATCTGAAAATGCGGCTCAGACATTCTCTTTTTGAGCTTGAAGGAATCGACAAGCTCCTTACAGTAAGAATACTCAGCCGCAAAAAATCTCCACATTATTTCACTGCCTCATCAAGCTCTTTCTGTAAAAGGGCAAGATGCTCCCTGATAGTAATTTTCTGAGGGCACGCCTTTTCGCACTTACCGCACTTCACGCAATTGTGTGCCTTCTCATTGTCGGCAAGATTGTTCCAGCTTCCCCTGAGCTGATCCTTGTTGCCGTATATACTGTAGTGGTTCCAGATTGAAAAATTCCTTGGTATATTGACTCCTGCCGGACACGGCATGCAGTAACGACAGCCTGTACAGCCATTTTTTATTCTGCTCTTTAACGCTGAAGCCGTATCGGCTACAAGTGCCTGTTCATCGCTGCTAAGCGGCACAAAATTCTTAAATGTGGCAAGATTGTCCCGAACCTGCTCCATAGATGACATACCACTCAAAATAACCTTCACGTTGTCATGTGTTCCAACCCAGCGCAGTGCCCATGAAGCAATCGACTGCTTCGGTCTGTATTCCTTGAAATTAACCGCAATCTCTTCCGGGAGACTTGCAAGTGAACCACCCTTCACCGGCTCCATTATAACCATAGGAACACCCAGCTTCTTTGCAAGCTCATAGCCTCTGTCACCCGCCTGCTCGTCCGTGTCCATATAGTTATACTGAATCTGGCAGAAATCCCAGTCCCTATATGTAAGTATTCTATCAAATGTCTCGTAATTATCGTGAAATGAGAAGCCAAGATACTTTATCTTTCCTTCAGCCTTAAGCTTCTCACAGACATCAATGACACCAAGCTCCAGCACCTTTTCGAAACTGTCCTTGTTGAGTGCATGCAGTAGGTAGAAGTCCACATAATCCTTATGAAGTCTTGTCAGCTGCTCCTCAAATATCCTCAATGTGTCCTCAGGCTTCTCAAGCTTCCATACAGGAAGCTTCGTTGCCAGATAATATGAGTTTCTGTCATACTTATCGAGAACCTTACCAAGGAATGGCTCGCTATCCCCATTGTGATAAGGGTATGCCGTATCATAATAATTTACTCCCGATGCCATCGCAAGGTCTAACATTTCTTCGGAAAGTGCTTCATCAATGCTTCCGTCCTCCCTTAGAGGAAAACGCATACAGCCAAATCCAAGCAGTGATGTCTCAATTCCCAGCTTATCAAATCTCCTCTTCTCCATAACATACCTCTCTTCGCATTTTATATTATTATTTTATTGCTATAGCTACATATTAGCTACAAAATCCTTGAAGTCCTCATAATTCTTCTTAAGCAGTGCCGGAGTATCAAGCCCATAAGGGCACTTGCTCTTGCAATGTCCGCAATTAAGACAGCCTTCAATCTTCTTCATCTTCTCCTGCCACTGTGGTGTAGTGTACTCCTGATACGGAGCTCTCCTCAGCATGAGTGACATCCTTGCACAGTTATTTATCTCTATGCCTGCCGGACACGGCATACAATAGCCGCAGCCCCTACAGAAATCACCCGAAAGCATTTTCCTGTCATTTTCTATAAGCTTCTCTATCTCAGGTGTCATCTGAGGCGGATTGTCTATGTAGGATAGCCATTCATCCAGCTCCTTTTCGCGCTGTATTCCCCATATCGGAAGGACATTGTCATACTGTGCTTCAAACGCATAGGCGGCGGCTGAGTTAGTGATAAGACCTCCTGAAAGCCCCTTCATGGCTATAAAGCCCATGTCCGCCTCCTTGCACATCTTAACAAGCTCCTTGTCCTTATCCGTTGCAAGATAACAGAACGGAAACTGCAGGGTCTCATACAGACCGGACTCAATCGCCTCCTTTGCAACTGCGAGCCTGTGATTGGTGATTCCGATATGCCTTATCTTTCCCTGCTCCTTAGCCTCAAGCATTGCCTCATATAACCCTGTCCCATCCCCCGGCTTAGGGCAAAAAGAAGGGTTGTGGAACTGGTATATATCTATGTAATCTGTCTTAAGCAGTCCAAGACTTGTCTCTAAATCCTTCCAAAAAGCTTCTGCATTGGTGGCTGCCGTCTTAGTCGCAATAAATACCTTCTCCCTGATATGTGAAAATGCCTCGCCAAGCTTTTTCTCACTATCGGTATAAAATCTTGCAGTGTCAAAAAAAGTCATTCCATTATAAAATGCCTTCTGTAAAAGATACACCGCATCATCCGTTGTGATTCGCTGCACGGGCAGGGCACCGAATCCGTTTTTATTGACCGTAATTCCGGTCTTTCCAAGTGTCACCGTAACCATTAGTTTTAACCTCCACGTTAACTATATTTTATGCTTTTTTGACCTCTTATGCAATAGCGGATTCCTGCATTGACAAAGAACCCAAAATAAAGCAGGGACATTCAAAGCTTATCTGTGTCCGCTTTGAATGTCCCTGCTCTGGTATTCCTGTATATGCTCTGGTTTTCTATAATTATTCCAGATTTTCAAGCTGCTCACTCAGCTTAAATTTACCTATATCATTTTGAAGCTCCTTTGCAAGATCAACAAGCTTGGAGGTATCCTGATTACAGTCATTCACAATCTGGCTGAGTTCTACCATTGAAGCTGACGTCTCCTCCGTTCCTGCCGCATTCTCCTGTGCTATGGCAGCGAGGCTCTCTACGCTCTCCGTAACGCTGTTCTTAAGACCGTTCAGGTCTTCGACCTTACCGGCAAGTCCCTCGATGGATGAGGTAACATTGTCAACCTCTGTTTTTAACACACCGAATACGTTTCTGGTATTGTCAATCTTCTCATTCTGATGTGCAATCTCCTCAACCACGCTGTTCATAGTCTGAACACTTGTATTTGAATTGTCGATGAGCTTCTCTATAATGTTCTTAATCTTCTCCGCCGACTCAGTGGACTGGTCTGCGAGTACACGGATCTCCTCAGCCACAACAGCAAAGCCTCTTCCGTTTTCACCTGCTCTTGCCGCCTCAATTGATGCATTGAGTGAGAGAAGATTAGTCTGGCTTGCAATATCAGCTATCAAATCGGTTGCACTGCGGATATCAAGCGCGGACTGGTTAGTCTCCATCGTCTGCTTATGTATCTCATCGACAGACACCTTGGTCTTATTGCTTATCTCAACAAGCGCAGCAAGATTCTTCTCTGCTTCAAGATTCTTCCCCTTCATGGTCTCTGCGCTCTCGGCAAGATCAGATATCCTTTCGCTCATGAAATCAATCGAATGTCCTATCTGTTCAACCTGCTCGCTTACCTTCTGCGACTCATTCGCCTGATTGGTTGCACCGTTGGCAATCTCATCCACGGCTGTGTCAATATTAGCTATCGAAGAGCTTATTGTATTAAAATTATCCTTGAACTTCGATGAAAATGAATTCAGCTCTTTCGTTGAATGATGTATTCCATGCACAATCGTTGTAAGTCCGTCAAGAAGTGCATGAAGAGAACGCGCCATATTGCCAATCTCATTTTTCTGATTCATAATCTTGTCCGGAACAAGCACAGCAAGATTACCTTCTGCTACCTCATCAAGATTGCTGATTGCCGTCTTGATTCCTCTTAACATTCTGGTGATAAGAAGAGCAGCAACAACTATAATTATAAGAAGAAGCACAATCATAAATATAACATTGTACTTGATAATATTCTGGTATGCGGATGTTGCTATTCCCGAATCAATAGCAATACACATAACTCCTACAAAGCTTCCATCCGAATTTTTAATTGGTGAGTACCATGCGAAATACCTTGTACCGCCAATATTCACTGAGCTTCTGAAATATGTATTTCCCGACTTGGCGGCGCTGTATGCAGCGTCATTAATCTTATTACCGGCAAGTGTCTTTCCACTGCCATCCTTTATTGTTGAGAATACAGCCGTATCCCCATAGTAGATACTGATATCCACATTGGTCTCACGGGTAAGCTCATCAAAAATCTGCGTATTCTGACTTATATTAAAATCACCCTTATAAAGTTCTCCATCCTTGAGCGAATAATCACCTGTATCCCTCAACTTCAAACTCGCTTCAACAGAGTACTCCATAGCCTCAAGCTCATGCATCATCACTCTCGTGGAGGTTCTGTTTCCGACATTTCTGAGTGACAATAAACAGAATGCACCCACAAATACAACCGGAACAAGAACAATGCACAGAAGCTCGAACATAAGTCCTAATCCTTTTTTGTCCATCTTTCTTTCATCCATACGTTTCTTCTCCTTCATTTCTTTATTCTGCTGCGGTTTCACCGGGATTCGCTAAAAGCACAGCAGAAATGCTATTTAGTGTGAGATTATCTTATCCCACCCTATATTCACTTTCAATAATAAAGAGCGAATCAATGTTCGACAAAATATGACAATCTACGCTGTCACTTGCAATATCCTACATACAATAACAATACATACTTTTCATTTAACCAAACATGCTGTAACACCTGTAAGTGTGATACAGCATGTCCGGAATTAAATATTACTTATAATATTACTTATATAACTCAACAAGCTTTAACAAGTGCTCATATCTTTCCTTTGCTGCCTTCTCAGACTCAGCAAAGAGCTTCTCAGCTCTCTCAGGGAACGGCTTAACAAGTCTTGTATATCTAGCCTCATTGTTGAGGAATTCCTGATATGTTCCATCACCTTCCTTGGATGTGAGTGTTAATGGATTCTTGCCCTCTGCCTTGAGCTCAGGGTTGAATGAGAAGAGGTTCCAGTAACCTGCCTTGACAGCCTTCTTCATCTCATCCTGACAGTGGTTCATGCCGCCCTTTGCAATTCCGTGAAGCTCACATGGTGCATAGCCGATGATGAGTGATGGTCCGTTATAGCTCTCTGCCTCACTTATGACCTTCACAGCCTGCGCCGGGTTAGCTCCCAATGCGATCTGTGCCACATATACATAGCCATAGCTCATTGCTATCTCAGCAAGGGATTTCTTTCCAACCTCCTTACCTGCTGCGGCGAACTGGCACACCTCACCGATGTTGGAAGCCTTAGAAGCCTGTCCACCTGTGTTGGAGTACATTTCTGTATCAAATACCATAACATTGACATTCTCACCTGATGCAAGTACATGGTCAAGACCGCCAAAGCCTATGTCATAAGCCCAGCCGTCACCACCGAATATCCATACTGACTTCTTTGCAAGATAATCCTTCTTTGCAAGTATGTCATGCACAAGCTCATTGTCCGCAGGCAACTTCTCAAGCTCTGCTATAAGCTTCTGTGCTGCCGGTGCGTTGAGCTTGGTGTCATTCTTAGTCTCAAGGAACTTCTCAGTAGCACTTCTGAGCTCATCTGTAGCTGCGTCCGAAGCAACAAGCTCATTTAACTTTTCAAGAGCCTGCTCTCTGAGTGTCTTCTGTCCAAGGTACATACCAAAGCCATGCTCTGCATTATCCTCAAAGAGTGAGTTAGCCCATGCCGGTCCCTTCTTTGAATCCTTGTTGACCGTATATGGCGATGTAGCTGCCGGTCCACCCCAGATTGATGAACAGCCTGTCGCGTTGGATATGTACATCTGCTCACCAAAAAGCTGTGTTATAAGTCTTGCATAGGATGTCTCAGCACAGCCTGCACAGCTTCCGGAGAACTCAAGGAGCGGCTGATTGTACTGTGAACCGATAGGTGTCTTATCTGTAAATACAGGCTTAAGCTCCTTCTTGCCGACATTCTCTACAAGATAGTTAAATACAGGCTGCTCTGCCTCCTGTGACTCCCTAGGAACCATCTTTAATGCTCCCTTTGCTGCCATAGGACATACTGTCACACACTCACCGCAGCCCATACAGTCAAGCGGTGATACCGACATTGTGAACTTCATTCCGTCTGCGGCAGCATGCTTTGCATCGGAGAGCTTAATATTCTCAGGTGCAGCCTCAACCTCCGCCTGATTTAAGATAAATGGTCTTATTGTGGCATGTGAACATACGAAAGCACAGCTATTACACTGTATACATGCCTCCGGGCTCCACTCAGGAACCATGACTGCTGTACCTCGCCTCTCATAAGCGGAGGCACCTGTCTCAAACTGCCCGTCCGCAATGTCCTTGAAGGCGGAAACAGGAAGGCTGTCACCGTCCATAAGTCCGATAGGGTCAAGAAGTTCATTTACCATCTTAACGGTAGCAGGACGCCCTGTTCTCTCAACAGTCTTATTCTCAACCACTGCCTCAGCCCACTCAGCAGGAACCTTAACCTCATGAAGTGCGTCCACACCGGCATCGATTGCCTTGTAGTTCATCTCAACGACTGCGTCACCCTTCTTGCTGTATGACTTCTTTGCTGCTTCCTTCATATACTGTACAGCCTGCTCTATCGGCATGACATTAGCAAGTCTGAAAAATGCGGACTGGAGAATTGTGTTGGTTCTCTTTCCCATTCCTATCTCAATTGCCTTGTCGATGGCGTTGATTGTATAGAGCTTGATATTGTTCTTTGCTATATACTGCTTTGCAGCGGCAGGCATGTGCTCATTGAGCTCTTCGTCCGTCCACTGGCAGTTAATAAGGAAGATTCCACCCGGCTTTACGTCCTGAACCATCTTGTAACCCTTGGTAACGTATGATGGATTATGACATGCCACAAAATCTGCCTGATTGATATAGTAAGGGCTCTTGATTGGCTTATCACCGAAACGAAGATGGCTGATTGTTATACCGCCTGTCTTCTTTGAGTCATACTGGAAATATGCCTGAACATACTTATCTGTATGGTCACCTATAATCTTGATGGAGTTCTTGTTAGCACCAACTGTTCCGTCGCCGCCAAGTCCCCAGAACTTGCACTCAACTGTTCCCTTAGCAGCGGTAATAGGCGCCGGCTTTACCTCAGGAAGTGAGAGATTCGTCACATCATCCACAATACCTATTGTAAATCTTGACTTAGGCTCATCCTTCTCAAGCTCCTTATATACTGCAAATATTGATGAAGGAGGTGTATCCTTAGAACCAAGTCCGTAACGGCCTCCTGTTATAACGACATCGTTCATGCCTGCTTCCCTGAGTGTTGCCGCAACATCAAGGTAAAGAGGCTCTCCAAGTGAACCCGGCTCCTTAGTTCTGTCAAGAACCGCAATCTTCTTCACACTCTTTGGAAGCACCTTCAAAAGCGCCTTCGGTGACCATGGACGATAAAGTCTTACCTTAATAAGACCAACCTTCTGTCCCATTGCGTCAAGATAATCTATAACCTCCTCGGCAACATCACACACTGAGCCCATTGCTATAATAACTCTGTCCGCATCCTCTGCTCCATAGTAATTAAACAGGTCATAGTTCGTTCCAAGCTTGTCATTGACCTTCTTCATATACTTCTCAACAACAGCAGGAAGCTCATCATACACTGAATTGCATGCCTCTCTGTGCTGGAAGAATACGTCTCCGTTCTCATGTGAACCTCTCATTGCCGGGTGCTCAGGGTTAAGAGCATGTGCTCTGAACTCCTCAACAGCCTTCATGTTGCACATTTCCTTGAGATCTGCGTAATCCCACTTCTCAATCTTTGAAATCTCATGTGAAGTTCTGAAACCATCAAAGAAATTGATAAAAGGAACCTTGCCCTCTATAGCTGCAAGATGTGCAACCGGGCTTAAATCCATAACCTCCTGTGGGTTGGACTCTGCAAGCATTGCAAATCCGGTCTGACGGCACGCATATACATCGCTGTGGTCACCGAAAATGTTGAGTGCCTGTGTGGCAACTGTTCTCGCCGATACATCGAATACACATGGAAGCTGCTCTGCGGCAATCTTATACATGTTCGGTATCATAAGCAAAAGACCCTGTGAGGCTGTAAATGTTGTGGTGAGCGCACCGGCTGCAAGTGAACCGTGAACTGTTCCGGCTGCTCCCGCCTCAGACTGCATTTCAGTAACCTTGACTGTGTTTCCGAAAATGTTCTTTCTTCCCGCGGCCGACCACTGGTCAACCATGTCTGCCATAGGGCTTGATGGCGTGATAGGATATATTCCTGCTACTTCTGTGTAGGCATAGGCTACATGAGCTGCGGCGGTATTTCCATCCATTGACTGTTTTTCTCTGGACATACTAATTCCTCCTGTTGTTTATAGATATTTTATAATTTTTTAAACCAAAAACGCGCAGACCATTCACCGGTCTCCGCGTGTGTTCATATCTTATCACATCATTTTTTTATTGTCAAATCAAAGTACTAAAGTGTACATAAAAAAATACAAAAAAACCTGTAAAATCTCTTCTGACAAAGATTCTACAGGTTAAAATTCAAAGCAGGGGATGAGAGAATCGAACTCCCGCCAAAGGTTTTGGAGACCCCTATCATACCATTTGACCAATCCCCTATGT
>JBNMLM010000045.1:0-18275 GCA_050874845.1 Eubacteriales bacterium | reverse complement strand
TGAATAATCTGATGAAGCAGGCGCAGAAGATGCAGCGTCAGATGGAGGAGACTACAAAGGAGCTTGAGGAGAAGGAGATTACAGCGTCGGCAGGCGGCGGTGCGGTTTCTGTAACGGTTTCCGGCAAAAAGGAAGTTACCAAGGTCACAATCGATCCTGAGGCAGTTGATACAGATGATATCGAGATGTTAGAGGATATGATTATGGCAGCGACCAATGAGGCACTCAGACAGATTGAGGAGCTCTCACAGGCTTCGATGGCTAAGATTACAGGAGGACTTGGTGGTCTTGGCGGAGGCTTCCCATTCTAATGGAATACTACGGAAGTCAGATTAATAAGCTTATCGAGGAGCTTTCAAGGCTCCCGGGAATAGGTGCTAAGTCGGCACAGCGTCTTGCATTCCACATTATTGGAATGCCTAAAGAGCAGGTGGACAGTCTCTCAAGTGCGATTGTAAATGCCAAGACGAATGTGAGATACTGTAGCTGCTGTTGTACACTAACAGATGAAGAGCTGTGTCCGATATGCAGCAATCCAAGCCGCAACCACAGGGTTATCATGGTTGTGGAAAACACGAGGGACATGGCAGCGTATGAGAAAACACAGAAGTACGATGGTGTGTATCATGTCCTTCACGGTGCTATATCTCCGATGCTTGGCATAGGACCTAACGATATTAAACTCAAGGAGCTTATGAAGCGCCTTGAGGGTGATGTGGACGAAGTTATTATTGCCACCAATTCAAGTCTGGAAGGGGAAACCACGGCAATGTACATAAGCAAGCTTGTAAAGCCTACCGGAATCAAGGTAAGCCGTATAGCGAGCGGCGTGCCGGTTGGTGGTGACTTGGAGAATATAGATGAGGTGACACTGCTTCGCGCACTTGAGGGAAGAACACAGTTGTAGAGGTCGTTGTCAATGCCGCAGGAGAATATTTTAGTAAACGATATAATAACAGATCACAGAGAGCGTATGCTGAACCTTAAGAAGTATTACCCGTTCTTCAAGCTGTCGGAGGTGTCCTTTTCATGGTACAAGGAAGGGATGTATGACAGCCTTGATATGGGGTATATTCTCATGGCGGTGCTGCGCTTTTTTATTGAGGAAAACAATTTCAAGGAGAGGGACGTCACCTATACGGAATATGCCGCCTTTATGAGCAGGTGTATAAGACGTGACTTCAAGCTCAATCCACCCTCGGGGGATATGAGCATTCTTGTTGAATATATTTTTGACAAATTAAAAAATGACGGTAAGCCGTTCATTTTCCAGTACTTTGATCCGGTTGACAGAAAGAAAAAAATATCAAGGGTGAGACTTATCGAGAGCCGCATAGAGGACGGAACGGTATGGTATTCAATCAGCCCGGAGGGAATTGAGTTCTATCTGGACACGAAGGAAATCAAGGACGAGAGCAGGATAAGCGTTGAGCAGCTTCTTCTTGAGAAGATGATACAGTCCAAGGATTTCAAGGGCGGAACGGATGTGGTGCGCCGCATAAACAAAGAGGTGGACTGTCTGTGGCTCAAGAAAAACCGTGTAATGTCGCTGTTAGCATCGGACATTTTTTCCGGGCTCGAGGCGTATGAGGATTTTTTTGCCACAGGAGTAAAATGGTTCGATGAGGAGCAGAAGCTCTTCATAAAGAATTCCGACCTTATACAGGCGGCTCAGAAAAGAGCGGAGACGGACAAAAATAATGATGATTATGCCTCGTATCTCAAGATAACGGGAGAAATATACCAGCTTGATACGGAGCTTAAGATAGCCATGAACAATCACCTTAAGCTGCTGTCGGCATGCACCCAGCTTGGGATAATGGCGGACGAGATGGTAAAAAAGGCGAAGCTTGGAAGGCTAAGACCGAGCTTCGATTTCAGAAATGCGCTGGAGCTTGCCATGAAGAAGGATGACATAACACTTCTTGGCATGCTGGTGCGCCCAATAATGGGACTCAACATCAAAAAGACCTTGGGTATAAAAAGAATCGAGGATTTGATAACCTACAAGCCGGGACGCGATGACAAGGCGGAGCTTATCACAGACACCGTTCCGGAGAATATCGTATATGATGATGAGCTTGAGGACGAGAGAATACGCGGCAATTATTCGGCGCTCATAAAGGTTCTTTTATCGCTCCTAAAGAGAAGGAACAGTATTGACCTTAGAACCTTCAACGAATGTGCTGCAAGGATTTTTGGCGAGGAGCTGTTCGAAAACGGTGACTACTACTCATTCATAGTACACCTGTGCCAGAAAAAGGAGTACAGCTTCGAGGCGGACAGACAGAAGATGGAGACCTTCCTTGACGAAATTTTCCATGACTGCGCCCAGACCCCGGAATACGCGTCTTATCTTGGAACCCACTTCACCATAATCCCCGCCGACCCATCCGATGAAATCGAGCTTTCAGACGGCTTCACGGTATCAAACATACACTTTACAAAACAGTAAAATTACACAACGTCCGGGTAGAAACAAAAAGTAGAAAGGAACACACACACATGGAGCAACGCAATCTGGAAAAAGCCCTTGAGCTTGCCGCCGCCCTGATAAGAGGAGACTGGGTGAGCGCGTCAGGCGGCAATGTGGCACTCTATGAGGAATATTCGTCCAATTCGCAGGTATATGATGCGCTCAGACTGATTTTAAAGAAGTTCGGGCTTGAGCTTTATGAATATAATAATGCACTGTTTGTCAGTGCGGATGAGGATAATGCCGGCATGGGAGATGCTGGCTTTGGCTTTACCAATGAGGAGCTCAGGCGCGCTCTTGGCGTCAGGGTGAACAAGGAACTGTTTTTGTGTTATCTTATAATATACTGTGCCATGACGGAGTTTTATAAGACGTCGGGAAGCTACACTTACACGGAGTTTGTACGACATGAGGATGTCATAAAAGTTGTTGACAGTGTTCTTGTAAATGTTGTTGACCATTCGGCAGGGCTTGTGCTTGACGAGGTTGAGGAGAACAGCTTTAAGACGCTTGCACTGCTGTGGGATGAGCTTCCTGTCACGTCAACCGATGATGTTCAGGGACAGAGAGCCGCCAGAAATTCCAAGACAGGCTATGTTAAACTTACGTTTAACTTTCTTGTGGCGCAGGGGCTTTTTGTGGAAAATCAGGATAAGTATTATCCGACGGACAGATTCAAGGCTATGGCGGAGAATTATTACAGTATCAACAGAGGCAGGCTATACGAGATATTAACAAGGGAAGAAGAACAGGAGGCACAGAATGCCACAGATTAACAGAATCAGGGTCAACAATATAAAATATAATTTTGGCACTCAGTTCTACGATGATTTTTTGATGCGTTTTTCGTGCAGAAACACCATATATGACCTTGCTAACGGCGGAGGCAAGAGTGTGCTTATGCTCCTTTTGCTACAGACGATGCTTCCGAACTGTACTCTTGACGAGAAACAGCCTGTGGAGAAGCTGTTTGCACAGCCGGGAGGAAGCACCACTATACATTCGCTTGTAGAGTGGAAGTTAGATTCCTGCGATGTAAAGAACGGCTACAAGTACATGACCTGCGGCTTCTGCGCGCGTAAGGCTAGGGCTGGCGAGGACGCCGAGGGCGAACAAAAGACGGGAATAGAGTACTTTAACTACTGTATTTTTTACAGGGAGTTCGGGGACAATGATATCAAGAATCTTCCGCTGTCCGATGGCAAGGAGAGAATTACCTATAACGGGCTGAAGGCATACCTGCGCGACCTTGAGAAGAAGGACTTCGGGGTGAAGGTAAGGCTTTTTGAGCGCAAGGGTGATTATCTCAGTTTCATAAATGATTACGGAATCTATGAGAGCCACTGGGAGCTTGTAAGGGGAATCAATAAGACCGAAGGGCATGTCAGGACTTATTTTGAGACTAATTACAGAACAACCAGAAAGGTTGTCGAGGATTTACTGATAGAGGAGATTATCGAGAAGTCATACAACAACCGTATCCGCGGCGGCAACGGCGATGATGAGATGTCAAAGACCCTTCTTGAGATAAAGGATAAGCTCCTGGAGCTTGCCAAGAGAAGGGAGTCGATGGACAATTACGATAAGGAGATTAAGCTCATATCCGATTTTTCCACCAAGGTGACAGACTTCGGAAATATATTTGAGCGCAAGGAGGAGGGAAAGAACAGACTTTTTAAGTACCTTCTCATGGCGCAGGCGCAGACGAAGAAGAACGAAGCGCAGGCGCAGAAGCTTGCCGCGGATATAGCGGGTATCAGGCAGGCACAGCTTGAGGAGGAGAGGCTCATATCGGCGGCACTTATCGCCGATGAGGAGGCGGAGCTTAGGAAGGTGCGTGCTCTGGTGGACAGCCTTTCGGAGAGCTATGCGCAGCTAGAGAAGAGCTTCGAGGAAAAGAAGGAGGAGCTTGAGCTTTCCTATGCTGCGGAGGACTATGCGGACTATGTAAGGCAGGAGAGAAGCCTTGCGGAGCTTAAGCAGTACATTGACAACCGCAACAGGGGAAGAGAGGACCTTGCAAAGGAGCTTGAAGGTCTGGCGGCGGCGAAGCACGCATATATGCTGGAGGAGCTCTCCGTAAACGAGAGCAGCCTTAGTGAAACCGAGGCAGGATTGCAGGAGAGCACGGAGGCGCTTGACAATCTCAGAGAGAATTACCGCATGAGTGATAACGAGTGTGCGAGAATCGACGGAGAGTTGGCAGGATACCGGAGGCAGGTTAAGGAGCTTGAGGACGAGATTGCGGGTAAGCTAAAATCAACCCCGCTCCTTGTGACGGAGAATGCGCCGGTGGAGCTGGAGCGCTATGAGGAGAATATCGCGGCATTGAAGGAGGCACTTGCGGCATTAGATGATGAGCAGGCTAAGCTTAAGTTAAAGAGTGACAGCGATATAAATGAGCATGCACAGACAACGGCACAGCTACAGATTTGCAGTAATAATATAGAGAAGCTTGAAAAAGAGCTCGCGGAGGCCAAGGACAGGGAGCGTGAGCTTGCTGCGCTTGCGAAGGTATACGGTGAGCCGGATACGGATAATCTACTGAGGTCACTTGGAGGTATTTATGACAGAATACTTTCACAGCGTGAACAGCTAAGAAATAAGAAGAGTGAGACGCAGGGCTATATAAGCGCCATAGAGAACCTTAAACCTGTAGATTCCGATGGTGTTAAGAGAATGTGCGAATATCTTTCGAGCAGATATGAGGGAAGTGTTGTAAGCGGCGCCGAATATCTGAGGGAGAAAAACAGCGATGAATGTGCCACACTTGCGGCGCGTTTTCCGTACCTTCCGTATTCCGTGCTTGCAGGGGAGGACTATGACAGTATATGCCGTGACAGGAATGTGATGGCTATGGACTGCGGTGTAGTCCCGATAATAAGGCTGTCGGCAGTGGAAGCACTGTTAGAGAACGATAATGAACCGGCGGTGCCGCAGGACGACGACAACTATATGCTTGCGTGCCGCGACCTATCATTTATATATGATGAGGCGGGACGTCAGGCGGGAATAAGGAAGGCGTCGGAGGAGCTTGAGCAGATAAATGCAGAGCTTGTGAAGCTTGAGAACAGATATGAGGCTGTCAAGAGCGACTATGAGAGGGTGAGCGGTTATGCATGTACACCACAGAAAAATCCTTCGGAGCTTGAGCTGATTCTTGCAGGTAAAAAGGCGGAGCTTGAACACCTTGGCAGCCGGCTTGACAGGCTTACCGATATAAATGAGAGCGCAAAGGAGCGCTCTTTGCAGATATCAGACCAGAGGGCGGAGCTTGAAAGGAAGCTTTCGGAAAATGTGGAGATAAGGGATGACCTTGAGGATATAGTGCGCCTTAGTGAAAGGCTTGACGAGTATTCGCAGGAGATAAAAAAGAGCGAAGCGGATAAGGAATCGGCAGTCAAGGCAAGGAGGCTTTCAAAGGAGCTGTGTGAGAGCAGGGAGAGAGCATTCAAGGAGCTGGAGAATAAAAGAAATATACTTCAGGAGACTATAGCTCAGATAAAAAAGACCTGGGAGCGGTACGCTCCTTACTATAAGGAGCAGGCAGGCACCGAAGCTGAACGAGTAAAAGCAATTGTCACGGCAGACGAGATAGATGCGAAATTTAATGCGATATATTCACTTATCACGGATGAGCTGGGTGATATAGCGGACAAGGAAAAGCTCATGGCTAACTGCACGGCGGCAATGGAAAAGGCGGAGCGTTCAATGCTTTACAGAGGTGTGAGCCTTGAGAGGGCAAAGGAGCTTGACAGCCGTGGACTTTTAAAGGAGAAGAGCAATGCGCAGCTGAATGCAATGGCTGATGAGCAGGAAAAGCTCAAGCAGAACATGAAGAACATGCAGGGTGAGCTTGATGCTGCCAGCACACAGATGAACAGGATTGAGGGAAGCTGTGAGTACGCGAAGAGAAGCTATGAGGAGCATTATGGAGAGTATGTGCCTGTAGAAATAAATAATCCTCAGGAATATGCCGGACAGCACAGAGCTGAGCTTTCGAGGCTTAAGAATGAGCTTTCAAGACTTTCGGGGCTTGAAAAGGATAATCTCAAGGAGCAGACGGCATGTATGGTGATGCAAAAGGATCTTGAACGCATGGTAAGGACTGCCACTCCGGATGCAGATGATATTATAAGTCGAATGACAACCGAGAGCGCGGATACAGGCAGCGTGTCTGATGAGAAGCTCACCAACGAAATGTATGAGGAGGCAGGGCGCGCCTTTGACGGCGTGTTGAAGGAGGAGCAGAAAAAGCGCACTGCATTCACCAAGGCACGAGATCTGCTTGTCGATGAGCTTATGAGTCTTAATGCGTATGAGCTTGCGCAGGAGGTGAAGCAGAATGTCCTTCCTCCACAGACACAGGAGGAGGCAGCGGCTCTCACGGATGCGCTTGGAACAACCAAGGATTGTATTGAATTAGAGCGCGACAGAATAAGCAGGGGCATTGAGGACATGGAGCTTATCAAGAGCAATTTTGAGAACAGATGTGTCCAGATATGCACCAATATACGCTCTGAACTTGAAAGGCTGGATAAGCTTTCAAGAATCACCCTTGATGAGGAAGCTATTCCGGTATTGTCATTACAGATTCCGTATGTGAAGGAAGAGATGTATAAAGACAGGATGTCTGTATATATTAATGAGACGGTGTCCTTGGCAGAGAGCTTCAAGACTATGGACGAGAGGCTCAAGTTCATAAGGGGAAGGCTCTGCTGGAAGAGACTGTTCTCTGTCATAGTTACGGACATGAACAGTATAAGGTTAAGCCTGTACAAGCGCGAGAGGATAAAGGATCAGAGCCGTTATCTGCGCTATGAGGAGGCTGTTGGAAGTACCGGGCAGTCACAGGGTATATATATCCAGTTCCTTGTCTCCGTGATCAACTATATCGCAAGCATAAATGCAGGAGGAAAAGAGGCAGCAGTGCTTGGAAAGACTATATTTATTGATAATCCGTTCGGTGCTGCGAAGGACATATATATATGGGAGCCGATTTTTAAACTTTTAAAGACCAATCACGTCCAGCTCATTGTCCCGGCACGAGGAGCTACTCCGGCTATAACAGGGCGATTCGACGTAAATTATGTACTTGGACAGAGGCTTGTGGATAAAAAACAGCAGACAGTTGTGGTCGATTACCACAGTCAGGTCGCGGAGAGCGAACTTGAATACGAAAGACTAACTTTTTCACAGGAAAGTTTTGATTTTCTCTAGGTGCTGTGATAAACTGGAAAAAAGTATGTAATGTGAGGTGAACATCTTGGACAAGTATGAGTTGACCATTAAGATAGAAAAACTGGATAAGCTTGTAAAGAGCGGGGATTATGTCAATGCTGCCAAGGTTGCAGAGCAGATTGAATGGAAGAAGATGAAACAGTGGACAGTCATGTCCAATGCCATAGATGCGTATGTTGCAACAGGGAAATATGATAAGGCGAGAAATGTGTGTATTTATGCCTATAACCGTAAGCTTGGCGGAAGGAGACTTCTGGCAACTCTTATGGAGATGTATGTCAAGCTTGGTGAGTTGGATGACGCGGAGGAGATTTATCAGGAGTATGTGGAGCTGGCACCGCGCGATGTGACCGGATATATTCTTCTGTATAAGCTAAAGCGCGCGAAGAAGGCACCTGTCGAGGAGCTTATAACCATTCTTCAGAACTACAAGGATAAGGAGCTTGACGAGGAGTATGAGTATGAGCTTGCGCTTCTCTACAGCGAGGCAGGACTTACCGACAAGTGCGTGAGGGAATGTGATGAGCTTGTACTGTGGTTCGCAGATGGAATATATGTCGAGAAGGCGTTGAGACTTAAGCAGATGTATGTTCCGCTGACACCGGGGCAGATGGAGAAGCTTGCAAGGCTTGAGAAGTTGTCCTCACTTGGAATAAACAGCTCAGATGTGCATGATGGCATGGGCGGTGAGCTGGCGCAGAGCGAGGCCGCGGCGGCGGAAGCGGAGCCGGATACGGATACAGACTATGGATATGATGACCGCGCGTACAATAATCATGGATACGATACTAGCAATGCCAGTGCGTATGATAATGGAGGATATGATACCCGCGATAACCGTGATACTCAGCAGGGCTATAATATGTCTTATGAGCCGACAGATGAGGGCGCAGAGGGCTATGACAATGCGGAATTATATGCCCTTGATGAAGAACAGGAGCAACATGAGCAGCAGAATTCGGGTACCGTTGAGGAGCCTGTGAGCTATGAGGCAGAGCCGGAGAAACCGGAAGAGCCGGAAGCTTATGCCGAAGAGGTGGACTCTGCGGATGGGGAGAACAAGCCTGTATACATTGATGATATAGGAAACACAACAGAGTGGTCACCTATAGATATCGATAACGCTATATCAGCGCAGCCGGAGCCTGTAAAGGAAGTTAAACCACAGCCTTTAGAGAAAAAGCCTGCACAGACAGCTATAAAAGAGGATATGCAAAAGCTTGAGCCGGACTATGATATAAGTATAAAGGTTCCCGATTATTCAGTGTATGACACCAGAAACGTGCAGCAGGAGCTTAAGGCGAATGTCAATGAGATAATGGAGGCATATAAGAACAGAGAGAGAACCGAGGCACTCAGGGAAGCGGCACAGCTTGAAGATATACAGGATGATTCCGACCCTACTAAGGAAATTATAATCAACAAGCACCAGTGGCGCAAGGCATCGAGAAATGCGGCAAAGACACATGACGATAATGGGAAAAAGGCTTCGCCCGGCAGTGCTGTGTCCGACAGCAGGCTGCCTGATATCAATGCTCTGAAAAATGCCGATATAAGAGAAGTCACGCAGCAGCTCACGCTTGAACAGATGTCGGAGCTTGTCGCACAGCTTCAGGCCGAGCAGGAGCGAAGGAAGAGGGAGGCGGCAGCAGGCAGCGAAGGCAACTCTTCACAGATGGACATAACACAGTGGCTTGCCGATTTAGACGATGAGGATAATGAAAAGCAGCCTGATAATCGTGCCACAAGGGAGGTTCCTGTAGCTGAGATTAAGAAGGCGGTTATGCCTGTCAAATCAGAAGAGGAGCAGGCTGAGACACCACAGCAGCATACACAGGACAGAAAGCAGGAGCCTGTACAGGCTGAGCAGAAGGAAGATGACTACAGCAAAGAGGAGAGGGAAGCTCTTGAGAGGACGGTCAGAGAGATAGCTGCGTCAATCAATCCGGATGAGGAACCGAAGGCAGAATCCAATAAGCAGGAGCTTGAAGCCGAGGAGGACGAATTCGAGGAGATTCCGGATATTGAGGACAGTGAGAGCAGCGAAGAGGAAAATGACGTAAACGATGAGGCAGATGAAACAGGAGATCTGCCGGATCTTGAACATGCGATAAATGCCGGAATAGAGCAGATAATCGAGGATAATGCCAAGGCAGCTGTAGGTGTTTCTGATTCGGGAAGATATCTGCTTAAGGATGAGGAGAGAGTGTTCCTTGACAGATATTTATATATGTCCGGCATGGAGAAGAGGCTGTGCAGATACATCGGAGCTAAGAGAGCTGAGGCTGTGGGAAGGATTGATAATGCAGGGCATGTAGCTATCATGGGCAACCGCACCACCGACAAGATAGCCTTTGCGATTAATCTGTTTAAAGCACTTCATGCGTATGACGAAGACCGTGAGCAGAAGCTTGCGCGCATATCAGCGGAAAAGATAAATGAGAAGGGCTATGAGTTGTATGCGGATAAGCTTGCAGGTCAGACTCTCGTAATTGAGAATGCAGGACGGTTAAAGAGGGAAACTCTTATCTCAATGATGAAGCTTAGTCGCAACACATTGTTTATTATCATAGATGAAGAGTTCGAGATAAATAAGCTTTTTGCGGACAATCCGGACATAGCAGATAATTTCACAGGCTGCTTTTTACTCAAGCAGTATACGGTAAACGAGCTTGTGGATATTGCCAAGGATTATGCGGAAGGTCAGGGGTGGAGAGTTGAAGATAAGGCACTTTTGAAGCTGTATCTGATACTCAGCCAAGTTCCGAATGATGATCAGGGTAATGTTGTTGAACTAGTAAAGGAGATAATGAACCACGCTGCAAGACATGCGAAAAACCGGCTTGGCAATAAAATTTTTGGCAGATTCCGTTCAGTCCTTACCATCAAGGAGGGTGATTTAAGCTCAGATGATGAGTATGAGGATGACGAGGACGAAGAAAATACGGAAACTGAGGAAGATACGCAGCCTGATGACTCTATAGAGAACGACAGCGATAAGCCTAAAAAAGAGAAAAAGCCACGAGCTTGGAAGAAGAATAAGCAGGCAGAGAAAAAGGCTTCTTCTGATGATACAGAAGAAAAAGATAATGACGACTATGATGAAGATGATGAGTACGACGATGATTATGACGACGATGATGATTATGATGAATAGTCGACATTAGAGGGTATGCTATTATTGGCAGACAATATTAAAATATAACCCGGAGGAGAAGGCAATGGGAAATGTAAAGGAAACAATTGAGAGCGGCAAAGCTGTTCTCGGAATCGAGTTCGGTTCAACAAGAATTAAGGCGGTGCTCATTGATGAGAATCATACACCGATAGCAGGGGGAAGCCATGAATGGGAGAACCGCTATGAGAATGGTGTGTGGACATACAGCCTTGATGATATATGGGGAGGTCTTACAGACTGTTATGCATCGCTGAAGGCGGATGTAAAGGAAAAGTACGGAGTTACGCTCAAAAAGCTTGGGGCAATAGGATTTTCAGCCATGATGCACGGCTACATGGTATTTGATAAGGATGGACAGCTTTTAGTTCCATTTAGAACATGGAGAAACAGTATAACCGAGGAGGCAGCCGACGAGCTTACCTCACTTTTTAACTACAACATTCCTCAGAGATGGAGCATTGCTCATCTTTATCAGGCAATGTTAAATAATGAGGAGCACCTTCCACGTATTGACTACATGACAACACTTGAGGGCTTCATACACTGGAAGCTTACAGGAAAGAGGGTTATCGGTGTCGGTGAAGCTTCTGGCATGTTCCCAATTGATACTGCAACTAAGAATTATAATGCAAATATGGTAGGCAAGTTCGATTCACTCATCGAGGAGAGAAATGCACAGGGAGACAAGGCACAGCTTCCATGGAGACTCATGGATATTATGCCGAAGGTGCTTCTTGCGGGGGATGAGGCAGGAACTCTTACAGCAGAGGGCGCAGCGCTCCTTGATAAGGATGGTGACCTTGAGGCGGGAATACCTCTCTGTCCACCTGAGGGAGACGCCGGAACAGGAATGACAGCCACCAACGCTGTTGCGGTGAGAACAGGAAATGTATCAGCCGGAACAAGCGTATTCGCAATGATAGTTATGGAGAAGGAGCTTTCCAAGGTATATCCTGAGATTGACCTTGTCACAACACCTACAGGAAATCTTGTATCCATGGTTCACTGCAACAACTGCACATCCGACCTCAACGCATGGGTCAGCATATTCAAGGAGTTCGAGGAAGCTCTCGGAATACCTGTTGACATGAATAAGCTCTTTTCAGTCCTCTATAATAAGGCACTTGAGGGAGATGCAGACTGCGGCGGACTTATGTCTTATGGCTACATATCGGGCGAGAATATCACTCACATGGAGGAGGGAAGACCTCTGTTTGTGAGAAATACCAACAGTAATTTCAGTCTTGCCAACTTTATGAGAACACACCTTTACACATCACTCGGTGCTCTTAAGATTGGTCTTGACATCTTACTAAAGGAAGAGGGCGTTAAGGTGGATTCCATCACAGGACACGGCGGACTCTTTAAGACCAAGGGGGTTGGTCAGAGATTCCTTGCGGCAGCCATGGACGCACCTATAACCGTCATGGAGACAGCAGGTGAGGGTGGTGCATGGGGAATGGCACTTCTTGCAGCATATATGATTAACAAAAATGACGGTGAGACACTTGACGATTATCTGAATAACAAGGTATTTGCCGGACAGACGGGAAGCACATTGGAGCCTGTAGCGGAGGATGTCAAGGGCTTTGATGAGTTTATCGAGCGATATAAGGCAGGACTTGCGGTAGAAAGAGCAGCTGTAGATTCACTTTAATTTGAATAATCAATCACTTATATAAAGATTCGAAACGTCAAAATATGTAGATTTAATTTAAGAGTGTATATATAACATGTTTTGATACCGGAATCATATAAACATGAATATAGAAAGGGAAGTGTTATATGTTAGAAGCGTTAAAAAAAGAAGTATACGAGGCTAATATGGAGCTTGTAAAGAGGGGACTTGTAATCTACACATGGGGAAATGTCAGTGGTATCGACAGGGAGAGCGGACTTGTCGTAATCAAGCCGAGCGGTGTCGAGTATGATGTTATGACACCTGATGACATGGTTGTTGTGGATATGGACGGAAAGGTTGTTGAGGGTAAGTATAAGCCTTCATCGGACACGGCTACACACCTTGTGCTCTATAAGCAGTACTCCGAGATTGGCGGCGTTGTACATACACATTCTAAGTGGGCAGTCACATTTGCACAGGCGGGAATGGATATTCCGGCATTCGGAACAACACACGCAGACTATTTCTACGGCGATGTTCCATGCACAAGAGACTTGACCGCGCAGGAAATCTATGAGGCTTATGAGCTCAACACAGGAAATGTCATTGTTGAGACAGTCGGCGACACAGACGCCCTTGCTATTCCGGGGATTGTGGTAAAGAACCACGGCCCATTCGCATGGGGCAAGACTGCAAAGGGAGCTGTATACAATGCGGTAGTTCTTGAGGCTGTCGCAGAGATGGCATACAACACCATGACACTCAATCCTAGAGTACAGAGAGTGCCACAGCACCTTCTTGACAAGCATTACTTCAGAAAGCACGGAGCAAATGCCTATTACGGTCAGGGGGAGAACGAGGACCACTAAAGCATTTGGGACAGGGACCAGACCCCATGTCCCGGCGCAGCCCACAAAAGAAAGGAGTTAAATAATTGGGAAACAGAAGGCTAAGTATCATCTTATCCTTCCTTGTGGTGCCATGTATTTTGACGTGCTGCAGCAAGAGCGGCAATGTACATGAGAACATGGGTGGAATCACTGAGGGTGATGGTACATCGGCAGCTTGGGACGATTACGTTGACATGCAGGAGACGGAAAATGATATTCCTGAGAGTTTGCAGCAGCCGGAATCAATACATAAATTGGCAATGCTTGATGAGACATCAGCCGACTGGCAGGATGGTGAGTTGATATATAAGCTGCCTCTGTCTAAATCCGGACTTCAGGTCGATGAGTGTGAGCCTATTGACTGGGATTCCGTTTCGATAATAACGGATGAAGCTTTGTTTGAAGTGTGGGGAAATGATAGGAATTATATAAACCAGATGAGCCCATGGGCTGCCGGGAGGGAATTGAAGCCGGTAGAGCTTGTCTCAGGCGATGACAAGTACAGCGCTGTCATCCAGAATGATGATACATATATAGTGAAGGGGAATCCTGTAACAGGGGAACCGGTATTCTATATGTGCAGGGGACAGAAGGCTGTATCGATTGATTATAGTATCATGCTTACATGGGGTTACGGAAAGATATGGACCTATGATGTCACCGGGGATGGATATGATGAGTATATAGTTTCACACTCTGAGACATCTATGGGTGAGACGCGCAGCTATGTATATATTATCGACACACATAATCTGCGTGTGCTTGAGTATGAGGACACGGATTCACTTGTCATTGAAATGGCTGAGGAGATAGTCTCACAATATCTGTCGGACAGCGAAAAGGTCGATGGCTATAGCTTCTATCTGGCAGGAACCGGCAATTACACATACGCGTACTATACCACAGGCGAAGAGCCGCGGACAAAGCGGGTTGTGGAAGTGGTGTATGGTCCGACACAAAGCTATCTGAACAGTGCTGTGCATAAGCGCGTTGGGACAATAACCATCTACTTTCAGTACAGCGCTGAGGATGACAGGATGATGGTGAGCTCATACGAATACAAGTAGCAATAAAGGAAGTAGTAATAAAGGCAGCAATCAATAGGAGAGCTTGAAATAACATATGGGAAGCTTCAAAAGGTGGATTTTGTACTGCACAGGCAGTCGGAATCCACCTTTTTGCATGCGACACGGGGGGTTGACACTAAATAGTACTTGTTAGTACTATAAATGACTGCTATAATAATACAAAATAACAAATTAGGAGTAATGCGTCTATATAGGAGACGCAAGTCAATTATGGCATTTTACTTATTGGGAGATTGTATAAGAGAACGGCGGGAGAGACTTGGGGTTACACAGGAGGAGTTGTGTGAGGGAATATGTTCTGTGCCTACACTGTCTAAAATAGAAAATGGCAAACAGTGCATGAGGTTAAACCAGTATATTGCAATTATGGAGAGGTTGGGGCTGCCTGTACAGCAGGTGAATGTGCAGGTCACAGAGGAGGAACGAAAATGGTATAGTCTCAAAGCAAAAGTACAATATAAAACAGCACATGGCGAATGGGACATTAAAGAATTGATATCGGAAATGGAAAATTGTATAAAAGATAAGACAAAGCTGGAGGAGCAGTTTATTTTATTTAACAAAGCCGTTTTGGACATGAGAGCCGGAAGAAAAGCGGAAGAAGTGCTTGATATGTTGAATGATGCGATGAAATGCACTTATCAAAAGTTTGAGGTCAATAAAATTAATAAAATAAAATTGTTTACGACAGATGAGATATTGATTGCTTTAAATATTGCAATAGTATTTGATATGCAGAAAGATGTGCTAAACGCTATTAAATTGGGATTCTTTTTAAAAGAGTATATGGAAAACGGCAGACTTGAATATGATGATATTGCGTTGGTGTACCCGCTTATTTTATTTGATTTGTCAAACTGGGTTGCTAAATGTAATAGATTTGAGGAAGCATTGGAATTATGTGATACAGGTATAGAGTACTGTAATAAGCATGGAAAACTAAACTTATATACAGAACTTATATATAATAAGAGCAGATGCCTTTTTGAACTCAATAGAGATGAGGAAGCAAAAAAATATCTGCTCTATGCATACTGTATATCTGACATGAGAAACGATACAAAAATGAAAGATATTACGAGAAAGAGTATTGATGAATTGAAAATCAATATAATTATTTAGTGGTTGATATATCTTCAAGGGGTGGAAGGCTATATAATAAGTCTATATAGTTATTATCAGAATGAAAATAATTAGAAGATATTACAATTGGGAATATAAGTGTTAGTATTATGCTGAGAGCTATAAATTTTTTTTTCATTTTTGAGGTACCTCATTTCCTTAAAAATTCTATACAACTAGAATAATACTGCAACATGTACAAGACCATTAAGCTACAAGAAAATTAAAATTTTCCTGTAACTTAATGGTCATATTGCGGAAAGGGTGTTATGCTTTGGTTGTATTCGGATACAGGAACATTAAACAGTAGCATAAAAAGAACATAAGAATGGGAGGTACAACTACCATGAAGAAAAAAATCAATTTATTTATTGCAATGATTTTGTCCGTGACGATGTTGTTCGGAAGTACAGTGTGTTTTGCCGCAGAGAATGACGCAGAGGTTGATAATACGCTGAGCGTGCAGAGTAATGAGAGTGTCAGGGCGGCAAGGTCTATGGCAGGCAATAAAATTGTAGCTATAAGTGTTGGTGATACAGGTGCTATTGCGTATGTGAAGCTCAGTTTTGCGTATGATAGTGGATATACAGGATGGTTTACAGGGGCAAGTCCTGATAGGCTACAAGTACCTAATGGAATAGGTGTGTTTGATAGGGTGTCTACAAGTCCGGTGGGAAACAGTAGCTATATTACGGTAACGGCGCATGTTTTAGTTAATAATGTGTGGTACGATGTCTCCGGAACATTCTATGTAGATGAATGGGGCGAAGTATACTAATATTTAACAGGTATATTAAAATGTAAATTCACAACAACCCAAGCTGCGATAATCCTATATTATCACGGCTTGGGTTAAAGTGGTATAAAGGAGAACCGTTATGAATAAGAAAAAAAGATACAGTATATCCGTGTTCTTACTACTGGTGATAATGACCATTACCGCATGCAGTTCACAACAATCAGATTCAGCAGACAATTCTGTAGTGTCATATAAGCCGCAGTATTCTGAGTACGATTTAACATTCAATGGTTCGGCAGGAGTGGAGTCTAACTTCTATGGAATGTTCGTTCAGGGAGATAGCCTGTACTGTATCTCAAGAGACGATAGAAGGAGGGATACAGTTAATATAATTGATATTTCAACAGGGGAGAATAGTGAAAAGCTGCTGGGGTCGGTGGCAAATTATTATAGAGCCGGTTCTGGTTTTGCTGGTTTTACTTCTAATAAGCTTATTATATATGATGAAAATTTTGATAAAACAGGTGAGGTGGATTTAAGAAAACTCATTTCAGAACTGAATGCGTCGGGGGATTCTTTCTTATTATACAACGGCAAAAGCATAGCCATGGATGCAGAGGGTAATATTGGGATAATAAACGGAAGAAAGACACTCTATATGCTTGACGCGAATGGAATGTTGCTGTCAAAGACGGAGTGTCCAAATAATATGAGCAACATAAATATGGTATTTGCTACCAACTCTGGAAATTGGTATATTGTATGTGATGGTATGAACTATGGCACCACAGTATTCTACCCGGTGGATATAAAAAGCGGAATATTGGATGAGGGGCTGGAAGATATAGTGCATGGTGGAAATAATATAGCAGTAGATGTATGTCCGGTGGATGAGGATGATTTTTATATTTTTTCTACAAATTATGTGTACAAATATATTGCGGAAAATTCAACCACAGAGGAGCTGTTCTCTCTTAGGAATTATGGTGTGGAGATAAATAACAATCAGGGAATTGGTGTTATAAGTGGATTCGGGGTTCTTGCGGACAATATGCCGGGAATTATAATTCACACGGACAGCCGGACAGATGAGAAAGCGGATGTAAAAGATATAGAACTTGTTACACTTGTCCCTACAGAAGGAAAAGAGAAAAAGAGGACTGAGCTTGTTGCAGCAACAATATATGAGCCTACATATAGGGAACGTGAGGCGGTCATGCGGTTTAACAAGTATAATTCCGACTATTATATTACCTTCAAGACATATTGGGATAAAGACTATCATACAGATGATTCACAGGAGATATACCGGCTTGCGCAGCAGAGCTTTAACAATGACCTTGTGAGTGGGAAGGGCGCGGACATATATTTTTCGTTTTATGGTGCCCTTGACTTTGAGAATCTTGGAGAGAAAGGTGCGCTTGCGGATTTATATGAATTTATAGATGCGGACAGCGATATAAGCAGGGATGACTTTGTGCAGAGTATCCTTAAGGCTATGGAATATAAAGGAAAGCTGTATGCAGTGTCACCGGATTTCAGCTTTAATACAATAGTTGGGAAAAAATCACTGCTGGGGAAGTATGATAAGTGGGATTTCAATGCGCTGTATGAGCTTGCTAAGAGCCACCCGGATGCAATCCTTTTTGCGAACAGTAATCAGGAGAAAAATCTTGACAAATTTATGGCGTATTCACTGGATATGTTCTATAACAGTGACACTGCAGAGTGCAGCTTTGACTCAGAGCAGTTTATAAAGCTGCTTGAACTGGCAAAGGACAGTGGCACGGAATATGACAACAGTGCCGATATAGGGGAACTGCTCACGGATGAGAAGGTACTTTTGTATGAGGCACCGATAATTTTCTGGTATAATACACAGCTTTTGCCGTATTATTTTGGTGAGGATATAAGCTATGT
>JBNMLM010000044.1:0-18706 GCA_050874845.1 Eubacteriales bacterium | reverse complement strand
GGTGTCAGACCCCTGTCCCATAAGTGGGACAGGGGTCTGACACCGCGTCCCAACTAAAAATGGCGTGTGCAAAATGAAAAGTTATTTTGCACACGTCATTTTTGGTTTTGCAGTTCTTTTGGTCGATTAGTTATGTCGATTATTTGCAGTTGGTTTTATGAAAAGTTCTGTACGGAATTTTATGTGAAATTCATGGATATAAGTTTTGGATAACGATGAAAATGGCAGAGTTTAATCGAATACATGTTTAACAAACTAATGTTTGAATGATACAATATAGTAAACAAAATTTATTGGAGGGGCTGCCATGAGGTCATGGTACAGGTCAAGGATTGCGTATGTCGACCAAGGAACAAGTCTTTTTGACCGTTCGATAATGGAGAATGTACGGTATGCGATGAAGGATGACACGTCGGGTATAGGAGATATCGCGGAGCGTATCAATATAAGCGGAGATATACTTGGTAGGACGACATCCAACGGCTTGTCGGGAGGAGAGAAGCAGAGGATAGTGATTCTGAGAGAAATGGTAAAAAATGCGGATGTGATTATTCTTGATGAGTTCTCCAGTGCGCTTGATGACGCGAACCAGCTAGAAGCCATGAAGCTTGTAAAGCAGCTATACAAGGACAAAATCATTGGGACAAGGGGTCTGACCCCTGTCCCAGCTTTTTAGCTTGACCTTACAGTTAACTGCAATGTTATAACTTATAAAAAATATCCCAAGAGGGATTATAAATAAGCAGCAGATTGGAGTGTAAGGCAAATGATTAGATATGCGAGGAAGTATCACGGACTTGTGGCAGCAGCAGTTGTGCTGGCTATTCTTACTCAGGTGTTGATGCCGGTATCGGCGGTCTTAGAGCAAAAGCTGATTGACAATGTAATAAATGGAGATTTAGCCGGATTTTTGAATGTACTGTGGTATGTTGTGGCTGTTGTTCTGATATCAACTGTGGCATGCTTCGTGAATACAATGGTGACTAAAAGCTATAAGGTCAAGGTGACGCAGGATTTACGTTCAGACTTATATGATAGCATTATGAGACAGCGTCATGCCAGCTTTGTGGGGAAAGATACAGCGGAGTGCATATCACTTATAAATAATGATGCCGAGACGGTGGCGGGCAATTATTCATCGCCGGTGTGGTCTTTAATAGGAGCAGGTTTTTCTGCTGTGGTATCGTTAATTATAATGATAAAATACAGTGTGCTTTTGGCAGTTATAGCAGTTAGCTGTTCCATGCTTTCATTTTTTATGCCGATAGCTATTACCGGAAAGCTTAAGGTAAAGCTGGTTGAAAGGACAGTCAAGCAGGCGGACATGAATGTGCAGCTTAAGGAGGCGCTTAATGGACATGAGGTAATCAGCGCATTTGGTGTATTTGACAAGATGAAAAATAAATATGCTGAGGCAAATAAAGGCTTGGCGCAGGTTTCCTACAGACTGGAAATACTTATATCCTTGCTTGAAAATTCATCGGTTGTAATAGGAAAATTCGTAAAATTTCTCACATTTTTCATAGCAGGATTTCTAGCCATAAGGGGACAGATAAGTGTGGGAACGGTTATACTTTTTGTATCCTTGTATGAGTATTTTAATTCGTATGTGATGCTGTTTGCGCAGGTTGTGCCGCTTCTTAGAAGCTGTAAGCCTGTGGCGGATAAGCTGTTTTCGATAATAGAGGAGAGGGATGATTCATTTAAAGGCATGGAGATGCCATCCTTTGACAGGGAACTTCGTGTTGAAAATCTGGAGTTTGGGTATAATGACAAGGCAAAGGTACTTGATAAGCTGTGTCTTACCATACATAAAGGGGAAAAGCTGGTGCTGCTAGGCGGGAGCGGCTGCGGAAAGTCAACGCTTATAAAGCTTATTTGCGGAGAGTATTGCACATACAATGGGAATATATATTATGATGGAGCGGAGCTTAGGGAACTTGACAGGGAAAAAATCAGTGATGTGGTGACAGTTATCAATCAGAATACCTATATTTTTAATGATACCATAAGAAATAATATATGCCTTGGGGAGCAGTTTACACAGGAGGAGCTTGATATGGCGGTGAAAAAAAGCGGAATAGACGTTTTTCTTCATAATATATCAAGCGGACTTGATGGAGACTGTGGGGAGAACGGCTGCAAGCTGTCCGGAGGTCAGAGACAGCGTATTGCCATAGCAAGGGCACTTATACGCGGGATTAATTTTCTCATTCTTGATGAGGGTGTATCTGCAATAGATGTTGAGACGGCAAACAGAATAGAAAAAGATTTGCTTGAGATAGAAAATATGACACTTTTGACAGTGACGCACCGTATAAAGGATGGTCTTAATGAATGTTATGACAGAGTGCTCAGGATGGAGGAGGGCAGATTGACTTTGCAGTAGCAGGGGCATATAATGTGTGTAAATTGAGTTTGTTTTCAGGAGGATTGAAATATGGGCTGTACTACATTATTAGTTGGAAAGAATGCGTCCTACGATGGTTCAACCATGATAGCGCGCAATGATGATTCGGGTTCGGGACATTTTATGCCTAAGAAGTTCGTTGTTGTAAAGGCAGACGAGCAGAAGGAGAAGTACAAGACAGTTATATCACACCTTGATATAAAGCTTCCGAAGAATCCGCTTCGCCACACGGAGATGCCGAATGCCGTTGACGGTGAGGGGATATGGGCTGCGAGCGGTGTCAATGAAGCCAATGTCGGAATGACAGCCACGGAGACAATCACTTCAAATCCGCGTGTGTTAGGAGCAGACCCTCTTGTTGTGTATCAGCCTGCCAAGGATGGTCAGAAGGAGATTCCGGGTGGTATCGGAGAGGAGGATATCGTTCACATAGTGCTTCCATACATAAAGACCGCGCGTGAGGGTGTAAAGAGACTTGGAAGCCTTCTTGAAAAATATGGAACCTACGAGATGAATGGTATAGCCTTTCAGGATGTGGATGAGATATGGTGGCTTGAGACAATCGGAGGACATCACTGGCTTGCCAAGAAGGTTCCGGATGATGTGTACGTTGTCATGCCGAACCAGCAGGGAATAGATGAATTTGATTTCGTGGATGCTCTTGGAAAAAAGAAGGAGAATATGTGCTCCCCGGATTTGAAGGAGTTTATTGAGAAGAACCATCTTAATCTATCAAATATTGACACGGAATGGGCACATTTTGATGTGAGGTCTGCGCTTGGAAGCCATGACGATTCGGACCATGTGTACAACACACCGCGCGCATGGTATATGTTAAGATATTTTAACCCGCACACTATAAGCTGGGATGGAACAGACGCAGACTATACTCCTGCTTCGGATGATTTGCCGTGGTGCATGGTTCCGGAGAAAAAGATTACGGTTGAGGATGTAAAATATGTGCTGTCATCACATTATCAGGGAACACCTTATGACCCTTATGGCGCGTACGGTGACAAGAGCATGAGCGGGGCGTACCGTTCTATCGGAATCAACCGAAACGATTTCCTTTCCGTGATACAGATGCGTCCGGACTTTGAGAAGGATGTCCAGGCAGTTGAGTGGGTTGCATTCGCCTCAAATGCATTCAATGTGCTTGTTCCGTTCTATGCGGATGTTCTCACAACACCTGAATATCTTGCGAACACCACAGGTGAGGTGTCCACAGATAATTTTTACTGGTGCAGCAGAATGATAGCGGCGATGGCAGATGCGTCATATAAGAAGTCCATCTTCCATATAGAGCGCTACAAGGAAAAGGTTATGTCGAGAGGGCATGAGATTATCGGACATTATGACGAGCTGCTTGCGCAGGAGAAGGACGCTGATAAACGCATGGAGCTTAAGACATCGGCAAACGAGGAGGTTGCGGCGATGGTGAAGAAGGAGACACTTGCGACACTTGACAAGGTTCTCTATGAGCTCAGCAACCAGATGAAGAATGCGTACTCAAGGTCGGATGCGTAGAACACATTTTTCAAGGCAATGTTGAAACGAATAGGCACGTTGACACCTTTAATGTATAATGGAGTATAAGTATGCATACCGTCTCCGATTGTCCGAAGCTAAGATGTTCTAAGGACTCTGATAAAGTTATAATCACAATCCCGCCACCGAAGCAAAGCATACATCCTTGTATGCTTTGCTTCTAAGCCGACATCCGTGTCGGCTTTGGCTGTGTTGCGGACAGAGTCCTAAGAACATCTAAGCTTCTCCCAAAGGTCGCGGTATGCATACTTATACTCCATTATACATTGCGAAGGTTTTGAGCCTATTCGTTTCAATATCATTTATCTAATTTATGGATAAGGCGCAATTTGCTATGAAAATTAATATTGATGTTTTTAACCTATATGATAGAGCATGTAAAGTGTACAGAAATATCTGCGATTCCAATAATGCAAAATATGTCCTTGTGCAAGGAATAGATGAAAAATGGTTTGATAGAGAAAATGTTAGTGTAGAAATACCTCTTGCACGTGTGCAAGGGGTAGATAGAGAATGGATTGGCAGAGAAAATGTTAATGTAGAAATACCTATTGCACATGTACAAGTGATAGATAGCGAACAGCTTTCCGCTGCTACAAGTGAAATCGATAATGTGCACTTTCTTGACATTGAGGCAGGAAAGATAATGGAAAAGGCGGGAACAGGGATTGTTTTTGCCAATTTCAGTGTTGGGAGCTGGAATGATGAGTTGTCACCGTGGAGTGCGGAGGCGGTGTTTAAAAATCAGCCGTTTTCAGGGAGAGCTCAGGAGACGCTGGGATTTGTGGCGGATGTATTCGTGCCGGAGCTTGTAAAGCGGTATGGGTTATCGGCAGATGCCAAAGTGATAATCGGCGGGTATTCGCTGGCGGGCTTGTTTTCGTTGTGGGCGGCATATAGGACGGATATTTTTTATGCGGTTGCGGCTGTGTCACCGTCCGTGTGGTTTCCGGGGTGGATTGAGTTCGCACAGGAGAATCATGTTCATTCGGATAAGATATATTTAAGCCTTGGAAACCGCGAGGAGAGGACGAACAACCGGGTTATGGCGCGTGTTGGTGACAACATCAGGCTTCAGAAAGAGATTTTTGACGGACAGAGTATACAAAATGTGCTTGAGTGGAATGAGGGAAACCATTTCAGGGATGTGGAAGAGAGAGTTGCAAAAGGATTTCTGTGGACGATTTCGCAATAAGAGTTTGATTTTGTGTAGTTGCAGAATGTGAGGAAATTTAGAATGTCAAAAGAAGTAAAAAGCATTGAAAAAGAGTTCGATAATGCGTCTGTAGGGAGACTGGTGTTAAAGCTTGGACTGCCGGCAATGCTTGCACAGTTTTTTAATATTCTATACAGCATAGTTGACCGTATTTACATAGGGCACATGCCAAGTGGTGCAGATATGGCACTTGCAAGTATCGGAGTGTGTTCGCCTGCGTTTACCGCTATAACAGGCTTTGCTTCGCTTGTTGGGGTAGGTGGTGCAGCGCTGATGAGCATATCGCTGGGGCAGAAAAATGCCAGAGCTGCACAGAAGGCACTAAATAATTCGCTTATGATGCTTGTGATATTGTCAATAATAGTTACGGTAATATTGCTGCTGGTAAAAAGACCGTTGCTGTATCTGCTTGGCTGCAGCGATGCAATGTATCCGTATGCATCAGCTTATTATACCATATATTCGCTTGGTACTGCCGCGGTGCTGTGCGGCATGGGAATGAACCGATTTATAATGGGGCAGGGCTATGCAAGGCATGGGATGATGTCCGTTGTTATTGGAGCGGTACTGAATATAATACTTGACCCGGTTTTCATATTTGTGCTTAATATGGGGATTGCAGGAGCGGCATGGGCAACAATAATTTCACAGTTTGGCGTGCTTTTGTATGTATTTATCGTGCTTGGCAGTAAGAAAATGCCTATAAGGCTTGGCTTTGGTGGATATGATATGTCTGTATGCTTAAGAACGCTGAGCATTGGAAGCATGTCTTTTTTAATTATTTTCCTAGATAATTTCCTTATAATTCTATTAAATGCCATGTTAAGGAAATACGGAGGAGCTCTTGGGGACAGTTATATATCTTATGCGGCGGTGGTGCAGAGCGTCTGTGTAATTGCGGTATGCCCGGCAGAGGGAATCACAAGCGGATGTGCGACACTCTTTAGTTACTATTATGGAGCCGGAAATTCTAAAAGAATTAGAAAATCATTTTACTATGTGCTGCTTGTGTGTGGAATTTATCTGGGCTTGATTACTCTGGCAACACAGCTTGTGCCGGAAATGTTTGTGAGACTGTTTATAAATGACGCACAGGCAGTTGCGCAGACGGCAGAATTTGTTAAAAGATATAATCTTGGTCTGACCATAGTTGCGGTTCAGTTTGCATTTGTTGACGGTTTCACGGCTATGGGAATGGTTAAGGAAGCGATACCTATTTCTTTTTTCAGAAAGGGGCTGTATGTTGTGGCTGTACTTGTGCTTCCTATGTTATTCCCGCTGGAGTACATATTCTATGCGGGTTCCATTGCAGACATAGTCGGCTCATTATTTACAATCGCCATGTACTTCCTTGTGCTCAACCCAAGGCTTGAAAAGCTGATGAAGGTTGAAAAAAGAGATGATAATGCTTAGTGTGGGACACGTACCAGACCCCTGTCCCACACCAACACCCCTGCCATACACAAAAATTTTACACAAAAAAGGTTGACGCAGCAGCTTACAAGGAAGTACAATCACTAAGGTATGTAATATCACAGAAAATTATCAGGAGGTGGACTGCATGGACAGTTGCGACAGTACAGGTCGAAGTATTATCTGCGGTGGCAGAGGTATGTATACATGTGAGCACGGTATATGCATGCATTGTATACATGTATATGAATATGATGGCGCAGCTTGTCATGTGTTGACCACGGGGAACAGTAGTAACTGAGTACCGTGTCGGTGCAGTCTGCGTCTTATTCATATTGCCTTTTTGCCGCCGCAGTGATGTGGCGGTTTTATTTTGTCCTAAACCGGTACGTTTACCATGTATAATGGTATGCCTACCGCGGATGGCGGTGTGTTTACCGGGAGGGATAAATATAATGCCGGAATGTATTTTAAAGAACAGGAGGGCAATATGATGACAAAGAAAAATTTGACAGAGCATAACTTTGTAGATGAGATTTTAAAAATCTTCCGCACACCGATGAACAGAGCGGAGCTGCTTGATAAATTGTCGGATTATCATGAGAACGATATAGCGGAGGCATTTGAGGAGCTGTCGAAGGAGGAGCGGATTAAGCTGTATCCGATTCTGGGTGCAGAGCGCGTGGCCGAGATTATCAGCTATATTGAGGACCCGGATGAGTACCTTGGTGAGCTGGGAATGGACAGGGCGGCGAAGGTAATCTCCTACATGGATTCGGACGATGCCGTTGACGTTCTGGATGAGTTCGATGACTCAACACAGGAGAAGCTAGTGAAGCTTCTCGATGAGGATTCAAGCCACGATATCAAGATGATTCTCTCTTATGAGGATGACGAGGCAGGAAGCAGGATGACAACGAACTATATTGTCATTCACAATAACCTTACAGTGCGCCAGGCTATGCGTGAGCTTGTAAAGCAGGCGGGAGAAAATGACAATATTTCGACGGTGTATGTGCTTGACGATAAGGACAAGTTCTGCGGTGCGATAGATTTGAAGGATTTAATAATAGCGCGCGAAAACACACCGCTTGAGGATATTATAAGCGTGTCATATCCTTATGTAACGGACCATGAGAAGATTAGCAACTGTATAGAACGTCTTAAGGACTACGCGGAGGATTCCATCCCGGTTCTCACGGATGATGGTGAGCTTATCGGTGTAATCACAGCGCAGGATGTAGTTGAGGCCGTCGATGATGAGATGGGTGAGGACTATGCAAAGCTCGGTGGTCTTACTGAGCAGGAGGATTTGGAGGAGTCGACCTTCACCAGCGTGAAGAAGAGACTTCCATGGCTCATAATACTGCTGTTCCTTGGAATAGGTGTGTCATCAGTGGTCGGAATCTTTGAGTCGGTCGTTGCGGTGCTGCCGATAGTTATATGTTTTCAGTCATTGATACTTGACATGGCGGGAAATGTAGGAACACAGTCACTTGCTGTCACGATCCGTGTGCTTATGGATGAGAACTTATCCGCAGGTGAGAAGTTCAAGCTTGTCGGAAAGGAAGCGCGCGTCGGATTTTCCAACGGAATGATTCTTGGAGTATTGTCATTTGCATTTATAGGTGTATATATATGGCTTTTTAAGCACAATCCGGTTGGATACTCATTTATGATATCCGGCTGTGTGGGTATATCGCTGATGGCTGCGATGGTTATATCAAGCCTTGTGGGAACGCTTGTGCCTATGCTGTTCCACAAGATTAAGATTGACCCGGCGGTTGCTTCCGGGCCGCTCATCACAACGGTGAATGACCTTGTTGCGGTTATAGCTTACTACGGACTTGTGTGGGTGCTGCTCATAGATGTGCTTCATTTGGCTTAGAATATGGGAGTTGACGAAAAATGAGGGAGTGACTGTTGTCACTCCCTTACATATTTCATAATATCATCATATATCGCACGGTATCCGTCCTCATTTATGTGCATTCCTTCGATGGTATACTCAGCCTTAAGTCTGCCAAGCTCATCCTTTAGGTTGCGGTTGATGTCTATGTAGTGCTGATTATGCTTAGCGGCAAGCTTTTCGACTTCAAGGTTGGCGGTATTGATTTTCTCATTGGTGCGGATTTTGAGACATTCCTTCATCTCCTCTGCGGCAGCTTCATAATTGACAGGGTAGTATGCCATGAGGTATATAATCACGCCAGGTACCTTGGATTCGATTATTGACAGAAGCTTGTCATAGTTGGCTATAAGCTGGCTTATCGGTATGCTTGACCAGCTAAGGTCATTGGTTCCGATATTTATAAATACCTTGGAGGGCATTAAGTCGGTAGCGCAGACATCAATAACCTTTAACAGCTCATCGGATATGAAGCCGCCGATACCGCGGTTGTAGATTATGGTGCTGTCATTGTGTTCTGTGAGCAGCTTATTAATAGGAAACATTTCCATGAGGGATGAGCCGGTAAATACAATCTGTCCCTTGATGGCGGATTTATTTTCAAGTCTGTAGCGCTCAACCTTCATTTCTTTATCGTCCATAGTATTCCTCCTAAATAAAAAAAGATTTTGACCGAAATTATATTATATATTATAATGCATTAAGTGATAACCGGGCAACGAAATTTAGCCATTTAACGGAGGAGTAAAAAATGTCGGTGAATGATGCGGAGAGCAGGGAACATAAGCGGTTTAGGGCTGTATCCAGAGTGCTGCAGAGTATACTTATATCTTTGCTGATTGTTCTTGTCATTATTATGATGATTCAGATTGACCACCTACAGGGAACAGCAAGAGTCATAAATTATGCCGGACTTGTGCGCGGTGCAACGCAGAGGCTTGTGAAGCTGGAGATAACGGGAAGCCAGAACGATGAGCTTGTGCAGTATCTTGACGATATCTTGACAGATTTGAAATATGAAGATGGCAATTATGATCTTGTAAGTATTGATGATATAAACTATCAGAAGAAGCTCGACAGCCTTATAAGATATTGGGCAAGGCTGAAAAGGCAGATACAGAAGGTTAGGACGGATGGCTATGAGGCAACAGATATAGTGTCCATGAGTGAGACTTATTTTGAGCTTGCGGATGAGACTGTATCCGCAGCGGAGGTCTATTCGGATAAGATTGCAAAACAGATAAGGCTTTTGGAAATTCTGTCTGCCATTGATATGGTCATTCTGTTCGTACTTATTGTGGAGCAGTCGGTTTCTGCCATGAGAATAAGCAGAAAGAATAAAATACTTGAACAGAAGGCATACATAGATGTGCACACCGGGCTTCCTAACAAGAGTAAATGTGAGGAGCTCTTTGGTGACATGTCATTTATAGAAGAGCCAACAGCCTGCCTTATGTTTGACCTTAACAACCTTAAGAATGCGAATGATACTCTGGGACATTCAGCAGGCGACCAGTTGATAGCAAGCTTTGCAAGAGTGTTAAGAAATGTCGTTCCGGCAAAGGATTTTGTCGGAAGGTACGGCGGTGATGAGTTCGTTGTTATTCTGTATCATATTGATGAGAATACCGTAAACAATGTGCTCACGCAGTTACATGATGAAGTCATACAGTTCAACAGCTATGGAAAGAATATTCCGATAAGCTACGCGCAGGGATGGGCAGTGTCAACGGACTACACGGACTGCACGCTCAGAACTCTGTTTGACAAGGCAGACCACTTCATGTATATGAACAAGGAGAGGGTGAAGTCGGAGTAGTACAAACGTGTCTTGCCGCCTTCCTTAGGCTCTGTGGAGTCATGCCGTATTTCTTTTTGAAGCTTCGGACAAAGTAGCTGGTGTTCTCTATGCCTGTATCAAAAGCGATATTGGTTATGGAGTCATCAGTCGACAGAATAAGCTCCTTTGCCCTGCCAAGACGGTAATCATTGAGGTAGCTTACCGGGGTGCTGTCTATAGCGGTATGAAAGCAGCGCAGAGCTTCACTCTTGCTTATGTTGGCGCTTGCGGCTATGTCTGTTAATGATATTTTCTCCCGGTAATGCCCGGAAATGAACTGCAGCATGGTGCGGATGCGCGTGTGCAAAAGTGTATCCTTTGCGTCGGCTGTGATATTGAAGGAATCACCTGCAAGCTTGAAAAAGCTGTCCCAGAGGCGTAGTGTGGCAGCCTGTATCTCAAGCTTGTTGGTTACACCCGTGGCGACATCGGCAACAGGCGTGTAGTAGGTCTTGGCAGGGGTGTTGTCAGCGGCGAGCTGCACCGCGGTGTACAGTGCATTTAGGACAGCCTGATGTTCAGGGGCAGCCTTGTGCAGAATGTAGAATTGCACTGCACACAGGAGCGCCGGCTTGACATACTCTGCGTATATTGCACTCTCAGCCGGTGCAATAAATTCAGGGGCAAACAGTATATTTGGAAGTACAGCACCGCTTTCGGATTCGAAGCGGTGTATTATTTTGCTGTTAATGAACAATCCGTCGCCCTCTCCAAGTGTAAAGCGCTCGAGTCCGACAAGACAGTCAACGCTCCCGGACTCCACATACATCCACTCAAATTCGTTATGCCAGTGCCATTCTATGAAATTATTGTCAAACTGTCTTGTATCGTCGAGGTAATATTCAAATGGAAATTCAGGGGTGCCGTGGCTTTTGAGCTCACGCATACTCTTATCGGTTATAATCTGTCTGCCCGGCATAAATTCCCTCCAAAACTAGCGAAATGGCTATTGATTAGCTACCCTTGTAAATATGTAGCTGTCTTTACTTTCATGTGTATTTTGGAGATATTATGACATAAAAATGTGATTTTGGTCAATAATTCCGGTAAAAAATGTGATATTGTGTAATCGCTTTATTTAAGATAGATTGGCACATAAAGGAGAAATTTTTTTATGAAACAGAATTACCAGAAGACAATGTATGCCTGTTTTATAGGCTATATAGTTCAGGCGGTAGTGAATAACTTCGTGCCGCTGTTATTTGTCACATTTCAGAATACCTATGATATTCCGCTTTCTAAGATTACATTCCTTATCACAATCAACTTTGTGATACAGCTGTTTGTCGATATGCTGTCGGCGGGCTTCATCGACAAAATCGGCTACAGGGCTTCGGTCATCATAGCGCATATATGTGCGGCGGTGGGACTTATACTTTTATCGTTCCTTCCGGAAATTATGCCCGACCCATACATAGGAATACTCATATCAGTATTTTTCTATGCTGTAGGAGGCGGACTTATTGAGGTGATTATAAGCCCGATTATAGAGGCATGTCCGACGGACAACAAGGAGAAGGCGATGAGCCTTCTGCACTCCTTTTACTGCTGGGGACACATGGGAGTCGTGCTTTTGTCGACGCTGTTCTTTGCGGTATTCGGGATAGCCAACTGGCGTGTTCTCACGGTTATATGGGCTGTTATTCCGGTTGCGAATATACTTTTGTTTGCGACGGCGCCTATGTATTCGCTCATTGAAGAGGGAGAGGAAGGGCTGAGCCTTAAGGATTTATTTAAAAATAAGGTATTCTGGCTTATGATGCTTATGATGATGTGTGCGGGCGCTTCCGAGCAGTCCGTAAGCCAGTGGGCGTCCACATTTGCAGAGAAGGGGCTTGGCGTGACAAAGACGGTCGGCGACCTTGCGGGACCGATGGCATTTGCCATGCTGATGGGAACCTCAAGACTTATATACGGTAAGTACGGGGAGAGGTTCGAGCTTGACAAATTTATGAGCTATAGCTGTATTCTGTGCATGATATCATACCTGTGCATAGTCTTTGTTCCGTCACCTGTTGTCGGGCTTATCGGGTGTGCCGTGTGCGGATTTTCCGTAGGAATAATGTGGCCGGGAACCTTCAGCAAGGCTTCCGCTGCGATAAAGGGTGGCGGAACGGCGATGTTTGCCATGCTTGCGCTTGCGGGAGATATGGGCTGTTCAGGCGGACCGACACTGGTGGGACTTGTATCGAGTGCGTTCGGAAACAATATGAAGATGGGAATACTGTTCGCGATAATATTCCCGGTACTCCTTTTTATCGGAGTGGGCTTGTCGCGGAATAGAGGGACGAAGAAAATTGCGTGATGTGCATAATTCAAAATGAAAATAACGAAGCGTATGGCAGGTTATTCACCGGTCATACGCTTCATTATTTCATTGCCGTGGGTTTTAAGCCATTTTTCACGTTCTATATAGTCCGGCAGAACTCTTGCAACCTCATTCCAGAAGCGCTGTGAGTGGTTCATCTGTCTGCGGTGGCACAGCTCATGCACCACAACATAATCGATTACCTCCGGGGGAGTGAGCATGAGAAGACAGTTGAAATTAAGGTTTCCCTTGCTGCTGCAGCTTCCCCAGCGTGTGCGCTGGTTCCTTATGGTTATACGCCCGTAGGTGACACCGACAAGTGGAGCGAAGTGTGCGACCCTGTCCGGGATATATGCGACAGCTCTGTCTGCAAGCTCTTTCAGCTGTGCATTTGAAAGAGGTTTTACAGGGGGAGTGTTGTTTCGCTGACGGTTCTTCTCCTCCATTTTTCTGAGGTGGCTGGCTATCCAGTCGGCGCGGCTTGCGACGAACTGTTCAATATAGCTGCCGGAGGTCTGATATGGAGCGCGAACAATAACACGCATGTCGGGGTGGATTTCTATGGCAAGGGTTTTTCTGGAGCTTCTTATAATTTCTATTTTTATATTTGATTTGTCGATAGATGTATTCATGAATTATAGGTTCTCCTTTGGATGTGGTACGCTGGATTTTGCAACAATGATACGCGGACAGCTATATAAATACAAAATATTTTTTTATAGCTGTTTATTCTGTTATTTTCTAAATTTAATACTTATAAGTTGATATATCAAGTGCAAAATGTTTACAAAAATTTTATGAATAGCTGTTGCGATTGCAAAATCACAATGTTATAATAACGGCTGAAAAAAGAGTGTGCGTTACAACTAACTACAGATATATGCAACTATCTGTTGACGCACGCAGGGAAATTATACTTATTGAATACGGAGGTACATAGTTATGAGTAAGTCAAAGATTAACTGGGGCAAGACAGGACTTTTTGCAGCAGGCGTTGCATTCGGTACAGCGGGCATTAAGATTTTATCAAGCAAGGACGCAAAGAAGCTCTATACTAACTGTACAGCAGCAGTTTTGAGGGCTAAGGATTTTGTGATGAAGACTGTTTCCACGGTTTCAGAAAATTGCAGCGATATCTACGCAGATGCAAAGAGCATTAACGAGGATAGAGCAGCTAAGGAAGAAGCAGTTTATGATGAGTTTACCGATGATTTCTCTGAGATTAAGAACGAAGAGGAAGTAAAAGAGGAAACTAAGGCTGAGTAAGGAAAGTGGGACAGGGGTCTGACACCGTGTCCCATTTTTTTCTGAAAAGTAGAATGGAGTTGTTTTGTTATGAAATTTCAGATAAAACATGAGTATGGAAACAGAATGAGGATACATGTCTGCGCTTATCGGATGACATGTGAGCAGGCTGATACATTACAGTATTATCTTCAAAAGCAGGGTACAGTGATTTTCGCTAAGGTATATGACAGAACAGGTGATGCTGTTGTCGAGTACAAGGGGGAGAGAAAGAATATTATCGATACTCTTAGAAAGTTCTCCTACGAGAATGAGAAGCTTCCGGAGACCGTTGCGGGAAATACAGGAAGAAGCTTAAGCCATGAGTATCAGGACAAGCTTTTTGACAAGATATTTTTCCATTATGCGAGAAAATGGTTCCTGCCATATCCTCTCAGAGCATGTTTTACCGCATACAATGCAGTCAGGTACATTGCGGCAGGTATAAAGTGTCTCTGGAACAGAAAGATTGAGGTTCCTGTACTTGATGCGACGGCAATCGGAGTGTCCATGCTAAGAGGCGATATAGGAACGGCAGGTTCGATTATGTTCATGCTTGGAATAGGTGAGCTTCTTGAGGAGTGGACGCACAAGAAATCGGTTGATGACCTTGCAAGAACAATGTCGCTCAACGTGAGCAGTGTATGGTGCAAGGTGGGAGACGAGCAGGTGCTTGTTCCTGTCCACCAGATTAAGAAGGGTGACCACATAGTAGTGCGCGTCGGAAATATGATTCCTTTTGACGGAGTTGTAAGGGAAGGCGAGGCTATGGTAAATCAGGCTTCGCTCACAGGCGAGTCGATACCTGTGGAGAAGAAACCCGCAAGCACTGTATATGCTGGAACGGTTGTCGAGGAGGGTGAGCTTGAGATTGAGGTTCAGTCCGTAGGCGGCAACAGCAGATATGAGAAGATTGCCACAATGATAGAGGAGTCGGAGAAGCTTAAGTCCGGCGTTGAGAGCAAGGCTGAGCACCTTGCGGACAAGCTTGTTCCGTACAGCCTTGGGGCTACCGGTCTTGTATGGCTTCTCACGCGCAATACAACGAAGGCGCTGGCAGTACTGATGGTAGATTTCAGTTGTGCGCTCAAGCTTGCTATGCCTGTATCGGTTCTTTCGGCAATTAGAGAGGCAGGCAATCATCATCTCACGGTCAAGGGAGGAAAATTCCTTGAGGCTGTGGCAGACGCGGACACGATTGTGTTTGATAAGACAGGCACGCTCACGAAGGCACAGCCTGTTGTGGCTAAGGTTGTATCATTTAACGGCGATAGAGAGGATGAGCTTTTAAAGATTGCAGCATGTCTTGAGGAACATTTCCCTCATTCCATGGCGCGCGCCGTTGTTGAAGCAGCTAAGAGCAAGGGAATTGAACACAGTGAAATGCACTCAAAGGTTGAATACATAGTCGCACATGGAATTGCCTCTGCGATAGGCGACAAGAGGGTTGTAATCGGAAGTGCACATTTCGTATTTGAGGATGAAAATGTGACGATACCGGAGGACAAGAAGGCTCTCTATGATGAGCTTCCACTTGAATACTCACATCTTTACCTTGCGATTGACGGAGTGCTTGCGGCGGTTATCTGTATAGAGGACCCTGTGCGCGATGAGGCTGTGGAGGTTATAAGACAGCTCAAGGCGGCAGGCATATCAAAGGTTGTAATGATGACCGGCGACAGCGAGAGAACGGCAGCAGCCATAGCAAAGAAGGTCGGAGTTGACGAGTATTATTCTGAGGTTCTTCCACAGGATAAGGCAAGCTTTGTTGAGAAGGAAAAGGCAGCAGGCAGAAAGGTAATAATGATAGGTGACGGAATCAACGATTCACCTGCACTTTCAGCGGCGGATGTCGGAATTGCCATAAGCGACGGAGCACAGCTTGCGCGTGAGATTGCGGATATCACAATCGGAGCGGATGACCTGAATGAGCTGGTTACATTAAAGCAGATAAGCAATCTTTTGATGAAGAGAATCCACAAGAATTACAGAACAATAGTAGGCTTTAACACAATGCTGATTGTTCTTGGTGTTGCGGGAGTTATCCAGCCTACCACATCGGCACTGTGCCACAACACATCCACATTGCTTATCGGAATCAACAGCATGAAGAATCTGCTTCCGTAATCGGGCGTAGATGATTTGATGGAATATATGATTTAATGAAGTACATGAATTAAAAAATATATGTCAAAATAAAAAGTCGAAGTATATCCATAATATATAAAGATATGCTTCGGCTTTTTTAGCTTTTATGTGCTACTCCGGCTTATGTTCGCTGCCCCAGTTACACATGGCAACGAGGATTGGAATAAGCGATTTACCACGCTCAGACAGGCTGTATTCGACCTTCGGCGGAATCTGCGGGTATTCCGTTCTTATTATGAGAGAATCCGCCTCCATCTCCTTGAGTGTGCTGCTGAGGGTCTTGTGCGATATTCCGCCGAGACAGCGCTTGAGCTCATTGTAGCGCATGACAGACTGGTGCTGTGCAAGCCAGTAGATTATGACCAGCTTATATTTACCATTAATCAGTGACAGCGTATATCCAAAATCAGTGTCGTTTATGGTTTCTCCGGTGTGGCAGCAGCCACATTTTGGTATTTGTTCAGCCATATTATTCCTCCTTGTGTTGATGCGGTTGGGACAGGGGTCTGGTACGTGTCCCAGTCCTGGGACATGTACCAGACCCCTGTCCCAACCCACGACGCTTTACTTTAGGTAAGTATATAACCTGAATGTGCGTACTTTCTTTTGGGAATATTATATGTTATATTGCAGAATATAGCAAGGTGGGACATGAGCTGGGACAGGGGTCTGGTACATGTCCCAGTCTTGGGACACGTACCAGACCCCTGTCCCAGCCCCATGCCAACAATGATAGCGTTAAAGGAGGAACTTAGATTGAATCAGGTATTTACCATTGAGCAGCTACGCCCAATCAGAAGCGGGATGACGGTTTCGCGCGATTCCAAGCTTGGGGAAGTCAACAAGGTCACTTATTTTTCGATGGGTGAGGATACATCGATAAGCCAGGAGAGCTACGACAGGATGACAATGTATATAGGAGCGGCGGGAAAGGGCGAGTTCGTTCTGGGTGCAGAGAGAAAGCTTGCTGTGATGGAGCCGGATACGGTAATCGTAGTTCCTGCGGGGACGCTATGCGGAATGCAGACAGCAGAGGGAATGGTCTACACAGAAATAATTTTGGAAAAGGAGAACAATAATATGAACGCAAACGTAAAGACAAACGAGGTATTCGCACTTAAGAATCTTATATCCTATGAGGAAGGCAGCATTGCCAACATGGATGTTGTGAGCAACAGCACAATGAAGTATGTTCTTATGGCATTTGATGAGGGCACAGGTCTTACACCTCACAGAGCACCGGGAAATGCTATTGTATTTGCACTTGAGGGCAAGGCTACAATCGGCTACGAGGGCAAGGACTATGAACTTAACGAGGGTGAGTGCTTCCGCTTTGAGAAGAACGGACTTCACAGCGTGACCGCTAACGGAAAGTTCAAGATGGCTCTTTTACTTGTGCTTGAATAATGGAGATGAAGCGGTTAGAGTAGAAATGTGTTAGTATAGGGCATGCGAATAATATTTTGCATGCCTTATTTTTTTGCGCGTAGATACGATATATAATATAGAGATTACTTACACAGCAGTGTATAAGAGCTTTAGCGGTGAATTATTATTTTATTTTTTATATTGTAAAATGTTCTATGGTTTGTGTGCGCAAGCAGGTAATCAGTTGATATTTTTTGTGGGAGGGCGGTTGTTATGCAGATGATTTCGGGAACGGTAAAGAACGCGGTGCAGCTTCAGGTGTTGAACAATAAATGGCAGCAGAAGAAGGCTTCGGGAAAGCTCACGAAGGAGGAGAGGAATGCGCGCGACAACTGGACGCAGGAGGACTATCTCATTCAGGACATCAAGGAGCAGGCGGAGCATAACCGTCAGGCAGAGCATGATTTGAAGATTGATAACAAGATAATGGCAGGCGGCACGCTGACACCTGATGAGGAGAAGTATCTTGAGCAGAACAATCCTGAGGCATTGAAAAAATACAAGGAAATCAAGGCAGAGAAGAAGAACTATGAAGAAAAGCTGAAAAAATGCAAGACCAAGGATGAGGTCGAGCGCGTCAAGCTTAACACGATGGGAGAGTATGCCGCGTCGCTTAAGAAGGTGATAAATGACCCTTTAATTCCCAAGAGTGCGAAGCTTGCCAAGGCGCAGGAGACGCTTGCTAAGACTAACAATGTGCAGGAGGTACATCTGCGCTTCGTAGGTTCATTGGAGTATGAAGAGCTTCCTACCGAGGGTGAGGAGGCAGAGGAGAGAACACAGGAAAGACAGGCAGAGTATGACCGCGTGGCGGACAATCAGAATGACAACATGGAAAATGCTGATAATGCAGAGAAGGCAGATGGGATAGATAATGGGGAAAATGTGGGAAATACAGATATAACACCGGGAACAGGCAATACAAATAATGCTGTAGGTACGGATAACGGCAACTTCGGTGTAAAAACAGACGGCAGCAACGGCATAACCGGTGATGTGCATGATGAGCATGAGCACAGGAAAACAAATAAAAAGACATATTCATCACACACATCCACAGGTACAACCAACACGATAAAGAGAACGGATGTCATCATCGACGATATCAAGGACACCTGCTCTAATGTGTTGGGACAGAGTATAAGCTACACAGTTTAATATATTATAATGATTCGGGTGTCAAAACATGCTCTATACCTAGC
>JBNMLM010000043.1:0-18854 GCA_050874845.1 Eubacteriales bacterium | reverse complement strand
CAGAACAACCACCTTCCTACTCATTCAGATAGTTGTCCTGCCCTCTTAATAACTGTTCCACCATATGTAAAGCAAATTCTATTTCCCTTTCGTCGCGCCGATTCACCATAAATGCAAAACGCTCAATATGCTTTTGCGGATGTTTCCGGCTCATTAATACCATCGGTGATGACTCCAGTGCATGTACGATATTTAGATATGTGTCAAGGCTCATTGCCCGTCTACCATTTTCCACACTTTTTATCGTATCCAGCAATATGTCTGCCCTCTCTGCAAGTTCTGCCTGTGTCATTCCAAGCCTTCTTCGTTCTTTTCTGATATTCCCGGCAATAATTTCATATATATGCTCTCTGTTCCCCATAATCCCATCATCCTTTCTGACTTCCACCAGTGCCGTTGCAACAGCATCAATCTCCTTTACATGACTGGTTTTATCAAACAATCGGTCTAACACCCTCTCATCTGCCTTTAAGCTGTCATACTTTTCCTGAAATTTGCAGTATTCCTGAAAATCTTTCGGATCATCTTTCTTTGCCTCTGCGTGAAGTATCAGGTCATAATTCCACTCACACACCTTATCAATCACATCGTCTATCGGAAATGGCTCTATCTCACCGTTTTCTTCTGCCATATCCTGTCGGTACATCTTTCCCTCTGCGTCCGTTCCGATTGCGTAATCGTGTCCTTCCATATAATTAAGAAGAATTTCTGCATCTTCTATCGAAGGGTTGAGCTGCTTATCATATACTTCTGCCCATGCAACAAGTTCCTCCGGTTCTGAAAAAAGTGTTATTTTCCTGTCCATTGCTGCCTTGCACCTCCTTATCCGTGTTTCGTAGATATTCACTATGGCTCCAGTCACCGGTAATTCCCCGGCGACTGCTAGATACGCATCAGAGACATCTCTGTCCTGATGCCATCTAGTTAGGGGAACATTCCCCTAATACCCCTGCAAAATATATCGTGGTGGCACTTTGTTCCACCACTTTTGAATAAAACCACCGCTTTTTACCACCATTTCCGGTAAAAACCACCGCTTTATGCCACCACTTTTTATAATTGATATTCATAGGAAAAAACAGCATCGGAAAGTGGTGGTACTTTGTTCTATCACTTTTTGAAAAAACCACCGCTTTGTTCCACCATCTTCCGTAAAAACCACTGCTTTTTACCACCACTTTTTAATGGCACTGTCTGGCTATGGTCATCTGCTCCTTTTTCTGATCTGCAAGATGAAATTTTGTTGCAACAAGCCATTCATTGTAATCCTTATAGCCTGCTGGTGGCGGACAGTCCTCAACCTCATAGCCCAGTCCATAGTATTTTCCCATAAGTTCTGCGGCTGCTTTCCTGCCCGGTGAATCCCCATCAAGGCAGAAACGGATAAAAGAAATTTGTGGGTGTTCCCTGAGAAAAGTTTCAAGCGGGGCGTCTGCAAGCATTCCAAGAGCCAGCTTATTTGATTCATGGTCGGCAAATATATCCACATAGCTCATAAGGTCGATTGCTGCCTCGAATACAACAAGCTCTGTACTGTTTACATTCACCACATTAAATCCATAGTTCTTATCATTCCCCTCCACATCACACTTGAATGGTTTTCCCTGTTTATCAAATACACCACGCATACTTGCAAATCTGGTTACTCCATTCTTGTCATTTCCTTTAAAGACAATGTTGTGATAATGCCTGCTCTCATATATGAGATTTTCCTTTAAAAACAGTTCTATCACTGCCTTACTGATTCCACGCTCATTGTTAAGATAGGATATCAGGTAGGAGTTATCCCCTGCTGGCTGCGGAAGCACAAAAGGCTTTCTTTCCTGTGGCTGTTTCTTTGTGACCTGATGAACAAGCGGCTGCTTTCCCGTGCTTTCAATTCTCCGGTATCCGGCAAAATCCAAGAGCCAGAATACAGCCTCTTTTACACTCATTCCGCCAAATACACGGAGGAAATCTATCTGTGAGCCGCCATTATTTCCCTTATCAAACTGCCTTGACCATCTGTACCAATGACTGCGGTCATAGATACGGATTGAGTCCATTTCCTTTAAGGTGTGATATTTTCCAATCCTCTTTACGGTATAACCGAGGCTTTCTGCAACGGCACAAAGATCTACGCTCTTTGCTATGGCAAGTTCCTCCTCTGTAAATCTTCCTTCCATACTCTCACCTTGCCTTTCCCTGCTCTGCCACAAGCGGTGACTTAATATCAAGGTTCCTGTAATCCGTACTGAGTGTAATTCTTGGATTATCAATCATTCCCTTTTCCTTGAAACTGAAGAAGGCACGGTTATCCCCTCCCACGATGATATGATCCAAAAGAGGGATTCCAATAAGCTCACACAGCTTATTCATACGGTCCGTCATCATCGTGTCTGCCTTGCTGGGAAATATATTCCCCGACGGATGGCAGTGGATCAACATCATACTGGCAGCATTACTTAAAATACTTGCCTTAAATAATTCTCTTGGGTGTGCCATCGCTTCATTCAGCGAACCGACACTTGCAAAATGCACATTGATAGGCTTTAAGTCGGAGCTGAGATTTACAACACACACCACTTCCCTGTCGAACTGGCACATACAGTCCCCCATTACAGCAGCTACTTCTTCCGGCTTGTTAAAGGACTGCTCCGAATAAATCGGAGCCTCCTTTACAAGCCTTATGGATACAACATCAAGTTTGAAGTCGTTCTTCTCTGTCACAGGAATCCGCCTCCTCTCCAAACTCAATACGGATAATAAAGTCACCTTTCTGGCTGTTTATAAGAGCAATCAGTTCTTCTACGGTAAGTTCCTGCTCCATAACTGCCTCCTATCTCGCCTTTTCCTTTGCGTCATATACAAGCTGCGGCTCTGCAACGATACCATCAAGGCTCTTGTTCGGTGTATCTGTTGCAAGCGTGAGTTTTCTTAAATCTTTATCATAGTGATACACCTGATTGGAAAGTCGTTCTTCCAATGCCACCTTCTGCATATTCACCTCTGCCACCATCTGTGCAAGTTCCTCCGGATCTGTCAGCTCAGTAGACACCGCAAGAACTTCGTGCACACTTGAAGGCAGGATATACAGATCACTTTCAAGGTTTTCTGCCAGTTCGTGAAGCTCATTCTCATAAAGCATTGATACTGCACCGTCAATTCCCCTGTTATTGGAGATTATCCACAGAGTCTGCTCCGGTGGAACTTCCCTGATCATCATCTCTGCTATCTCCTCCGGCATCCCGTCACTTAAAAACATCTCTTTCATAACATCATTCATATTTCTTATTCTTGGCGGTAAGATTCTTCTTGTGTTCTCAGCCGCATATTTAAAAAGCTGCTCCTCATTCATTCCAAGTCTTTCCGCAAGGCTGTTCGTAACCTTTATACTCTGAATACTTTCAGTATCCGCATTTACCACAAGTTTATAGATAATGGAAAGATCCTGAAATTCTCTATGTGGCACCTGCTCCAGAAATGACTTGTTCTGTTCCGTATTGATAAGCTGGAATACTACCTTTTCATCTGCATCTTTGTATAAGCTGTCAACATCAACAACTTGCGGTGTCTTTGCAAACTCCATTGCCATAAGGTCACATGCCGCCATCAGTGTTTCCTCCAGATCACCACAGCTCTGATATTTCTCATACATATCGTTGATATAAATAGTAGGAGAAATAGTAGTATCTTCCCCTCTAATATTGATAGCATCATATGTCATATTTACCTTTTCCGCAGGTCTAACTATAAGCTCCATACCTTTAAAACTGTCGGGCATATAGTCCATAAACTTTTCTTTTACTACTTCCTTAAAAATCTCATAATTCATCATATCTGCTTATCCTCCAAATAAAAAAAGCGGGGGAACATAAGTCATTGGCTTACATTCCCCCGCAAGGTTGATCGTTTTTATTTTCTCTTTGATATACCCGTCAGCTCATTCCGGACAATCCCGTATTCTGTGCATTTTAACCTCCTTGATTATAACAATTTCTTAAATTTAAAGAAATACTTCACAAGTCTTCTGTTTTTCCTGTAAGCAGGAAAGAAGCCTTTTACCTCCATAGTCTCACCTCCCCTCAAAATGTTCCCATTCTTACGAATGAAAGAAATACTCTTGCTATCAGACAGAATAGAAGAAGAACTAACCTGACAAGTCCCAAGAACAGCTTTAATGCTCCAAGAACAATTTTCAGCATCCACTTGAGTATCTGTAAAACAGCGGTTCCTACGGCTCCTGCAATTCTTCTCATAATAATCAATCTCCTTTCAACATCCATCCCATTGCCAATCCTGCAACATCTGAATCATTCATAACATCTTCTTCCGGCTGTTCTTCCATATCTTCCTGTGGGTTTGCAATCACTACTGGCTGGCTGTTCTTCACTCCCGCCAAAGCTCCCCCAAGTAAAGAAATGACCTCTTTTCTTGCCTCACTCATTGCAGAATACTCAATTTCCTTTTTTATCTTTTCTATCTCGTCCCTCGTTACAAACTGTTCATATCTCTTTTCCTCTTTGGAGGGAATATCATCCTCTCCATAGTGGTCAATATAAAACTCACAGGCTTCAATCAGGAACTGATTCTTTGACTTATATATCTTTGGATTAAGCCCTTTTATGACCTCATTGATTTTAGCGTGTTGAGGATTGAGCAGATTCAGTCGGAATGTGCTCTCCATAATATGCCTTCGTGCCATATGACTACCCCCTATGCAAGTCTCTTAGCGGTTTTCAGTCCCATAATGGCAAGCTGTTCATATCCTCTGGCATTTGCCTTTACATCAAGGATATAAGAGATATTCTTTGCTTCGTGATTGCTGAAATTCTTCATTACCACTGCCCCGCCACCTACAAATACAATCGGTGTAGTTTTAAGGTTATAACCAAACTCACGGATTGAGTTATATACCTTTTCAACAAAATCCTCTATTTCAGCCTTGATAATCGCAAGGTATTCATCATCTATATCAGACCTGCCATATCGCATAATATTCTGGATTTCTGTTTCATCAACTTCCCCGTTGAGCTGTCTTACACACTGCTCATTGATAGAACGCATACAGGTAATAAGTCCTCTCGGCACGGTAACACACTTTGATTCGTCCGGTGACTTGTTAATCACGGGCATAATATCTATTGTCCAGCTACCGATATCAACAACCAGCGTTTTCTTTGCCATAGTCGGTATCTTGTCAACCACTGCCGCATAGCACTGTGGGAATACCGCCACATCGTCAATCTCAATATGGTATGCTTCATTTTCATATCTGAAATCAACACGCTTATTCTTGGTCAGGTATTTAATAAAGTTATTTCTCTCTGCTCCAAATCGGGTAAGTGGAAGTCCTACTGCAAGAAATACCTTTGCATCTGACAATCCTCTTTTCTTCAATTCCTTTGCGACTGCTGCCAGTGTCAAAAGATAAAAGCTGTCATCTTCAACCTTTGTATCTTTCACTTCCTGCCTTACTGTTCCAATCTTGTAATATTTACCATCGTACTCAAGAACATCTCCAAAAAGTGCCGGAGTAGTTGTAATCTCCTTTACCCCTGTGACAAATACCTGAGTTACGGTTTTCATCATTGACCAGCCGTGGTCAATTCCTATCACTTCTAACTTGTTATTCATTTTTCTGTTCCTCCAAATCTTACAATTTTTATTCATACAGCTACCCATACCTTTCGGTTTGTGTTTCTATCCTATTTTCCTTGTCTTTGAAATATCTGCCAGCGATTTCATCATATATTCGATCACCTTCTGCTTTTGCTTTCATAAGACAAAACAAACAGATTATTACAATAATTACTGCTACTACTATAAATACTTTCATATACAGCCACCTCTCTTTTTGTGAGATGACTTACATTCAGACCAAATCAGCTTCTTTTCTGCCATCTCCTGCTCCTTTCCAATAAAAAAAGGCAGGACACACAGCCGGATACACTTTTCAGTGCAAAGCTAATTTAGTCCTACCTAAAATTATTACTATTCAATTTTCACCTCTCTTGGGTACACAAAGCACACTCAGCCCATGAATCTGAACTGCTCTATGTAATGGTCATATTTCGGATTGATATGTCAGCGCTGCCCTATCCTGTACCGATTTAAAGGTATAAAAATAAGGACTAAATTAGTTCCAACCCCTTGATTTTACTGGGTTTCTTCTAACTTGTCCCAATTATAACTCAAGCACCAATAATTATCTCATCATAAGGACTGATGTCGATATCGTTATCTGCAAGCTCCGGTCTGATTTTCTTATCACTCATCTCCACGCTGCTTCTCGACTTCTTATCCATCCAGTTCAAATCAGCCTTCGTGTAAGGCACCTTAGGCTCAATCTCATACAAATCACAGCCTGCCGCCTCAGCTACCATGCCTGCGACCTTTTTTGTAACGCCGCTCGCGCTAAAATATGCTACCAATTTCTTACCCACAGCCAACACCTCCAAAACTATGTAAAAAATGTGCAGGATATAATCTTAACATCCTACACATTTATTATAAATCCTTATATGATTATGTCTAATACTTATATTGTATGTATTCCTATGCTTAAAAGGCATTTGATTTCCTCATATCCACCAACCTGATGTAATCTCCCCAAATGTCACATTTTCCATAACCTGTGGCTCATTAACCTAATTCATTTTCAAGAAGCCTTGCCGCATCCCTAACGCAGTCAATGCACTCCCTCTTTACAACTCCATCCTAAATTCCCTTTAGCTCCTTGCAGATTACAGTGCCGTTCTGCTCCTTGAAGGAGGTGATTATGTTCCTCGCACTCTTCATCGTTTTCTGTGGGTTCTTATTGATTGCTCCAAGCACGTTGACTGCTCCGATAATCGCACCGCAGGTCGCCTCCATGCTCACACCTATTCCGACCGCGAAGCCTTGATTCAGATTCTTCATTGTCTCCTCATCAATTCCCGCAAGGTCGCAGTATGTACACGCCACCGCCTGTGCACAGTTAAAACCACACTGCTTTTTCTTTGCTGCCTCTTCAACTCTTGTTTCCATGCTGTTTTTCCTCCTCAATTTATAACACTTCTATTACTTAATAAAAGGAACTCCGGCTATAAATAACCGGGGTTCCTCTGTGATTATCATTTAACACAAATCACACATTCGCCTGTACGCTCTCCCTCTTTTTCCAGCTTACAAAACCATACATATCATTCATAAAGAAAATCAGGAAATTGATGACAACAGGCGTATAGACCGGATTCTGCATTGCCGCAAGACTCCACAGCACAACAAGCACCAAATCATTCGCCGCGTACCCAAGTGCATAATATGACGAACGCAGCATTGTAAGTGATGCCGCCAGAAAGCTGGTTGTGACTGAAATCGTACTGAATACAATATTCGGAGTGTCAAGTGCCCGCAGCACGAAATAAAACGCTCCTGTCACAACAACACTCAGCGCAAAAAGGAAGATAAAATGTCTCATCTCCAGCTTGCGTATTGCTACCTCTCCATCGTTACCTTCGGATGGATTCTTCATCCATGTAATTGTCGACCATATTGCCATAGGCATTGACATTCCAAGATAGGTCATCATCTCGCCCCAGTAGCGGAAACGGAAAGATATGATTCCATACAGAATGCTGAATACGATCATAAGTATCTGAGCAAACACATTGCCCTTCGCAGCGAATATCAGTGACGTAATTCCTACCCATGTCGCGACTAATGTCAGCAGGTCAACCTCTCCTCCGATAATATTAGAAACTGTTACAATAAAAAGGGACACACCCCATAGACACCATTCCTTCGGTGTGAGTTCTTTCAATGGATTTTTCATTTATTTCTCTCCTTAAATTCAATTATTATTAGTTGAATCTAAGGTCATCGTGTGGGTCTAATATAGGGATTATCCTGTTTCCTAATAACATTTCTGCTCCGTAATGTCTGATTATTTTTAGATGTAGTATATATTACGAATAGTTTTATGTCAATATTGCCGCAATTATTTTCCGGACTGCCTAAGCTGAATTTCTATGCTATTTAGAACCAGTTACTTCCATATATATAGTATTTCTCTCCGGCGCAGCCCCACTCCTCTTAAACAAATCACGGATTGTGACAAACTCATAGCCCTGCTTTTTCAGCTCAGGAATAATGGTCTTTATCGCCTCAACCGTCTGCACATTCCCCTGCATGTCGTGCATGAGAATAATAAATCCCGGCTTAGCCTGCGCAAGTATTCTCTGTGCCCTCTCCCCTGCCGACACCTCAGGAAGCCAATCCTCACAGCCATAGCCGCAGATAAAGGTGAGGTCGATAATGTCATACATTTTCTTATCGTGGTCAATGTACGGTGGTCTGAAAAACTGTGGCTTGTCTCCTGTAAGCTTCCAAATAACATCCGAGGTATAGCTTATCTCGTCAAGAATCTCCTGCTCAGTTAAAGTAGTCATCGCGCTGTGTGTCCGCGAATGATTTTCGATTGAACAGCCCATGTCATGCGCGCGCTTAACAAGCGGTGCCGTACTGTCGGTGACATTATTACCTATCAGGAAAAAGCTTGCCACCACACCATTCTCCTCAAGCACATCAAGCACCTTGTCCGTAGTACCCTTTGCAGGTCCATCATCGAAGGTCAATGCAACTAATTTTTTCTGCTCCATCTTGTGTTCTCCTTTATATTTTCGGTATAAAAATGGCTGTACCCGCCACTTACGGTTACAGCCATTCTATCACTTTTCATATAAAAACGGAATCTTATTTAACTAATTTAAGGCTTTAACGGTCCATAATAGTAGGAGGATGTTGCTCCGCCATCAATCAGAAATGTTGAACCTGTGATAAACGCTCCCTTATCGCTCATAAGAAGCTCTGCCACATTCGCCACCTCATCTGCCGTTCCCGGTCTGCCTGCCGGACATTTTGTGAACATATTCTTGTAAAAATCTCCTCTCGGTCCATTGAACTCATCAACCGCAAGCGGCGTCACGATGATTCCCGGCGCGATGGCGTTAAGCCTTGCACCGCGCTTTCCCCACTCCACGCACTGTGCCATTACGCGCTTCTCATTGCAGCGCTTTGCAAGCTGGTAGGCATGAAGCGTGTCGCGAATATTCTCAGGCTGTAACAGCTCCAGCTGCAAAAGCTCATCTGTCGGTGTCATTGCAAGAGCCTCATCCTCCGCCGCGGTAAGCTGCGGCATTCTAAAGCCCGACTGGCTGGAAATTGTGACGCCGACACCTCCATCTGCAATAACCTTTCCGATCTCCTCAAGCAAAACCGCCGTACCGTACAAATCCACCTTCAAAATCACCTCGACCGGAGCCTGGCTAGGCGATACGCCCGCTCCGTTGACAAACAGCTTTATTTCACCATACTGCTGTGCCTTCGCAATCAGCTCCTTTATCGACGTTCTCGATGAAATATCCGTCTCAGCAACCTCAACGTCAAAGCCTGCATTTTTCATCACTTCCGCAATCTTCTTCGCATTCTCAATATTTTTATCTCCCATGACGATTTTCTTTCCATAACCCATACGTCTTGCAATCGCCATGCTTATCTGCCCTGCTCCTGTTACAAGCATAACTTCTCTCTCTGACATGGTCTGCCTCCTCTGTTCATTTCTGCCTACTCTGCATATACATTGTTTTCCAATCTACTGTATGTTTTCCACACATTCTATGCTTCTATGCGGCTTACTCTACATTTTTTCTCGCCCACTCCGCAACCGCTTTCTGTGACTTGGCTGCGTCGGCACCGTGAACCGCCATGCCTGTTCCAAAAACCGCGCCCTTGCACAGCTTTCTTAAGTCGCGCTCACTGTTTCCAAGACCACTGCCCTCATGCGTCATGAGCGCCATGACCTTCTTGCCATTAAAGTCAAGCCTTTCAAGCTGCGTGAACATCGCCATAGGATATGTTCCCCACCAGCATGGACCGCAGACAAACACATTCTTGTATGAGCTTATATCATCAAGATAATGTGTGAGCTCAGGGCGCGCATTTTCATTAATTTCCCTCTTAGCCTCCTCCGTACATCTGTGATAGTCCTTAGAATAATCTGTGACAGTGCTTATCTCGAACAAATCACCGCCGACAGCGTCCCTTATGAACTCCGCGCAGATTTCCGTGTTGCCCTTCTTCAAATCCTCGATTCTGCCATTTACATAGTTCTCACCCTTGCGTGAATAATAGATAATCAGGTTCTGCTCCATGTCCGTACCTCCATTTTAAAATTACTACATGAATCAATTTCTCTTATGGTTCAATAATAGAACAGTTGTATTTATCAATCAATTCTTTATACTTTTCATATTGATAAGTATATCTTATCAATCTAAACATGACAAAAATGACAAAAAATAAGGCTACCCTCATTTAAACCCTGCATATCTGTAATCAGGTTCAAAAGGCAACCTTATCTTCCCACTGTCCGTCCGTTATTTCAATGACTTTCCCATCTCATAAGCCTGCTTCATCGCCGCCTTATTCTTCACATCGCCCGGCTCATTGGTATCAAGCCCAAGCACAATTCCGCCCTCCACCGAATCAGGCACGCAGCATGTGAAGCCACGTAATGACGCTTTCATGGTATCCGTAAAGCTCTCCTCCGGCGCGGCACATGTTATTATAAAGTAAAAAGTCTTTCCGCTCAACTGCTGATAGAACGCATACGTCCTGTCGATGACTGCCTTAAGCTGTGACGTCATGGAATAAAAATATATCGGGGATGAGAGAACTATCACATCGGCAGCTATCATCTTCTCCCTGATTTCTGCCATATCATCCTTCAACACACACTCACCATTGTTCCTGTAACACGAATTACAGCCAAGACAGCCTGCAACATGCTTTCTCTGAACCTGTATCTTCTCAACCTTACAGCCTGCCTCCTCTGCACCTCTTGCAAATTCATCACTCAGAATTGATGAATTTCCGTTAAGCCGCGGACTTCCCGCTAAAATTAAAACAGATTTCATAACATACTCCTTCTAATTAATAATTTTCTATTTCAATCTATTATACTAAAGCAATCAGATTATTGCCAATCCCGCAAATCCGGAACTTATGGCTAATTGGTTATTCCTAAGCTCTCATTTGCGCCCAGCGTCTCATCCTCTATCATATCTGCCATGCACTTTGCAATACCTGCTCTGTCAATATTGTCGTGCTTAGGCTGCTCACCCTCCTTGGTGAGAAAATATGTCTCGTTGTCACCATCCATTATTCCCGGACACCTGAGAAGCGTTGTTGTGGCACTGCTGCCCGCAATAATGTCCGCCGCCTCGATATAATCAGGTCTTTTCTTCGCAAGCATGTTAAGCATCATGCCCCTCATACCTGAGATTTCGTGGTGTATTCCCATTCCGGTAATCCAGATGATTCTTTTTACTGAGGTCTTTTCAAGCGCACTCGCAATATTGTTCGCCATCGTGCGCACATCACCCTCAAGCGAACACAGAAGTACGTCCTGTCCGTCCATGGCTCTTACAACATCGTCCGCGTTAAGTGCATCGCCCTTTATAATGTTCACTCCGTCAAGCTTCATATCCCCGAACTTATCAGGGTTTCTGACAAAAACAGAGAGCTCAACATTATCCTGTGACTGCATTTTTCTTGTAATATATTTTCCTGTGTAACCTGCCGCTCCAAAAATAACAACCTTTTTCATATAACTTGAATTTCCACCTTTCGATTAAAATTGTGTTTTAGATAATTGCGAAACTCTGTTTGTATCAGCCGTACGTTGTGCAATTTTACTGTAAAATTTGAGCTTTGCAATTACTTATTTATTTCAACAGATACCTGTAAAACTCCGCGTTATGCGCCGTTTCTCATTCAATTTGAGTTTTTCAGATATCTGTGATATATTTAGCTTAACACCCTCGGGTAACCCTAGGTCAATACATTTTGCGGAGGTTATAGAAATTTTATGAATTATACGATAAAGCATGTCTGTGACACGTTAAATCTCACCGTCCACACGGTACGCCACTACTGCGACATGGGACTTGTCCCGAACCTACAGCATGACAAAAACGGCAACCGAATATTCGACGATGAGTCTGTCAACTGGCTCCGCGCGGTTGTGTTCCTGCGCTCAAGCGGGCTTGCAATCCCTGAGATAAAACACTACTTTGAGCTGTGTGAAAGGGGTGCCTCCACCATCAACGAAAGACTTGATATCTTAATAGAGTTAAAACAGCAGGCTGAGCACGATTTAGAGAAAGCCCAGAGGCGTATCGTCTGCCTCACCGACAAAATCAACGTGTGCCGTGAGGTTGCCGATGGAAAGCGTGAGGATGAGTGCAATCCGCTGAACTGGTGATGTCACTTCATCCTCTCAAGAAATGCCTCCGCCACCTTCCCGAACACCGCATGCTTCTTCCACACAAGCGCATATTTCGTTATGAGCGGCGGATTCAGCGGGCGGAAGCACACGCTATCGTCAAGCCGCGGTGCCAGCAAATCCCGCGTGGTGAGAAAATATCCAAGCCCGCTCTCCACAAAGGCTATCGGGCTTCCGTGAACAACATTGTAGGTTGCCACGATATTCATGCGCTCAAGGCTTATCTGTGCCCAATGCGCAATCTCCTCCTGCAATCCAATTCTCTGGTGCAGTATCAGAGGTGCCCTCACAAGCTCCTCACGGCTCACCGCCTTCCCTTTCGCAAGCTCACAGCCGCTCTCCATAAGCAGTCCCCACTCCGAACTGCCCGAAAGTGAGATAAAATCATATTTTACCGTGTCTATCGGCTCAAGCATAACCGCAAAATCAAGATTCCCGTGGTCAAGCCTCTCTAAGACATCTGTCGCGTCCCCGCTGTAAAAATGGAACCTCACACCTTCATGCTCTTTCCTTAACTGCGCGGCAATCTCAAGCACCGAAGCCGTGGCGCTTCCTCCTATATATAACTCTCCCGACAATTCCTCATCATCGGAGGCAAGCTCACGCTCCGTCTTTTCCATAAGCGCAACCAGCTCCTCCGCTCTCTTTCTCAGCAAATGCCCCTCCTGTGTGAGCGTGACCTTCTTCTTGCCGCGGACTAAAAGCTTTCTGCCAACCTCAGTCTCCAGCTCCATGAGCTGTTTTGAGAGCGATGGCTGTGTGATGTGAAGGCTCTGTGCCGCCTTAGTTATATTCTCCTCGCGGGCAACGGCAAGGAAGTAGCGCAGTACCCGAATGTCCATATAGGTGCCCCCCTTCTTAGTTCTTATCCATCATGCCTTTTAGCTATATAATATCATAGTTAATAGGTATTTGCTATTATATTGCATGAACTTTATAATACAGCATGAAAAAATAACACAATATGATTTTTTAAAAGGAGCCTCTTCTATGAGTTCATCAAAAAAACAACTCGATATGCTAAACGGCAGCATCTGGAACAAGATTCCGCTCTATGCGCTTCCGGTTGCCGCCACCGGAATCCTTGAGCAGCTCTTTAACGCATCAGATATCGCGATTGTCGGCAACTTCGCATCAACTGACAGGACGGCAGCCATCGCCGCAGTCGGCGCGAACACCCCGATTATAGGAATGCTTTTAAACCTGTTCATCGGCATTTCCCTCGGAACCAATGTGGTAATATCCAACGCCATCGGGCGTGGTGACAACAAGACCGTCCAGAAAGCGGTTCACACCTCAATCATAACCTCTCTTATCGGCGGACTGCTAGTAACTGTGTTCGGCGAACTGTTCATCGAATATATACTGCGCCTTCTAAACGTCCCGGATGACGTGTTCGACTACGCACTCATGTACATAAGAATATATCTCATCGGCATGCCGGTCATATTCCTATATAATTTTGAAGCGGCGATATTTCGAAGCACCGGCGACACGAAAATCCCACTGCAGGCGCTTGCCCTGTCCGGCGTATTGAATGTACTTTTAAACCTGTTCTTCGTTGTGCTGCTCAAAATGACGGTAAACGGTGTTGCCATCGCAACCGTCATATCCAACACCGTCAGCTCCGCCGTACTCTTCGTGCGGCTCATGCACACGGACAAGGTTATCCGTATTGATGTGAAAAAGCTTGGAATCGACAGGGAATGTCTTGGAAAAATCATCAGAATAGGCTTGCCTGCCGGAATACAGAGTGCAGTGTTCAATCTTGCCAACATCGTCATCCAGGCGGCAATCAACAGCCTCGGAACTGTTGTAATCGCAGCCTCAAGCGCTGCCTACAACATAGAAATATTCGTTTACTATATATTCAACTCATTCAGCCAGGCATGTACAACCTTTGTCGGACAGAACTACGGCGCAAAGCAGATAAAGCGCTGCAAGCGCACACTCATTCTGTGTCTCTGCGAAGCGGCGGTCACCTGCCTTACCTCGATTGTGGTCATCCTCCTGTGCGGAAGGCTGCTGCTGTCCATATTCAACAGCGACCCTAAAGTAATTGAGCTTGGCTACACGCGGCTTGTGCTTATATTCACCGCGTACATTTTCAGCATGATATATGAGATAATGTCCGGCTATCTGCGCGGCTTCGGAATATCGCTGGTACCTGCCATACTCACAATCATCGGTGTGTGCGCCGTGAGAATCGTATGGGTGTACACATACTTTGCCGCACACAGAACCTTTGGTGCACTCATGCTCGCCTACCCAATCAGCCTGTCGACAACGGCGGTGCTTATAATTATCGCGCTTATGGTGTACCGCCCGTCGGTGAAATACGACAAAAACTGATTTGTGAAAATATAAGTATAACGAAGAATTTCAACAACATTTCCTATTATATAAAAAAGCCCCCGGCTGGAGACTGCTATGTACATCTTTACTGCACATAGCAATCTCCACACCGGGGGCTCTTCTGATTTAACTCATCCTGTCACTCATACTTTTTATATTCTCGCATCAAACGGCACATAATTCTTATGAATGTATTTATCCGGTACCACATTGCCGTTCTCCGCTACTGTCTCAGCGGTCTTCCCCTGTTCCGCATACGAAGCGGACGTTACGTTTTCCGCACTTCCGGCTACATCATTTACCAGGGTATCATCCTTCATACTATCCTGTAACAGTGCTTCCTCAGTCTGTCCCGCTGTACTCTCTGCCGCCTCAAGCTGCTTTTCCTCAATCTCATCAAGTGCGTCCATAATCTCGGAAAGCATGCCGTCACCGGACTCATCACCTTCAACCTCCTTGAGAGCTTCCTTCTTTCTCTCCTCCTCGGTCTTAGGCTTATTCTTCTTGGCAGCCTCGGCAAGCTTCTCGCCGCGCTCCCTCGCCTCATCCATCGCATGAAACATCTGTGAGCTGTTGTACTCCTGCTTCACCGCCTTAATCTCATCCTCATACGAATGATAAAGCTCAAGTTTCTTAGCTATGCCTTCTACGTCCGAAGCCTCTGTCTTTTTAAGATTTTCCTTCTGCGCCTCGAAAAAAGCTACCTTGTTGTCGCGCTCTGTCTGTCTTTGCAGCTTTTCCACGGTGCTCTTGAGCATACTGTTGTTTGACAGCATGCTCGACATTTTTCCACCGGATGACAAATTAATTGTAACGCTCATACACTTTTATCCCCAAAAATTATATTTTGCTGTGCAGCTTGCCGACGTGTACGCTGTGCCGTTGGAGCTGTAGGTGCTTGTAATGCTGTCAAGATTGGCTGTGGCATATTTGTTTACATATCCGCCGACTGCGCCAAGTCTCGAACTGAAATCGCTTCCGCTTCCGAATATCTTCTTAAGTGTATCGATATCCGCGCTCTGCAATACCTTCTCATCAACAGTGAGGCTTCCGTCCTTCTCCTGCGTGATTCCGACGCTCTTTAACGCCTCCTTGTTATCCTCAAAGATAGCGCCTAACTCCTGCTTGTATAGCTTTCCCATGACATCGCCTGTTGTTCCAAGCTGCCTTAATGTCTGATTGTACTGCTCAACCATATCACTTACCGTAGATGTTATATCCTTCGTGCTGCCGCTTATCAGCGCCTTGCCAAAGAGTGACTTCTCATCGGAAGCAGTGAGCTTCTTTGCGTTCTGCGTCAGCTCCTTTGAAGCCTTCTCAAGCTTAGTGTAGCTCGTTGTCTTAACTGAACTGTATGCCCCCAGATTGCTGCCGACAGTCGCTGAGCTGTACCCCAGCATATCAAGAAGCGTCCTCCTGTTGAGGGTGATTCCCCCTTTTCTTGCTGTATTTGTAAGCAACTGATTAGTGATTCTCATACGATTACCTCCTGCCTTTTTATTTATGCCTAAGCATCCCTATGCTATAAGCATCCCTATGCTTATGGTATCGACACACTGAATGGTAAATTTATGCAGGATGTAATGAAATGTCTCTTTTTTGTAACGAAAAACTCACCTGTCAATTTTTCAATTTATTTCTGAATGGTTCATCGACAACACAGCCTTCCTATTAAGATTCGTGGGACAAAATCCGCCAATTAAATCTGCAAGTGTATATGAAGTGTTTTTCCACCCGAATCCCTATTAATTAATTGAAAAAGGTCTGCTGATACACTTTTGCATGCCCAGCAGACCTTTGTTTCTCATTGAATTTCATTGTTCATATTTAGATTTTTCTTCCACTCATCTTTTTAAGATAGCTGTTCTTTAACTCATTCTCACCCTTTAATCTCTCTATCTCATCCTTCAAGTGCTGAACATACTCGCGGGTGAGCTTCACTCCTCCGCGCACCGCGATATCCTCATGCTTTTCCATCTCGTCAAGCCACTGGTTTAACGATTTTTCCCTTATATCGTTATAGGTATTATCATCCTTTATAAACATAGCCTTCTCCAATACCAATATATTTTATAACCCGGTTATCAGCCTCATTCACGCGGAAATTATCAGAACGCCTTCCTGAGTATTCCCACTCCAAGCGGATAAGGTCCTGTATGCACCGCTATCGTCGCACCAATCTGGAATATGTCTATATCATTTCTTCCTGTGTCCGCCTGAACCATATCCCTGAATTGAACCGCTTCCTTCTCATCATAGCCGAAGCCTACAACGATAACATAGTCATCTATGTTCTCCCCTGTCTCAGCAAAGTACTTATGCATAAGGTCGATGACCTTGACCATGGACTTCTTTCTTCCGTGTGCTATTCCGCCTGAGTAGATTTCTCCGTCCTTTAATATAATCATCGGCTTAAGTCCCAGTGTTCCGGCGATTATTCCGGCAGTCTTTCCCGCTCTTCCGCCGTGCACAAGATAGTCCATTGAGCCGACCGTAAATAATATTCTTGAATGAGGTATCATCTCGTTAAGTCTCTTAACCGTATCGGAGAGGCTCCATCCGGCATCACGCATTCTCGCCGCCTCAAGTGTGAATATTCCCTGAAGCACTGTGTCAACCTGCGTATCCATAACCTCAATGACCGCATCCGGATAATCCTCAAGTATCATGTTCTTGGCATTCATCGCAGAGTTGTATGAGCCTGAGAACTTGGTTGTTATGCAGAGGCACAGTATCTCCTCGCCGTTTTTTACATACGGCATAAATGCCTTCACATAGTCATCAACCGATGGCATTGATGACTTAGGGTACACACCCTTATCCTTAACCATTCTCTCATAAAAATCGCGGATTCCTATATCTACTATCTCCCTGTCATACTGCTTCTCATCGAAGGACACATAGAACGGAACCACATCTATATCATACTTTTTTGCGCGCTCTGTGCCAAGGTCACAGGAGCCATCTGAAATTATACGAAACATAATTTACCTCATCTTTTCTATAATAATTTTCATTTCTAAAGCTTATATCACAAACATAAGCTTCCCATAATCTAAAGCCAGTAGGATTACTGTTGTCTTATTTAAAAACCTCAATGTCCACTCCGAAAAGAGTATCACATCTGCTTTCTTACAACGGCATATTCATCGTTCATGGAAAAATACGCACATCTGTCATTAGTGCCCTGAAGGAACTTCACAAGGTCATCCTCGTCAAGATCCATATCACATACATAGCACTCCGACTCTTCATCATATACATAATAACTGCACATCTCGCAATTGGTAGCTGCCATTATTGTACCTCCCATCTTTCTGCCTGCTCTGCGGCATTCTCAAGTCCCTTCAATGACATCTCGTATGAAAGTACTGTAAGAACCCCAAGCAATACCAGCCTGTAATCTTCATCCGAATACAAGCCTCTATTTCGCATAGCTGCATCCGCGAGCAGTACTGAATGAGCTACAAGCTCTTGTTTTATATCAAGCTTATCCTGCTCTTCTCCCAGAATAAGGCTAATGTCATAATCATCCGTATTGCCACATCGAGCCTGACACACCGCACAGCTTGGAGAAATATTGTACTTTTCTTTGTGCAGTTTCTCAATCCACTCGTCCGCCTGCGCCCTGTCACAGCCCTCATTGAACGCTAAAAGAGCGTCACATATAAGCTTAATCGTGTCATCCGTGTACGGATTGTTTCCACAGGTCTTTGCAAGCCCGACTATGGCACCAAGCAGTTCCCTGTCATGTGGGCTCATCTTACTTATATATCCTTTGTGGACATCATTTCTATTCATAAAAAATAAATCCTCATTTCCAACACTGGTTTTCTTTTATTCATAAACTAGTATTTATAACTACATTGTAGCACATTTATCTCCATGTCACAACTAAAACAGAACCTTTTTACTTTTATTTAATAATTTCGATTCGGGTGGCAACGCGTGCCAGTTAGTCTTTGAGTGTATAACGTATTATGTTTATGCATATCAGCTCCGTTGTCCGAAGCAAGATGTTCTAAATAAAACTGCGGCTATATCAATCTGCCAATATAACAGATTGCATATAACCGCAGTTCTTATACTAATATTTTTCCAAAATCTAGGCTTCGGGTGTCAAAACATCTTATAATACCTAGCTGTGTATAACGTATTATATTTATGCATATCACGACTTTTGGGAGAAGCT
>JBNMLM010000042.1:0-19040 GCA_050874845.1 Eubacteriales bacterium | reverse complement strand
TTGAGAACCGCAAGCACCATGACACCGACATCGGCGAAGATGGCAACCCACATGTTGGCTATTCCGATTGCGCCAAGCACAAGGCATACAAGCTTAACTGCAAGGGCAAATACGATGTTCTGTCTTACAATCTTGAGTGTTCTTGTCGATATTCTCATGGCAAGTGCAAGCTTGGCAGGGTCATCATCCATGAGGACAACGTCTGCCGCCTCAATAGCTGCGTCTGAGCCAAGTGCACCCATAGCAACACCGATGTCCGCTCTCGAAAGAACAGGCGCATCGTTGATACCATCGCCGACGAATGCAAGATTCTCCTTCGCACCCTTCTCACCAAGAAGTCTCTCAACCTGTGCGACCTTGTCTGCCGGAAGGAGTTCACTGTGTATCTCATCAAGACCAAGCTCTGTGCCCACACGCTGTGCGGTCTTGGCTGTGTCTCCTGTGAGCATTACAGTCTTTATGCCGCCCGCCTTAAGACCGGCTATAGCCTCCTTTGATGTCGGCTTAACAACATCAGATATGGTAATACAGCCGGCATACACGCCATCTATTGCAACATACACCGCTGTTCCGTCATCGTGCTCCGATGTGACGGAGGCGCCGACCTTGTTCATAAGCTTGACATTACCTGCGGCTACCTTTTTGCCGTCAACCACTGCCTTTACGCCGTGGCCTGCGACCTCCTCGATGTCGCTCACACGCTCAAGCTCAAGCTTATCTGCATAAGCCTTTTTAAGGCTGAGACTTATAGGATGGCTTGAACCGCTCTCAGCGTATGCGGCATAGTATAAAAGCTCATCCTGTGAAAAACCGTTCTCCGGATAATTTCCGGTGACCTCGAACACACCCTTAGTGAGTGTTCCGGTCTTATCAAATACAATGTATTTCGTGTCCGCAAGAGCCTCAAGATAATTGGAGCCCTTGACAAGGATACCATTTGTCGAAGCACAGCCGATTCCCCCAAAGAAGCTGAGTGGAATGGAGATTACAAGCGCACATGGACAGCTTATAACAAGGAATGTGAGTGCTCTTATAATCCATGTCTGCCATGCAGCCGGATTACCGATTATCAGGTTAAAAATCGGTGGTATGAGCGCAAGTGCAAGCGCACTGTAGCATACTGCAGGAGTGTAATACTTGGCAAACTTCGTTATAAAGTTCTCAGACCTTGACTTCTTAAGACTGGAATTCTCAACAAGGTCAAGTATCTTCGATACTGTGGAATCTCCAAACTCCTTTGTAGTGCGGATATGGATTGTTCCTGTAAGATTGATACATCCGCTTATAACCTCGTCGCCGCATACAGCGTCCCTTGGAACACTCTCACCTGTGAGTGCGCTTGTGTTGAGTGATGTATTTCCCTCTATTATCACGCCATCAATAGGAACCTTCTCACCCGGATTTACAACTATTGTGGTTCCAATTTCAACCTCATCCGGGTCAACCTTCTCAATCTGACCATTGACAACAATGTTCGCATAGTCCGGTCTGATGTCCATAAGTGCTGCAATGTTCTTTCTGCTCTTTCCGACTGCAACGCTCTGGAAAAGCTCTCCTATCTGGTAGAAAAGCATAACCGCAACGCCCTCGCGGAACTCTCCAAGTGCAATCGCACCCACCGTGGCAACAGCCATAAGAAAATTCTCATCAAAAACCTGTCTCTTTAATATTCCCTTCCACGCCTTCTTAAGTATATCGTAGCCTATAACAAAATACGGAACCATATAGAGTACGGCTGCAATCCACACGTTCAAATCAAGAATTTTCTCAAGTACGGTTACCGCTACAACAAGTACTGCGGCAATTATTATTCTGTATAACATAGTTTTTTGTTTTTTATTCATAAAAGCCTCTTTTCTGAGCTAAAATAAAATCCATACGTGCTCTCTTCATCTGTAAAACAAATGTGCCTGATAGTAAATCTGCTGCCGGAGCCAGGCACCGACAGCAAATATTCAAATCAATGTCTGCGTTGACATTCTACACATTTAATAATTAAAACAGCTCTGCGGCATAAGCCGCTAAAGCCGGCATGCCAAGCTTAAAGCTCAATCACGCAGTCGTCTTCAACCTTCTTACAATTAGCGTAAGCTTCCTTCATAACCGCGTCAACATCAGCTCCGTCCTCAAATTCAACCTTGAGCTTAAGTGTCATAAAGCTTAATGAGGCATCCTTAACTCCCTTGGTGTTCTTAACTGCCTCCTCCATCTTAGCTGCACAATTAGGGCAATCAACCTCTACATTGTATGTCTTCTTCATAATAAAATCCTCCTTTTAATTTTAATATTTTAGTAACTGTCCGGAACAAATCTTTATAATCCATTATGCCGAATCGTTACATTTGTTACATCTTATTCCTCTACATGTTCCATTCCCATGCTGAGAATATTTCTCACATGTTCGTCATCAAGGGCATAGAAAATTATCTTACCCTCCCTGCGAAACCTGACCAGCTTCGCATCCTTGAGAATCCTTAGCTGATGACTCACCGCCGACTGTCCAAGATTTAGAAGCTGCGCAATATCGTTCACACACAGCTCACTCTCAAACAGGGCATACAGTATTCTTATTCTTGTCGAATCTCCGAATACCTTAAAAAGTTCTGCAAGGTCATACAAATACTCATCGTCCGGCTGCTGCTCCAATACCCGCTTCACTACATCTTCATGAGCAGCCAGAAATTCAATCTGGTCTCCAGTATTGTCTGCCATCTAACTCCTCCTCTCTTCGCCACCAATTATTATGTATCTGCACAACGCTGCTTATGAATACCATGCGCCGCACAATTACCTATAACGGTAATATTACATATTAGTGTTTGTTCATCTGTTCATACTTTCATTATATTCATATATGTTCAGATGTCAATATGTTTTTTGTACTTTTCTCTTTTTTTATATAAATATCCATCTTAATGATTGCATTCTTGAAAGCAGAAAAGCTGTGCACTTTTCGTGCACAGCTTTCCCTGTTTTCATCCTTCTTCTATTAACTTTTTATTTACACTCTTTTTTGCGTGTAAATCCTACACCCATTGCTGTGAATCCAACAACAAGCATTGCTGCTGCCATGAACCATAAGTAGCTATTGGCTGTATTGCCTGTACTTGGAGCCTCTATAAATCTCGTATTCTCTGAGTACAGAATTGCATACGTTGAAAACTTTCCTGTCTTTATGGTAATAGTATCAGGATTATCATCCAAATCCTCAAGCAATGTGCACTCTCCATCATGATAACGCATAATGCTGTATGCTGCTCCAGACTTCTTTAAGTCATCCGGAATATCAATAGTGATTACTATATCCTCATTAGTTTCCGAAATCTTTTCCCATGCTTCACTTCCGATTCTCTTCTCAAGATGTAAGTCGATGTAGTCACCAACCTTAAGACCTTCAATACTATTTGCAAGCTCTTCAGTCTTTTTCTCTATCGAAGTCTTATCTTCCACAGGAACATTTTCAAGGCTTGTTACAGTTAATCTAATATCAATCTTCTGTCCATCTGCCACACTCTTCTGCTCTTCTGCATCGAGACATGCATTTACGATATTTTGATAGCTTGATACAAGAACACCTGTTATCACATTATCGGTTTTATTGACATTCTCTGCTTTTGACTCAATTGAGACATTGATTCGTCCGTTTCCATAATCAAGTTTAACTTCACCCTTAACCTGACTATTTTTAACTTCGTCATATTTCAAGTCGGACTTTTTATTTTCTTCAATTCTCTTAGTTGAAAGGTCAGCTATTTCTGTTCTCTTACTTTCAATTTCCTGCTTTGCCTCTAACTTAATCTCTAAAACCTTATTCTTATCAGCAGCAGCTGTTATAGAATCGATATTGTCCTTAAGAAGTGCAGCCTTCTCATCAATATCCTTCTTAGCATTGTCCCTCTCCACCGGTGTGATATAGCCATAAGAATTGATTAAATTCTTGGCTTCCTCTGCCTTCTTGTCTATCTCTGCCTTTGCGTTATCCTTAGCATGTCCAAGGTCAGTATTGGCTGCCTCTGTTTCCTTCTTTACTATCTCAACACTTCCGCTCTCCTTCGCCGGCTCAATTTCCGACTTAGATTCCGGACTTGTTATAGCATCCACCTTTTCCTTCGCTGCCTTGGCTTCCTCATCTACCTTTGCCTTTGCCGCTGTCTTTTCTTCCTCTGTGAGGTCTGTGAGACTGTCGATATTTGCCTTGGCTTCCTCTGCCTTCTTGTCTATCTCCGCCTTTGCATTGTCCTTGGCATGTTCAAAATCAACATGAGCTATACCGTCAACCTCTGCGTTAATCGCATTTATAGCCTCATCTCTTGCATCAATAATTGTACTCTTATCTTCAAGAGCAGCTACACTGTCAATGATTTCCATTGCACTGTTGGCATATCCATCGATTCTGCTCTTTACAGCTTCTTTATCCTCATCTGTCATATCTGCCATCGCATCAATTCTGGCAAATGCTTCAGATACGGCATCAGTAATAGCTCCTTCAGCCTTATTCTTTGCATTGGCAAGGTCTGTATTTTCTGCCTTCTTCTGTATTTCGGAGATATTATTGCTTCCTGATACCTTGGCAGAAGCTATATCCGACTTATTAGCATGGTCTGTAATTTCTGTTATAGATGTCTTTGCATCGCTATACTTTTCTTCTATCTCAGCAAGTGCAGCTGTCTTTTCTTCCTCAGTCAAATCAGTAAGCGCATTAACCTTTTCCTCTGCTGCTGCCTTATCGGCATCAAGCTGTGAAATTGCTGCTGCCTTAGCATTGTCTAAATCAAGGTTCTCCGCAGCATTCTCTTCAACAGTTATATTATCTATTCCTGTATTCTTGGCATCGAAAACATGATCAATATCCGTTGCAGCCTCTATGCTCTCAAAAGCATTATTTTTCCATTCATCAACCTTGGATTTAGCAAGTTCTGCCTCCTCAAGGCTTAAGTCTGACATTTCATCAATCTTAGCCTTAGCTTCATTGGCAGCTCTTTCCACCTCTGCCTTGGCATTCTCCTTTGTTCTGGCTAAATCATTATATTTAGCGCCGGAAAGAATACTATCCATATTCATCAATGCATTTTGTTTATGCTGGTCAATGATATATGTCTCATCAGGAGCTGTAACAGCATCCATCTCACCGCACCAGTATTCCTTGCTGTCCTTGAGCGACTCCTTATAATTATTCTTCTCAGCCTCTGAAAGATTTTCCATATTATCTATTTCAGCACTGTATTCCTCAAGTATCTTATCAAGAAAAGCCTTTGCCTCATTCCTTGCAGCAACCACCGCTGATGTATAATCATAAGCTATCGCTACATTCTTTTCTTCAATTACATTCTTTATTGTACATGTATATGTTTTCGCATCGGCATCATATACAACACAATCGTCAGCAAGTACTTCACCATTTACAGTAACCTGAACATTGCTAAGAGCATATCCTGAAACAGGAACAATCTTGAATGTGTAATCAGAACCATATCCGGCTGTCTCACTGTCTCTTGAAATAGTATAATGTTCTGTTGTATTTATATTAACTGAGAATGTCTTAAGCTTCCAGCATGCATATAATGTAGGCTCATTAACATCCTCAGCCGGCTCACCAGCCTTATAGGCAGCCTCATCGCTGTCCTTATCTTCCTCTAAGTTCCAGCCAAGGAAATCATATCCTGTTCGCTCCGGAATAAGACTGCTAAGTACATTTCCACTTGAAAATGTCTGATCCTGCGGAACATTGCTTACTTCGTCTGTAGTATTGGCATCATAATGAAGTACCATGACTTCGGTTGTATACTCTACCTTATCGGTCTCGCTGTTATCGCTGGACTTTGCAACAAGATAGTACTTCTTGCCCGGATAAAGTCCTTCAAAGATAACCGAATTGTCATCACCCGATGGACTGCTCCATCTTGTCTCAGCGTTACCTTCCTCATCTACCAATCTATACTGATACTCAGAGCTGAGGTTCTTAAATGATATTGTATTATATGTTACATTCACCTCAACCTCAGGTGTTTCTGCTCCACCTGTACTTCCTGAGCCCGGCTTCAATGGGTCGATTGCCGTTGTTGAATCACCCATGGACTCTGCCTTATCATCCGTATCATCCTTTTTCTTTGCCTGAATCTCGTATGTATGGTTAGGTGTAAGGTTCTTGAACACTGCCTTTCCTGTCTCATCAGGAGCCATCCATTCTGTATAGTTGCCTGTGGTCTTATCATACAAACGGAATAAAATCGAACCAATCTCTCCCTCTTCCTGTGTAACTGTTATTGTAGTGGAAGTTACCTGAGAATTAGCCTTAATCTGTGCTCCTGCCTGCTCTACGGAACCGATGTTAAAATTAAAACGTACTGTACCTCCGGCAGCAACACCTGTCCATCCCATTGCAAATCCTGAGTCAATTCCCGCTACCTCTGTCACAACATCTGTTCCATTTACAATCTCATGGTTTTTCACGCCTGAGCCTGATGTATTGGTATTGTAAACATAATATTTACCTCTACAATCATCATAATAACCCATATAAAAAGATGTAGGTGTATCTACACACTGCAATACGAATGCAGGGTCCGTCACCTTCGCATCATCAACAGTCGCAGCACCAACCATCTGTATCTGTGTTGCCCTTCCATCTTCTATAATAGCCTTCAGTGATGCATTGTCTGCCAAACTTCCAAACAAATCAGATGAGCCAAGACATACATCCGCATATAAACCAAACTGTGTGCTTGAATCATCTAAAATAGCAGTACATAAAACTGCATGCGGCTCATCAGGACTGAATGTACATATCATCTGCTTGATACCAACTCTTGTCCAGCCACCTCTGTAGCTTGTACTAATCCATATAGTCTGACCTACAAGTGATGGTATGCCGCTGCCATCATTGCTGCCAGTGTATGTATATGTACCCACTACATCGAAAGCGTCATTTCCCGATGTATATGCCATAGTGCCATTGCTTATATACCACGCAGAGACTCCGCTTCCACGGCTGTATACTTTTAACCGATTTCCTGAAGCATCCTTTGAACCATAAATAACCTGCACAGCCTCAGTCTCATATCCGTTAACACTGCACTTATACCAGTAAGCCGTGTTATCCTGAGCTGTGAATATATATGAAAGCTCATTCGCTCCCTCAATCAATGTGTAATCACCATTTTTAGAATCGGAATAATACCATTCTATTGTCTGAGGTGTTCCCTTCTTAACAACTGTTGTAAGTGTAATCGTTGAACCCGATACAATTCCATAAGGATAACTGTTATAATCAAATGTAATAGCATTCGATGCAAATAGAGCTATTTCGTCATTCATATCATATTCATTTACGAAAGCTGTCTCCTCAATTATCTCTTCCGTTGTAAGCTCGTCATTTTCTGAAGCAGGCACCTCTGTTGTAACCTCTTCATTCTCTGAAGATGTCTCTTCTGTGGACATCTCCTCTGCGGATGTCTCCTCCATAAGAGTTTCATCATTCTCAGAGGAAGCCTCTGTAAACTCCTCGTCAGCTTCTGAAGCTTCCTCCGTTGTAGTCTCTTCAACATCGGAGGAAGCCTCCTCTGTTTCAACCACCGAGGATACTTCTTCTATTGTGCCATCCTCACCAGCTTCGGTTTCAACTGTATCTAAATTCTCAACCGTTTCAACTGATGTATTCTCCTCCGCATATACTTTAACTGCCGGCGTGAATCCAATACCCGCTGCAATCATCGCTGCGCAAAGAATTGATGACAGTATTCTCTTTCTGTTCTTCTTTGCAATCTCAATGTACTTCATTGTTTTTCTCCTTCCTTTATAAATACCTCAAATTGTTTAGTTCATCCTGTATTATCTCTTTGGTTATTGTGGAACTGGATATATAGCCACTGTACCTCAACTTCAATGCTTCCTTCATGTACAACTGATTCCGTGAGAGAAAAATCAGATTGGTTCGCGGAAAACGTTCCTTGACTTTTCTTGCGAGAAGATATCCTCTTCCCCGCTCATCCTCAAGGCTTATAAATGCTACCGATGAATCTTTTTTGTCGATGTACTCTAGCAGCACATCCGAATTGTTAAAATCTGCCACATCCGACTTTGGCGGTGCGGCCTTTTGAATAATGTTCTTAAGATGACTTCTCTGTTTGGAGTCCTCCTCGTAGATAACTATATCCAAGCGCACTACCTCCGTTTCAGGCTCTTTTTACCTAAGTGTAGCATGCCAAATGTGACAAAAGTATTACAAATTCGGAAAAATTTTAAATTTATTCTCTATTTAGATAAAAAAATGACGGATAACCTTCAATAAATGTTATCCGTCATTCATATTATAGTTATGCTTTAAAGAACTCTCCCCAGCTGTACTGCGACATATACTCTCCGTTATATGCCCTCACTCCCTCAGGCTTATTGTTTAAATAATCATAGTAATCGCACTCTATTGCATTCACATCTATCGCATACTTATTCCATGATGTCACAAGTATATTGGATATGCCTTCTTTCTTAAGAGTTGTAACGAGGTCCTTCTTTACCTGTTGAAGATAGTTGGCTGTGCTCTTATCATCCTCTGCGTCCTCCCACAGAACTGCCCTCAGCTCACCCGATGTCACAGCACTTCCTCTCCTGTCAACAAGGTATGCAAGTAATTCCCTCGACTTACTTCTCTCGAAGCTGAGGCTTTTTCCTTTTACAAAGATGTCAAAGTTGCCGAAGCACTTCACCACCGGCTTGTCACTCCCGGTTCTTGCCTCTTCAATCGGATTCCTTAAGTTTTCAAGCTCATCGCGCACATCTTCGCAGCTCACAGGCTTTAACAGATATCCGCTCACATGCATCTTCATTCCAATTCCCATATACTCGCTGTAGCCCGTGGCAAATATTATGTTAATCTTCGGATTATTCTGCTTGAGCTTTTTCGCCACCTCGATTCCGGACATATAGCCCATCTCAATATCAAGAAATGCCACATCACACATTGTATCTTCTGCGAATTTAATTATCTCTCCCGGGTCTGTAAAGGCGTACACCTGTGCCGAAGGTTCAACCTTCTTAATCGCTTCAACCATGCCGTCAAGCACCAGTTTTTCATCATCTGCTGCAATAATATTCATTATTTTCTCCTATTATATATAATACTGATTGTTTTCATTCTGATAATCTGTATTTCTTCTGCAAAACCTTAGTCCTGCCTACCACATAAAACCGCATACGATATTACTTATCCCTAGGTATACTTATTGTAACCACAGTTCCATCACCCGGTCTGCTTGAAATTACAAGCTTTCCGTTGCACTGTTGTTCCAGCCTTGTCTGTACATTTTTAATTCCTACATGTACCTTTCCGTCATTTTTCTTTTCATTGACATCAAATCCTGTACCATCGTCCGACACAACCACATAGTCAACATTTTCCTCAAAATATGTTGTTATCTTTATAGTTCCGCCACCTGATTTTTTACACACGCCATACTTCACAGCATTCTCCACTATAGGCTGCAATGTGAGTGACGGAAGAAGGAACTCCGTATCGTGTATATCATACTCCACCTTGACCCTGTCACCAAAACGTCTTTTTTCTATTGAGAGATAGTTGTTGGTATGTTCAAGCTCCTTCTCAAATGATATCAATTCATTAGTCTCTATTGTCTCTAGGTTCATTCTAAGATATGATGAAAAATCCCCAACCATCTCCTGTGCTGCCTGCGGATCAGTCACACACATCTGCCTGATTGCTGCCAGCGTATTGTAGATGAAATGCGGTGCTATCTGTGACATCATAAGCGATATTCTAAGGTCTGCCGCCTCCTTCTGCTTCATCGCAAGCTTCCTGCTCTGCTCAATGAATGACACAATCAGCATAAAAATCATGGATATGCTTATTGAAATATTCACAAACGATATTCCATAGTAGAATATCTGCACAAGCGTCATAATCATCGGAAGTGCCATATATGACAGAAACGCAATCAGCATCTGCCTGCTTATGTTTTTTCTGTACTGCACAAGAAGACTTATGTCAATAAGCATGCCTGTCATCGGAATAATCATTGAAATAAAATGAAGCGAGTTTCGATGATAGTAGTTATCGGCATCTATGTAATAATACATGTGGTTAAACTGCGATATTATATTCATCAAAATTCCGGTCGTTGCAAGGATAAACACCATATATACGCGGAACCTAGCTTCCCTTGGAACACCCTTCTCAAAAAGATATGTATTCATATACGCATTGTAAAGTGCCAGAATAAAGTCACTGAGCACGAATACACAGAAATTGCTTACAACAACAAAATAGTATCCTTTTAGCCCCGGATACCCGCGCGTCGCCCACGCAACCGCATCCATCAGCAACAGAAACGCCGTCGTGACCTGCAACGATATCATAAGTATTCTTTTCTTCCTGTCAAAGCTTCTGCTCATCAACATGCATACAGCAGCTATCACTCCGAATATGCTTCCCCACAGAAGCATTGCTATATGAATTGACTGTCTGTTGAACATATCCATTCACTCCTATGTAAAAAACAATTTTCATCTATTGTTAAGGTTAATACCACACGTTTTATATAATACGTCATTGTATATTGTACATATTAACACACAAACATAAAAAAATCAAAAAATAGTTGAAATTTTTTCCACACTATGATAATATACTTTTCAGCGGCGTGTGGCTCAGCTTGGTAGAGCGCTACGTTCGGGACGTAGAAGTCGCAGGTTCGAATCCTGTCACGCCGATTGAATCAAGACATTGTGCTATAAAATGAATATCAGCCGGAAAATCTACAGCACCCTTCGAGAAATCGTGGGTGTTTTTTCATGCTTGACAATATGGTATTTTTACCATATTATACTTATAGAGGGACCACATCGGAGGAAATTTATGAGTAACTTTAAAGCAGAATTTTACGCAACAGATGATGGTATATTTGAACTACGTGCAAAAATAGGTTCTGATATTTCAAGGGTTATGTATTTTTTCTATTTCGAAGGAAGAATAATATTAACAAATGGATTTGTAAAAAAGACACAGAAAACTCCACCCAGTGAAATTGCTCTTGCAAAGAAATACAGAAAAGATTTTTTAGAAAGGAATGGCAGAATATGAGTGAATTTAGAGAATTATTAAATGAACAATTAAAAGAACCTGAATTTAAAAAAGAATGGAATGATATTCAGCCTGAAATGGATGTAATTCGTGCAATGATTGACGCCCGTATCAAACAGAATTTAACACAAAAAGAACTGGCATCAAGAACCGGAATCGACCAGGCAGATATAAGCAAGCTTGAAAACGGAACAAGAAATCCAACATTAAAGCTTTTAAAGAAGCTTGCCGCCGGCATGGGAATGCAGTTGAAGATTGAATTTGTGCCAATGCACACGCCATTGCAAAAATAGTAACCCACTTGTATAACCTACCTACGCAATCATTAAAAACAGAGGGCAGCCGCATAACGGCTGCCCCTATTTCTATACCATTCTATAACAAATTATTCAAACCTAAACCACTTAAGGTCGAAATTACATCCCGGCAGGAACACAAGGTTCACGTCATATATTCCTTCCACGTTATCAAGCTCAAAATGTCTGCAAACATAACCATCATCGCCCACTGCACTGCCTGCAGCATTACCTGATGTTGCGTTATCGCTCATAACGAACTCAGCAATCTGATTTAAGCTGCCCTCAGCGTTTGCAAAACGGATATGTATTGTGTTCTTCTCAAGAACGGAGCGTCCGCAGATTGTTATGCCATGTACGCCCTTGGAGAAATCCATACCCTTATATGTGAGTGAGACATTGTTTCCTATTCCTGTTATGGCGTCGTTCTCAAGCGTGTATGTGTCACCATACAGCGCATCATTGTCCACCGCAAGGTTCTCATCGTAAGCCCTCTCGTATTTCTTGAAGCTGAAGCCCTTGATATTTATATCATGGTCTGCGATAAAGCTCACTGTACTAAGACCCTTGAATCTCTTAGGAAGCTTATAGGTCTTTTCCTGATAGGTAGCCCATATTGATGGCTTGTCATAGATTACCTTGTCCATAAGCTCTGCGCCCTCTGTGCCCGGTATTCCCTTCCATATCTCGATAGGGAACGGCTTGTTGTTAAGCTCATACACAGGAATGGTTATCTCATCTGAACCGTTCTTTCCGAAGTTCACCTTCTCGAATGCAATATACGTTCCACCCTTAGGCACAATTCCTCTGTCCTGTCCGACCGATGGCGTCTGTTCTGCCGCCGTGTACAGTGTTCCGTATATAAATTCATAAGGATTGAACTCCGCAAGTCCAAGTCCCTCGGCTGTGAAGCTCACCTGTGAAATAAGGCTCACCTTATCCCTGCCGTTCTTCACGCAGCAGCGGACATTGTGCTTTCCGTCGCCAAGCGCCTTTAAGACCTTGTGTATTCTGAATCCTTCCTTCTGTGAATCTGCGTATGCACTTCCCTCAGATATTTCAACATCTGAGAGCTCTGCACCGTTAGAATCAACTCCCGCGTCATTCGTAACCTTCCATATAATATCCCTGTATGTCGCGTTGTGCGGAAGAATCTCAGCTTCTATCTCCACCTGTCTGTTGTCCGGTCCAAGCTTGCGGCTACCCTTTACGATAAGGCGCACATTGCGCACCGGAATCTCTTTTCCAGCTTCATCGCAGACGCCGGAGTAATCCTCCATGCATGAAATACCTGATACCTCATTATCAGCCGCAACAGCGTTCAGCGTAACCACCTTAGTCTCCATTCCCACTGAGCTTACCTCTACCCTTATCTCACCCGGCTCTGTCTTAGCACCGATTACCGCAAGAAGCTTTCCGGAGAACATTCTTCTGCTGTTAGTCTTGTACTGCTCAAAGTCCGCGCTGTCTCCGTTGTCCATTCCGAGAAGCCTGCCGGCACCTGTAACCTTTATATTCACCCTGTTGTTTGCGTTGTCCACCGGATTACCGTCCTTATCAACAGCGCTTATGTCGATATAGGCAAGAGCGCGTCCATCGGCGGTAAGCTGTGTGCTCTCAGGCTCCACAACAAGCTCTGCCGCATCGGAAAAGCTCTTTCTTACATCCCTTGCTATTACGCTTCCGTTCTCATCGTATGCCACAGCCTCTATGGTTCCCGGCACATATTTTACCTTGTAATGCGCCAACAACTGCTTACCATGCTTGTGGTCGATATCGTATTTTCCGTAAGAAGTGCCATTGACAAACAGCTCAACCTGCGGCGCATTCGACGCTATCCTCACGTCAATTTCCTCCCCCTCTGAGAAATCCCAGTATGGGAAAAGGTGCACCATCGGTGCCTTCCTGTAATCTGTCCACTCCGCCTGATATATGTAGTAGGTGTCCTTCTCAAAGCCCGCCGTGTCAACCTGTCCGAAATAGGAGTTCTTCGTCTGGTACGGCGTAGGCTCACCTATGTAATCGAAGCCCGTCCATAAAAACTGTCCCATGGAAAACTCAGCGTCCCTGTCCATAGTTATGCAGTATTCGCTGTTCTTAGCTCCCCAGTTGGTCGAACAGTTGCCAAGAGCTGAACACTGTTCATCATCATCACACAAAATCTGCTGTTCATAAGGGAACTTATATATGCCACGGCTCTGAAGGGTTGAAGCTGTCTCACTTCCGTATATAACCCAGTCAGGATGAGCCTTATGGTGCTCCTCGTAGTATTTCTCCGCATAATTGTATCCGGCAAGCTTCACTATATCTGCACATTTCTGCGCATTCTCCCAAGGCATGTAGTTAGAGCCTATGGTCGCAGGCGCATTGCCTTCAGGGTCATTTACCTTGACATAGCCGACAAGCCTTCGCGTTATCTCCTGTCCGTGTTCGTCGCGGTGGGTGTCATATATCTCATTTCCTATGCTCCACATGATTACAGACACATGGTTCCTGTCACGTCTTACCCAGCTTGCGACATCCCTCTCAGCCCAGTCGACAAAGAATCTTGCATAATCGAACTCCGTCTTAGGAAGCTCCCACATATCGAAGGCTTCACAGTCAACCAGAAAGCCCAGCTCATCCGCAAGCTCAAGAACCTCCTTTGCCGGCATATTGTGTGATGTACGGATCGCGTTGACACCCATTTTTCTGAGCTTGTCAAGCTTACGTCTGAATGCATTCACATTGAATGCCGCTCCAAGACAGCCATTGTCATGGTGCTCACACACACCGTTTATCCTTACCTTGCGCCCATTGAGTATAAAGCCCTTCTCAGGTGAGTACTCCTTGGTGCAGAAGCCTATCTTCTGATTTACCTCATGTACAGTATCGTCACCGACACCTACCGTTACACTGCAGTCATACAGGTTCGGCTCATCAATATCCCAGATAAGAGGCTTGTCAACCTCAAGCACAAGCTCTGCATTTTCCCTAGAGCCTGCCGCGAACACGTCGCTTCCCTGCGATGAAATATGCCCAAAGGTGAACACACTGCTTCCGTCATGGCTTAAGTCAAGTCCTACCTTGACATCCTCACATGGCACATCCTTACCAGAATTTTTCAATTCTACCGTACACTTTACCTTCCATGTGCCGTCCTCATTTTTTCTCACTCTGATGTATGTACCATCAGGCACTATATGAACCGGCTCAAGGCTTGAGAAATACACATCCCTTATTATTCCGGCTCCCGAATACCAGCGCGTGTTCGGCTCCTGATATACCGCCTTTACCACTATCTCATTCTGTCCCTCATGCACATATTCTGTGATGTCCGCATCGAAGGTCGAATATCCGTACTTCCACTCACACACCTTGTTCCCATTGACAAAAACAGTTGAATCCATATATACCGCACCGAAGCGCACGATAAGCTTCTTTCCAAGCTGCTCCTTTGTCAATGTAAATGACTTCCTGTACCAGCCGATACTGCTTTCATACAGATTGTTGGTATCATATATCAGCCAGTCATGCGGAATATCCACCGCCGTAAACTCCCCTGCAAGAGCCTCCTCATACGCCACACCAAGCGCTGTTTTTCTAAAGCTCCATCCATCATCCCATAAGTCTGTTCTGTTCATGCTCTACTCTCCAATCCACTCACATTCATTCTCAAACACTGCCTCAGCGTACTCTGCGCTCTTGTACAACGGTATTCTATGTCCGTCCCTTATGAAGAACACAATCTCCTGTGCCGGAATCTCAACAAAATAATGTCCTGCCTCATATTTCTCAAGCTCGTACTCATCTGCCGACTTCATCCTCACCATCGTCATAGGCTCAGGCAGATATACATATCTTCCGACGGCATTCTGTGTGTACACAGGACATATCATAATGTCCTCACCCACATAGAGCTGATCCTCGGTCGCAACGGCAACCCTGTCCTCCGGGTGCTCGAAGCCGAGAGGTCTATACATAAGTGTATCCTGCTCAACAGCCTTCCTGTAAGCTTCCCACAGATAAGGAATGAGTGCGTAGCGCATGGTAACTATATTCTTAAATGCCTCCGTGTCGGTGAATCTGTAAAGCTCCTGATATCTTGTGCCTGCCGCCGCATGGTTTCTCATAAGAGGAACGAATACAGCTAACCCCATCCAGCGCATCAGAAGCTCCTCCGTTGTATTGTCATTGAAGCCGCCAATATCCGAACCGACATACATGAATCCACACATATTGAGCGATGGAAGCATCTTAAGGCTCAGAAGAATGTGGCTCCACCATGCGTGATTATCGCCTGTCCATATTCCGCCGTATCTGTGCATTCCTATATATGACGCTCTCGAAAACATAAGAATATCCTTATCAGGCGCAAGCTCCTTGAAGCTCTCGGAAGCAGCCCTTGTCATATTAAAGCCGTACAGATTGTGCACATGGTCATGTCTTACAACAACCTCACCGTCCGGCTGCGTAGCTCTATGGTAGAATCTCTCATAATCGCCAAGGTTGTTAGCCACTCCCTCGACTGTTCCCTTAAACTCAAAAAAGCTCTGTATATCAAGATTCTTTCCCTTGTAGTCATCTATCTTGTCAAACACCTCTTTCAGATGCTTCTCCGAATAGAATATCGCCGGCTCATTCATATCATTCCAGAAACCATCTATTCCCGCATCTAAAAGCACCTTATAGCCGTGACCGAACCATTTTCTCGCGTCCTCATTCAGCACATCCGGGAAATGTACCCTGCCCGGCCATACGCCCGCTACGAAGTCCTCTCCGTCTGCTTCCTTACAGAAGTATCCGTTCTTTTTGCCCTCCTCATAGGTATCGTAGCCGTCCTCAATCTTAACTCCGGCATCAATTATAGGCACAAGATGGATGTGCTTTTCACGCATCTTCTTGACAAAATCCGCAAAATCAGGAAATGTCTCCTTGTTCACAGTGAAGTCCTTGTATCTCTCCATATAGTCTATATCAAGGTACACCGCATCTATCGGAATATTTCTCTTTCTGTAGTTATCGACCACCTCGCATACCTCGTCGGCACTCATATAGCTCCAACGGCACTGCTGGTATCCGAACGCCCATCTAGGCGGAACATAGCTCTTTCCGATGATATGTCTGAACTGTCTTACTATCGAATACAGGTGATTGTCACTGCCATCCGCACTATCCACAGCAGGCGACACAACATAAGCTGTGAAATTCCCACTGCACACCGTTATCACAAGTTCGTTCTTGTCAAGATAGCCGATATCGAATATCACACGTCCCGGATAATCGATAAATAAGCCCTTAGAAGCCGCCGGATTGTCCGCATCGGCAATTATGATGAAGTTATGCGCACCGTACAGCGAACGCTTCGACTCAGTGTGGTTAGGGTCATCACTGCACTTGCTCTCATACAGCCAGCCGCGCTTATTGATACCGCGAACATTCTCACCAAGTCCGTACACTACATCACCGTCGGACATCCTCACTCTGTACTGCATTGCAGGCACGTCATTCCCAGCCTCAGGTCCATCCCACGTAATTCCACCGTAAGGCTCCAAAGCCTTCTTCATATCAGCCTCACTAAAAAGCTCTCTCTTCTCACTCTCTGCGGCATCGGATACATTCTCCGCACTCACCACTGCATAAGTCTCAAAAGGTCTGCCATACACATACTTTTTAACCATAATACCCTCCAAATCTTATGTTGCCCCTGCAAAAGCCTGTCCGGCATATACGCAAAAAGGGGGGCACTGTATATGTTATTATTTTAACATACACAGTGCCCTTATTCAACATAATTAAGACATCTTAATTATATCTTTATACCATTCTTTTTTAGTTAAAATCCTTATGTTTAGTGATGGAAAAGACGTATTCCGGTAAATGACATAACCATATCATACTTATCCGCACACTCGATTACTGCATCATCCCTTACAGAGCCGCCCGGCTGTGCAATGTACTTGACACCGCTCTTATGCGCGCGCTCGATATTGTCTGAGAATGGGAAGAATGCGTCTGAACCGCAGATAACGTCTGTGTTCTTGTCAAGCCATGCTCTCTTTTCCTCTGCAGTAAATACAGGAGGCTTAACCTTGAATACCTTCTCCCATGCTCCGTCGGCAAGAAGATCCATGTACTCATCGCCGATATAGAGGTCAATTGCATTGTCCCTGTCCGGTCTGCCAAGCTTGTCAACGAACTGAAGTCCAAGTACCTGTGGTGACTGGCGTAAGAACCAGTTATCAGCCTTCTGCCCTGCAAGTCTTGTACAATGGATTCTCGACTGCTGTCCTGCGCCGATACCGATAGCCTGTCCGCCCTTTACATAGCACACTGAGTTAGACTGTGTATACTTGAGAACGATGAGCGCAATCTTCATATCCATCATTGCATTCTCCGGAATATCCTTGTTCTTTGTCACAATATTGGAGAGGAGCTCGTCATTACAGTTGAGTTCATTTCTACCCTGCTCGAAGGTGATTCCGAATACCTGCTTCTTCTCGATAGGAGCCGGAACATAGGAAGGGTCGATCTGGATAACATTGTAGGCGCCCTTCTTCTTTGCGCGGAGCATCTCAAGAGCCTCCTCTGTGTAGCCCGGAGCGATGACACCGTCGGACACCTCTCTCTTTATAAGGCGCGCCGTATCCTTGTCACATACATCCGAAAGGGCAATGAAATCGCCGAAGGATGACATTCTGTCCGCACCTCTTGCTCTCGCGTAAGCACATGCAAGAGGGCTGAGCTCTCCAAGGTCATCAACCCAGTAAATCTTTGCAAGTGTCTCATCAAGCGGAAGACCTACAGCCGCACCGGCAGGTGACACATGCTTGAAGGAGGTAGCCGCAGGAAGTCCTGTCGCCTTCTTAAGCTCGCTTACAAGCTGCCAGCCGTTGAGCGCATCAAGAAAATTGATATAGCCCGGTCTGCCGTTTAACACTGTTACAGGAAGCTCACTTCCGTCCTCCATGTATATTCTCGATGGTTTCTGATTAGGATTACATCCGTACTTTAACTGAATCTCGTTCATGTCCATTCTCCTTAAACATTCTTATTGTATATTCTGCTCTCGTACTTTCCTGTCTCAATATCGATGTATCTCACAAAAAGTGATACCTTATTGTCAGCGTTGAGGCTGTTCCAGACCATATCGCCGAAGGTGTCTATATCTCCTTCAATCTTAACCCACTTAGGCTCTCCCTCGAAGCTTGGAAGCGGATTGCCGTCATGCATATATGTATGTATAAAATGTCCCTCTCCGGCTACAGGATTGCTGTAGGCGAAGGTGTATCTGTTGCAAGCCTCAGGGTTGCCGTTATTGCTCTTTAAAATGGACATTGCATAGTTGTACTTTCCACCCTCGATATGCATGATTCCTGATATTCTAGGTGTATAGTTAGGTCCATCCGGCTCGAACTCCCTGCTTCTTAATGACTGCTCAAAGGTGAGCTGCTTGTCCATTCCATCGTAGATTGTATCTGTCTGGTCACCGTTGGTAACTATCGTCTTGTTTCCAAGTACACGCACAGGTGCATAGATTATAAGGCTTGGATCCTCAAGCTTGGAAGGGTCGAACGCCTGTGTCCTGATCCCCTCTCCATCCTCGACAAACACACGGTTTCTACTGTTGCTGCTTCTTCCCATAATGAAGTACGCTGTAACCGCACTCTTTC
>JBNMLM010000041.1:0-19105 GCA_050874845.1 Eubacteriales bacterium | reverse complement strand
GCGCAATCTGCTGGGCAGACGGCGAGATCTACAAGGCTAAGGATTACAAGGGTCTTGAGATTATGGACCGTGTTGGTGGCGGAGATTCATTCGCTTCAGGTCTTGTATATGGTCTTATGACAACAGGCGACGCTGAGTTAGCTGTTAACTACGGTGCAGCTCACGGTGCACTTGCTATGACAACACCTGGCGATACAACAATGGCTACTAAGAAGGAAGTTGAAGCTATCATGGGTGGCGCTGGCGCAAGAGTACAGAGATAATCTGACACTTACAGTCATTTAATACATCAATAAAAAACGTATGTCCGGATGTAAACGGACATACGTTTTTTTGATTAATGAGGTATTTATATTTTGCTATATAGATTCGGGTGTCAAAACATGCTGTATATACCTAGCTGTGTATAACGTATTATATTTATGCATATCACGACTTTTGGGAGAAGCTTAGATGTTCTTAGAACATCTTGCTTCGGACAACGGAGCTGATATGCATAAATATAATACGTTATACACTCATAAATTAGACCAACATGTTTTGACACCCGAATACTACATATTTAAAAATCAAAGATTGGCATTGCGTTGTTTTATGCCCGTCTGTATCTGTTAAGACATGCCGCAAGCTCCTGTCTGCGAGGCATTGCATATCCGCCCGATAGAGGTCTGCCATCCATGAATACGGAGAAACCGCTTCTCTCATATAGCTTATACAGTTCATCGACTATTGCCATGACGGTGCGCTTTCCGTCAATAAGGTGCTCAACGGTGTATTTTAACAGCATGGACAGTGCGGCAGTCTGTTCAGAGTCAATAAGCTGTTCAACATACCTTAAATCCATGGTCTGTTTTCCGATGAGGAAGCTGTCGCGCGACAGGAGTTTTACCTTCAGTGTATCAGGTTCATTCTGTTTTACTGCGCCTGTGCGGTAGTCGCGGCGCTTAGGTGCGCCCTGCGGGTCTTTGGTCATAATGCGATGACTTGCAGGCTCAGTGTAGGCTGAGACGGTGTCCTTTGGCAGAGGAAATTCTGCTGCAATACTTTTAACCCGCTCTGTTATATCCACGGCATTGTAGTTGTCCATCTGAATGATGGTGTCTGCAATGTGGAAGAAGGCTCCGGAGCTTCCTGCTACAAGGATTGTGGAGATTCCGGATTTCTCATACAGTTCCCTTGCGCGAGCGGTAAAAGGTGTGATAGGCTCCTTGTCCGAGCTTATCACTCTCTGCATGAACGCATCGCGCACCATGAAATTGGTGGCGCAGGTATCCTCATCAATAAGGAATAAAGCTGTTCCGGATTCAATTCCCTCTATTACACCAGCCGCCTGTGATGTACTTCCACTGGCATCTTCGGTGCAGAAGGAGTGGGTATCCTTTTTGTTTGGAAGATCATTTATAAAAAGTGAGATATCGACATCCTTTATAAAACGTCCGTCCTCAGCGCGGAGCTTTATTGCCGTATTGTCCGTGATGACGTACTCGCGTCCATCTCCGGCAATGTGGTCATATATGCCAAGCTCAAGGGCGTTGAGAAGGGTTGATTTGCCGTGGTAACCGCCTCCGACTATTAGGGTTATTCCCTTTTTGATTCCCATGCCGCTTATCTCTCCACGGTGCGGAAGGTTAAGCTTCACGCGCAGTGTGTCCGGGGATGAGAAGGCAACCGCCGATTTCATAGGCTTCTGTGAAATGCCGCTCTCTCTCGGAAGTATTGAGCCGTCTGCGACGAATGCGGCGAGGGACATTTCGGTGAGCTGTCTGCGGATTTCTGCCTGATCTTCGGCGAGGTATATCCATTTTTTCAATCTGTCGGCGTTGAGGTTTTTGTAGAAAAGTCCCTTCTCAACACACTCAGGAAGGAATGTGAAAATTATTTTGTCCAATTCACCCGCATTGATATTTCTTCCATTTGCCGGAAAACCGACGAAGAATCTTACAATGAGCTTGTCTTTCGCGATTTCGCAGTCGCTCCTTTCAAGCACCTCCTGTCCGGGGTGAGACACTTCTATAAGCCCACTTTTTCCTGAACCTTTTGCCTGAAATGAATAGTGCTGCAGCGCAGTGCAGAAGCTGCGGAGAAGAAAATCGCATAATGCTGTAGTTGCGGTATGATTTGCCGTGCAGTATTCAGGATAGCCGGCAGTCGACAGCGGTACATGGATACTTAGCTGTGAAGGCGCCGCGAAGGGATCGCCCTGTACATGTTCAATGTTGAGCGTATAGCCGTTGAAGCTGTAGCTGCCGCGCAGTGCTTTGTATGCGGGATAGCTCTTGTGGTCTATATCCCTGAGAATATTCTTTAATTCCTGTGATGTCATTGCATCCTCCTTATGAAGTGGGTTTTCAATTATCAATTATTATGATGCTGGGGTCAAAACATGCCAATTTAATGTACAAGTGTATAACGTATTATATTTATGCATATCAGCTCCATTGTCCGAAGCAAGATGTTCTAAGAACATCTAAGCTTCTCCCAAAAGTCGTGATATGCATAAATATAATACGTTATACACGCTAAGTTTATATAGCATGTTTTGCCCAAAAAACATCTTATTATATAATTATACTCCATAACCCACATTAATCCATAAATTATTAATTTACATCTGTTTATTTTATACACGATGTGATATAATTAAACAAAACGTCATTAATAGAGAAAATGAGAGAGGTGCGGCTGATATTTGACAGAAGATACAAGAAAAATATTTGATAAAAGATACATAGATGATATAGAAAAAGCTAAACTCAAGCCAATACACTCTTATGGTATGGCTGCCAGAATAAAGAAATCTGTAGAGAACGGAATTGCCGTGTCCGAGAAAAAGGGGCTTGCGTTAAAGGCTCTTCAGAAAACGGAAGCTTTAAGGCTCTACAAAAATAACCAGAGATTTCATAAGTTTGATGATCATGAAGTTTATAATTATCTTAAAAGAATAGCAGCTTTGGATTTTGAGTATATCAGCCGGTGCAGATGGAGTGAGGAATTTCTGGAATACCTGATCAATTCACAGGACAATCTGGCGAAAAACAGTGTGTATGAATTGTACAGCAGCTATGTAAGGCATATTAAAGATAAGATTGACGATGAAGTTGCAAGTGTTCTCAAATTACAGGTGAACGATATATATGAATTAAAACACCCCGGTGAAAGGCGGTTCATACTTCATATAGGCGGAACGAACAGCGGAAAGACCTATACGGCGATTGAGCGCTTGAAGAGTGCGGCTAAAGGTGTATATGCAGGTCCGTTGAGGCTCTTGGCACTTGAAGTTTATGATAAAATGATGGAGGCAGGTGTGCCTTGCGACATGATAACAGGGCAGGAACAGTATTATACCGATAACAGCAGATGTATGGCTGCGACTGTCGAGATGGTGGAGCCGTATGAGAAGTATGATATTGCAGTGATAGACGAAGTGCAGATGATAAATGATCCTTACAGAGGTCATATATGGCTTAATCTGATACTCAGGCTTCAGGCAGATGAGATACATCTTTGCATGGCTCCGGAGGTTGAGAACGTAGTATGCAGTATTCTTGACAACCATAATGAGAAATATGAGCTTGTCCGCCATGAGAGAACAACACAGCTTATATTTGAGGACAGACCTTACAATATAAATACTGATATAACGCGTGGCGATGCACTCATACTGTTTTCAAAAAAAGAAGTTTTAGATGTGGCTGCGCGCCTTGAGCAGAAAGGGATAAAAGTAAGTACGATATATGGAAGTCTGCCGCCACAGATAAGAAAGAGACAGTTTGAGATGTTTTTGTCGGGTGAGACGGAGGTTGTAGTCGCGACGGATGCGATAGGTCTTGGAGTTAATCTGCCGATAAGGCGTATTGTATTTATGAACATATTCAAGTTTGATGGGGCACGCAGAAGGCAGCTCAATGAGTATGAGATAAGACAGATTGCAGGACGTGCCGGAAGAAGAGGAATATATGATTATGGGTATGTGACGTCGCTAAGCCGTGGGAATATAGATATACTTAAAGAACAGTATAGTATGAATCATCAGGTCTGCTATGTAAGAATAGGCTTTCCGAGCACTCTTCTTGATATAGACGGGCCGCTTGACATAATTCTTGAGGAGTGGGACAGATTACAGCCTGAAAGCAGTACAGTGCGTAAGATGGATATAAAAGAGTATGTATCGAAATATAAAATGTTATATCCTCACAGGGAAAAGATAGAAGGCTTTGATGATAACAGGAGACTTTTTGAGCTTATATCATGCGACATAGACATCAACAATGAGCAATGTGCCGGCTTGTGGTTGTCGTATTGTCTCAATTATAACGCCGATACAGCTTTGGAGTTTCCGGAGTTTGACAATGTAGGTGCTGCCACATTGTTAGAAAAAGCAGAGAGTTATTATAAACAGCTTGATTTGTACAGCCAGTTTTCAAGGCGTATGGGAAAAATCACGGATGAAGAACGGCTGGAGACAGCGAAGCATGATACGGAAAAGCTTATAAATGAGGAGCTTGCCAGAAATAAGGAGAACTATCTCAGAAGGTGTTTAAGGTGTAATAACATCCTTCCGGTGTCATATAGGGGAAAGTATTGTGAGAAGTGTGAGCAGTCAGGTCATGGAAGGCATTTCAATTTGACAAGACAGTAGAGCGATGAATAATGAGCAGCATAATGGTTATAGTATGATTGAAGTCTTATATAACGGACATTCTCAGGAGGGAAGATGACTATGGAAGACGATACAATCAAGCTGCTTCGTCAGTGCAACGCAGGCATCAAAATGGGGGTATCCTCACTTGATGAGGTGATAGAACACGTTAAGGATGAGAAGCTTAAATCGCTTTTGGAGGAGAGTAAGAGCACACATGAAAAACTTGGGGATGAGACACATTCCTTTCTCTTGAAATTCCATGATGAGGGCAAGGAGCCTAATCCGATGGCAAAGATGATGTCATGGGTAAAGACCAACTTTAAGCTGGGCGATGAGGAGTCGGACAGGGTTGTAGCGGACTTGATTACGGATGGCTGTAACATGGGTGTTAAATCGCTTTACAGATATTTACATCAGTATAAGGCTGCGGATGAGGATGTAAAGAAGCTGGTCGGGAAGGTTATAGAGGTTGAGGAGAAGCTCATAAAGGAAATGAGGGAGTACCTGTAAAGGTGTTCCCTTATTTTTTACGTTCAATAGAGTGCACCGGGAAAAACACGGATTTGCACAATGTGGGAAAATGTGATATTCTTAATAAGATGTTGTTTCACGGAGAGCAGGGTATTGTTTAGAGCTTCGTGGGGCATTTTGAGTGAGGAAAAGGAGAGTAAGTGGATTGTTAAACTTAAGATTCAAATGGGTAGTGGTATCGAGTTTATTTTATGTTATGTACGCCGTTCCTAAAGCGGAGTATATGTTAAGGCACCCTGAAAAGTATACGGATGAAGAAAAGTTTGAATTTGCGATGAAGATTGTAGAGCACATGAAGAAGAGGGCGAGAACTAAGACGTTAGTGTACGGAGTGGAGAACATTCCTGATGAACAGGGATATATTATGTACGGAAACCATCAGGGCAAGTATGACGCACTTGGAATACTGTTATCACTTGATAAGCCCTGTGGTGTGTTGTGGGAGAAAAAGCAGGCGAGCAGATTCTTAAGCAGGCAGGTGTGCGGACTTATCAATGGAGTTGCAATCGACCTTACCGATATAAGGGCTAAGGTGCGCTCAATCAAGGAGGTATCGGATAGAGTTAAGGGGGGACAGAATTTCCTTATTTTCCCGGAGGGGGGATATGCGGACAATCATAATGAGCTTCAGGAGTTTTTCAGCGGATGCTTCGCATGCAGTCAGGCGAGTAAGGGACCTATCGTTCCGGTGGTTGTGTATGACTCATATAAGTCGATGAACAGCAACACTTTTGAGAAGGTTACAACACAGGTTCATTACCTTCCGCCTATATATTATACCGAATATCAGGGAATGAAAAAGCCTGAGATATGTGAGCTTGTGAAATCAAGAATTTCAACCAAATTAGAGGAGATTAAAAACTGTGAGCGAGGAAAGAAAGTTATTTAAAAGCCTTCAGGAAAGACTTGACGAACAGCGGATAAAAAGGCAGCAGGAACAGCTTGTAAAAAGGGGAGAAATTACAAGATATGAGCCTGACGCCGCAAATGGACTTTCAGATGAACAGGTAGCCGAACATTATAATGCAGGATGGTATAATGAGGTCATGGATTCATGTACCAAGTCGGTTAAGGATATAATTATTTCCAATACATTCACATATTTTAACCTTATTTTTGTGGTGTTGGGAGTACTGCTTATCATAGTTGGCTCATTCAGAAACCTTACATTTCTTCCGGTCATATTTGCCAATTCGGCGATAGGAATTTTTCAGGAGCTGAGAGCCAAGAAGGTGCTTGATAAGATGAACATGCTCAACGCTCCGATGACAAAGGTTGTAAGAAACGGACAGATAAGTGTAATAAAGACTCAGGAGTTGGTTGCAGATGACGTTGTAATATTCACAGCGGGCAGTCAGATATGTGCCGATGCCAGAGTGCTGTCGGGAAGTGTACTTGTCAATGAGGCTCTGCTTACAGGCGAATCAGATGATATTGTTAAGCAGGAAGGTGCTCCGCTCATGAGTGGAAGCTTTGTGGTTTCGGGCGAATGTAGGGCAAGGCTTGAGAATGTAGGGCGCGATTCATATATTTCCAAGCTTACCATGGAAGCGAAGTCGATGGGTTCAGGCGAAGAATCTGAAATGATACGTTCACTCAACAACCTATTAAAGTGGGTCGGAATATGTATCATTCCGATGGGAGTACTTCTGCTGTGGCAGGGCATGAATGTGAATATGGAGAGCTTTCCGGATGCGGTGACAGCCATGGTTGCAGCAGTTATAGGAATGATACCTGAGGGACTTTATCTGCTCACAAGTGTCGCACTCGCTGTCAGCACCATACGTCTTGCAACACAGAAGGTGCTGTTACATGATATGAAGAGTATCGAGACACTTGCGCGCGTGAATGTTCTGTGCGTGGACAAGACAGGAACAATCACCGAGAACAGGATGTCCGTTCAGGAGGTGTGCGCACTCAACGGTGGGGATAAGGTTGAAATAGAGGGTATGCTTGCAGACTTTGTCTCAGAGATGGGAAATGACAATATTACAATGAATGCGCTCAAGGAATCCTTTAATGAGACAACAGGTAAGAGCGCTGTGTCACATACAGGCTTTACCTCCGCATTAAAATATAGCTCCGTTACATATCAGGAAGGTGCTTATGTGCTTGGAGCGCCGGAGATGGTGCTCAGGGAAGCCTATGGTGAATATAAGGATACAATAGAAGGCTTTTCAAAAACAGGGGCAAGAGTTCTTGTATTCGCGCGATATTACGGAGTGATAGACGGAAAGCCGTTGACAGAGAAGGTGAATCCGCTTGCACTTGTTGTTTTATCCAACCCGATAAGGGAGAATGCCAAGGATACATTCAGATATTTTGCCGAACAGGATGTACGGATTAAGGTTATATCAGGTGATAATCCTGTGACTGTGTCCGAGGTCGCACTTCGTGCAGGCATTGATGGCGCAGAGAGGTATATTGATGCATCGACGCTTCAATCCGAAAAGGATATATATGAGGCGGCTGCCAGATATGTTGTGTTCGGGCGTGTTTCACCTGAGCAGAAGAGACTTATCGTGGGTGCATTGCAGAGACAGGGCAACACTGTGGCGATGACCGGTGACGGTGTCAATGACGTACTTGCACTTAAGGATGCAGATTGCAGTATTGCGATGGCATCGGGAAGCGATGCCGCTGCGCAGGCTGCACAGGTTGTACTTCTTGAGTCGGACTTTTCAAAAATGCCTTCGGTCGTGCTTGAGGGAAGGCGTGTTGTAAACAATATTGAACGCTCGGCAAGTCTGTTCCTTGTAAAGAATATTTTCTCGTTTATTATGGCGCTGTGTTCGATAATTGCAGCTGTGACATATCCTCTTGAGCCTGCGCAGATATCGCTTATCGCGATGTTTACAATAGGAATACCATCATTCTTCCTTGCACTGCAGCCTAACAAGAAGAGGATTGAAGGTCATTTTATGAAAAATGTGCTTCTTAAGGCACTTCCAGGTGGACTTACCGATGTAATATGTGTCGGGGCGCTGGTGGTATTCGGAAATACCTTCAGCCTTGACCCGGATGGCATTGCGACTGCGGCTACACTCCTGCTTGCAATTGTCGGATTTATGATTATGTATAAGATAAGCAAGCCTTTTAATAGGCTTACTTTCACGGTATTTATTTTCTGTGTGATTGGACTGGCATTTTCAAGCACGGTATTAAAGAGCCTGTTTTATATGAGTCCTATGTCGACAGAGTGCATAATGCTTGCAGTGGTATTTGCCATTGCAACGGAATCTCTTTTCAGGTATCTTACTCTTCTCATTGAGAAGCTTCAGCAGTGGTTGGATACAGATGTAATACATGAAGGAATACCTGAAAGAAGGAAGAAAAAACACAGAAGGAAGATATAGCAAAGCTAATATTATTAAGACTAGACACAGCGGATAGTATGAGGTGACCAAAAAAGTATAACCTTTTAGAGTCACCTCTTATTATCTGCTGTGTCTTTTTATATAAAAATAACTACAATAATTCACTAGATTATATGGTTTTAATTCATCAGATGTAAGTGTATTATACATATAAAGTTGACATTGTCTGAACTTTGGAGAATGGGACAATGTAACATAAAAATATTGAGGAGGTTTATTCAGGTGAAGGAAAAAACTAAAAAAGCACTAATAATTGTGGTGCTGTCATTAGTGCTTGTAGGGCTTGTGGTATACATAGCCGCAGAGCTTGGGGCATTTAAGAAGGGTGATAAGACTCAGGGCATAAGAAAAGAACTTACCGCAGTTGAGCTCACCAAATTGATGGGAAACGGTATCAATCTTGGAAACACGATGGAGGCTTATGGTCATGCTTCACTCGGCACTAATGCGGCTGTATCAAGCTATGAGACATTGTGGGGACAGCCTGTTACCACACAGGAGATGATTACTGCGATGAAGAATTCGGGCTTCGACACAATCCGTATCCCTGTGGCATGGACTAATACCATGAACTTCGAGAGCGGGGATTACACCATCCGCGAGGACTGGTTTGCGCGTATTGAGGAGATTGTCGGCTATGCCATGAATGAGAATATGTATGTCATAGTCAATGACCACTGGGACGGAAGCTGGTGGGGAATGTTCGGTTCAGCGACCGCTGAGACAAGACAGAAGGCAATGGACATGTATATTTCCATGTGGACACAGATTGCGGAGAGATTTAAGAACTATTCCGATTATCTCATTTTCGAGTCTGCGAACGAGGAGCTTGGTGATCGTCTCAATGACCAGGATATAGCAAAGGATTCGGGAACATTATCAACAAACGAGTGCTATGAGATTACAAATAAGATTAACCAGACCTTCGTTGACACCGTAAGAGCTACAGGAGGAAACAACAGCCAGAGATTCCTTCTTATAGCAGGCTACGGAACGGATATCAAGACTACCTGTGATGACAGATATGTCATGCCGACCGATTCAGCACAGAACAAGCTTCTTGTTTCGGTTCACTACTATGAGCCGTTCTCATACTGTGGTTCAGCGAGCCTTTCAAGCTGGGGAACGATAAAGCATTATGAGAAGCAGAATGAGCTTTTAAAGATGATGACAAAGTTCACGGATGCCGGCTACGGAGTAATATTCGGCGAGTATGCTGTGGCACTCAATGGTGATGGCTCTGTAAAGGATAACACCTGTGACTTTATCAATAACTTCCTTGATAACTGTGACTTATATAATTATTGTCCTGTTCTCTGGGACTGCTCAAGCCTGTTTAAGAGAAGCACACTTAGCTGGCTTGACTCCGATGTGGAGGCGCTCTACAAGGCGAGAAGCTACGAGGCACAGTCATCACTTGACGAGGAGACAATAAAGGAAAATGCGAAGGCAGAGATGGCAGCAGCACTTGCGGCAGCTCCTGAGTCACTTGACAACGGAACACCGGCGGGAGCAGCTTCCGATGAGGCTATAGCATGGCTCATGTTCAACTCTAATGACTGGAGCGTGACCTACAGTGTAGGCGATGAGTATAACCCATCCGAAAAGACAGATGGTCTTGTTGCGGAGGATGTAAAGATTACAGGTGAGGGAACCTACACGGTATCACTTGACTTTACAAAGACAGGAGCAGGCTATGCCAACAGCACTGTGTTCTGTGCGCTTGGTATTTCCAACGGTGAGCTTCTCTATCCGGGCTACATAATCAATGTTGTTGACCTTCAGATTAACGGAAAGTCATATCCGCTTGTCGCAGAGCCATACACAACAACCGATGACAAGAAATGTACAAGAATGAATATCTACAATGCGTGGGTTAAGTCGATTCCTGCTGAGGCGAGAACGGAGGATGGCGACCTGTCCGCAGTCGGCCCATGTATCGTCGACAATGAGGAGCTTGGAAACATCACAAGCATAAGCCTTACATTCGAATACAAGCCGGGAAAATAATCTGAAAACGATTACAAAAACGAAAACCTTAGACGGTGGGAGAAATCCTGCCGTCTTTTTTTGTGGTATTTAATGTGTTTTATTTCTATGTATAAAACCAATTATAAAATTAATATTGACACTTTGTATTATTTGTATTACTATAACTAATACAAAGATACATGTTAACAGGATTCGGGTGTTAGAATAAGCTCTATATACCTAGCAGTGTATAACGTATTATGTTTATGCATATCACGACTTTGGGAGAAGCTTAGATGTTCTTAGAACTCTGTTCACACCCTAGCCAGAACCGGCACGGATGCCGGTTCAGAAGCAATGCATACAAGGATGTATGCTTTGCTTCGGTGGCGAACGTAAGAAACCTTTATCAGAGTTCTTAGAACATCTTGCTTCGGACAACGGAGCTGATATGCATGAACATAATACGTTATACACTCACGGACTAGCTTGGCATATTCTAACACCCGAATCCCCACACAGCTATGGCAGATAAGGAGGTCACAACATGATAATAGAACTCAACACATCATCGGACACACCGATATATGTACAGCTCCGCAACCAGATTGTCCTAGGAATAGGCAGGGGTGAGCTGAGGGAGGGCGAGAGTCTCCCTACGGTAAGACAGATGGCACAGGACGCCGGAATCAATGTTATGACGGTCAATAAGGCTTACGGAGTACTAAAGGCGGAGGGCTTCATTGAGATTGACAGAAGGCACGGTGCCAAGGTATGCACCAGACAGGATTTCGGAGGTGAGTACAAGGAGAAGGTGGAGGCTGAGCTGGAGCTTCTGATAACAGAGACATCATTAAAGGGCATGAAGAAGGAAGAGTTTTTGAAAAAATGTGAGGAAATATACAATAGACAGCAGTTGGTTTTTGAGTAGGAAGGGGAGTGGATGAGATGATTGTTATGGTATTTATCATATTGATAATGTTATTTATGCTGGGAACGCTTGTGTTTACGATGGGCAGCAGCATGGTGCTTGAAAATGGCTCATACTATCTTGGGATAACAATTCCTAAGAATTACAGGAATGAGGAAGCGGTAAAGGAAATTGTGGCAGAATATAAGAAAAGCTGGAGAGTGATAAGCCTTATCGGGCTTGTGACATGCTTTATGATTTTATTGTTGTATGATTATGTTTCGCTACAGATGGTATATATTATGGTCTGGTTCTTTGCCCTGATGTATGTCTATCAGCAGAATCTCAAAAAATACGGCTGGAAGCTCTACAACTGGAAGATAACACAGGAGTGGTATAACAGTGAGGAAAACGCAGGAGGGCTTCGCAGAGTAGACACGGCGGTGACTATCAATAAGGACAGGATGCCGGTGAGTGCATATTGGGGAATAATAACTCTGGTGGGTGTTGTGTTCTGTGTATTCAGATATATCACGGCAGGCTTTTCGGTAGTTTCATTCAGCTTTGCCATGTGTGCAGTGATATTCTTAGTGATGTATTTTGTGATAGCTAAGTCGCGCACTAAGGTTTACTGCGATGACAGCAGTGTTAATATGAAGATAAATAAATGTGTCAAGTTCGAGTGGAGCAGATGTATGATGATTCACAGCGGCATGGCTGCTTTTATCGCGGTTATGCTTTTGCTGTCGAGTGAAATGGAAGCTGTTTTTGGCATTGACAGCAATACCGCTTTCGGGATGTCAATGGCGGCAATGATAATGCTTGGTTCGCTTGGCAGCATGATGACACTTTTTATCACTTATGATAACATAAGGAAGGTCAAGAATCAGACAGCTTCGGTAAACTACTATGATGACGGTGATATATATTACCTTATGGGGAAGAAAAATCCCAATGCACCGGGAGTTCATGAAAAGAGAGTAGGAATAGGCTTTGAACTAAATGCCGGAAGCAATGTTGATTTGATAGTTGTTGCTGTTACAATGCTGTTCGTGATAGGTCTTGCGATTTTTTTGCTGAAATATGACCTTGCCGATGTAGCACTCAATATATCTACCGATGATGGGGGAAGAAGGATAGCGAAGCTTGAGGCAGCAGGGGATAGCAGTACCTTCTATCTTGATGAGATAACGGACGTCGAGCTTTTGGATGAACTCCCGGATATGTCGAAGGAGGTCGGCTATGACGGAACCGTGTACTACATAGGCAGATTCAATGTGTCCGGCTATGGAAAATGTGACACCTATGTATGCCTCAAAACAGATATGGCTGTCGTGGTAAAGACCAAGGACAGAACCTATGTGTTCAACGATGACACGGTGGACGGCACAAGGCAGATGTATGAGAGTTTGCGTTGAAATAGCATGTTGGAAGTGATATGATAATAAATATATCAGACAAATGTAGAACTTATATGGTGTGACGAATATATTCAGGAGGGGCATATATAATGGGAGTTTATTTGAATCCGGGCAATGATAGCTTCAGGAAAATGGTTAATTCAGACATATATGTTGACAAAACCGGGCTGATTGACTATACGAACAAGGTTATCAATACAATGCAGCAATATATATGTGTCAGCCGTCCGCGCCGTTTTGGTAAGTCCATGGCGGCAGGAATGCTTGCGGCATATTACAGCAGGGATTGCGATTCAAGTGAACTTTTTTCGAGGTTCGAGATAGCACATTGTGAAAGCTTTGACAGATACCTTAACAAATACAATGTAATATCAGTCAATATGCAGGAGTTCTTAAGCCAATGTACCTGCATTGATGATATGATAAAGCTTCTGGAAAGAAGTGTTCTCTGGGAATTGCTGGACGTGTATGGCGAAGTCCGCTATTTTGACAATACGAATCTTGCACGGTCTATGCAGGATATTTATATGCAAAAGAAATGTCCGTTTATCGTTATTATCGATGAGTGGGACTGTATTTTCAGGGAGTACAAGACGGATAAGGCTGCACAGGAAAAGTATCTTGACTTTTTGAGAAGTTTTTTGAAGGATAAGGTATATATACATCTTGCGTATATGACAGGGATACTTCCTATTAAAAAATATGGTACACATTCGGCGCTCAACATGTTCGATGAGTTTTCCATGATTGACCCGGGTCCGTTGGCAAAGTATGTGGGCTTTACAGGGGAAGAGGTGGCAGAGCTGTGTGAGCGCTATGGCATGGACATGGAGGAAGTGAAGAGCTGGTATGACGGATATTTCTTTGAACCGGATATCAGTGTGTACAGTCCACGTTCGGTGGTAAGCTGCATGAGATTTGGCAGGATTGGAAATTACTGGAATCAGACAGAGACATTCGAGGCGCTTAAGTGCTATATTGATATGAATTTTTCGGGACTGAGGGATGATATTCTGAGCATGATGGCAGGCGAAAAAGCTGCGGTCAATACCGGAAGCTTTACCAATGATATGTCAACCTTCAGAACGGAGGATGACGTGCTCACGCTGTTGATACATCTGGGATATCTTGGGTATGATTATGAGAATAAGTGCGTTTTTATACCCAATAATGAAATTCGCGCTGAGTATGTCAATGCGGTATCGGTTTCCGACTGGGGAGAGGTCTCAAGGGCACTTAAAAATTCAGCGGATATATTGAATGCTATATGGCAGAGGAAGGAGCAGAGTGTTGCCGATGGGATAAAGGAGGCTCACTTTGAGACATCGCATATACAGTACAATGATGAAAACGCGTTGAGCTATACCATATCGCTGGCACTTTATGCCGCAAGGAATTTTTACACGGTGTACAGAGAGCTTCAGGGCGGAAAGGGCTTTGCAGATATGGTTTATATTCCAAGGAAAAAGTTCAGTGATAAGCCGGCACTTGTGGTAGAGCTAAAGTGGGATAAGGACGCGCGCGGAGCGATTGAACAGATAAAGAACAAGGAGTACTGTAAATCTCTTGATGAATACAGTGGCAATATTTTACTTGTTGGTATTAACTATAGTTTAAAGACAAAAGAACATGAATGTATTATAGAGGAGTACACAAAATGACAGTTTCCAATATAAAAATAGACAGGCAGAGGATTATTGACACCTTCGCGGCGTATGTTAAGAATTACAACAGCGAGGATTCAAAGATAAGATTAAAGATTGAACATACCTACCGTGTGGCGGGGCTGTGCCAGCTTATAGGACAGTCCATAGGGCTTGAGGGGGCAGACCTTGACATCGCGTGGCTTACAGGAATGCTTCACGATGTCGGAAGATTCGAGCAGTTGAGACGCTACAACACATTCTATGATGACAAGTCGGTCAACCACGCACATCTTGGCTGTGAGATACTGTTTGAGGATGGAAGGATAAGAGACTATCTTGACGATGACAGTGAGGATGAGCTTATAAAGAGGGCGATATACCACCACAGCGACTACCGCATACCGCAGGATTTTGATGAGCGCACCACGATGTACTGTAACATACTGCGCGACGCGGATAAGGTTGACATATTGAAGGTCAACTGTGATTTTCCTCTTGAGGAGATATACAATGCCACAACGCAGGAGATAAGGAACGGAGAGATAACCGACGAGGTGCTTGAGGCGTTCTCAGAGAGACATACGATACTCAGGTCACTTAAAAAGACGGCTGTCGACAATGTGCCGGGGCATATCTCACTGGTCTTTGAGCTTGTATATGATGAGAGCCTCAGACAGGCTGTGAAGCAGGGTTATCTTGACAAGATGCTTGCATTTGAATCCGATAACCCGGATACACAGAGGAAGATGAAGGAAGTTAACAGGATAATGAAGGAATATATATCAGAGAGGTTGTAGTTTAGCTGCCGGTTATGTGTGGATATAATGACAGTATTGCAATTAGAACAGAGCTTTCTGATATGCCAGTTATATGAAGATATTTGTAGTATTATGAATAGCAGCCCTTAAACAGGGAAAAAATAGAAGTCAAGAATATGTCATTGTGCAGTGTTTCACAGGAAAAGCTGCGCAGTAGATAAGTATATACGGAGGACTTCTATGGACAGAGCAGATGTGATTCATAATAGAATTGAAAAGACTATGGATGGCAATGCCGCGGCTGCGCATGTAGCCTATGCATTTACCCAGGTGGCACCGATATACCCGATTACACCGTCATCACCGATGGCAGAAATCATCGATGAATGGGCGGTTGAGGGAAGGGAGAACCTTTTCGGGGAGACGGTGAAGGTGGTGGAAATGCAGTCTGAGGCGGGAGCGGCGGCGACACTTCACGGAACCTTAAGTGCAGGGGTCCTTGCGACAACCTTTACAGCTTCGCAGGGGCTCCTTTTAATGCTTCCGAATATATACAAGGTGGCGGGAGAGCTCCTACCGGGCGTGTTTCATGTGGCGGCGCGCACGGTAGCTTCGCATGCGCTGTCCATATTCGGCGATCATTCCGATGTGTACGCGTGCAGGCAGTCGGGCGTGGCAATGCTTGCCAGTGGCAGTGTGCAGGAGGTCATGGACTTAGCGGCGGTGGCACATCTTTCGGCGATAAAGGGAAGGGTGCCGTTCATCCATTTTTTTGACGGCTTTAGGACATCGCATGAGGTTAAGAAGATTAAGCTGTGGGACTACGATGAACTTAAAAGCATGCTTGACATGGACGCACTTGAAGCGTTCAGGGAGAGAGGGCTTGACCCGGAGCATGCGTTCATGGCGGGTTCGGCGCAGAATCCCGATATATTTTTTCAGGTTCGCGAGGCGGCGAACAATTATTATACACAGCTTATAGATGTGGTGTGTGGATATTTTGATGAAGTGAACGAAAGACTGGGGACAAGCTACGGACTTTTCGATTACTACGGAAGCAGGGAGGCAACCCATATAATAGTGGCGATGGGTTCTGTCACGCAGACTATAGAGGAGGTATGCGATTTCATCAATTCGCATACCGGGACGCAGAAGGCGGAGGCGCAGGTGGGCTTGATCAAGGTACATCTGTACCGCCCATTTTCCGTTGAGCATTTTCTGAAATGTATTCCCGATACTGTGGAGCAGATAACCGTGCTTGACAGGACTAAGGAGGCAGGAAGTGTCGGGGAGCCGCTTTTTGTTGACGTGATTACCGCGCTTAAGGGCAGCAGATATGAGAATGTGCCTGTATATGGGGGAAGATACGGTCTGAGCTCCAAGGATACAGCGCCGGAGCAGATTATGTCCGTGTACGCCAACCACGATAAGCGCAGATTCACGATAGGAATAGAGGACGATGTGACAGGGCTTTCCCTCAACCCGAAGTTTGGTGTGATGAGCTATACGGGACATGATGAGCTGCCCGACCTTGACAGGGCTGCACTTGGCTGTGTGTTCTGGGGACTTGGCGGTGACGGGACGATAGGTGCGAACAAAAATTCAATAAAGATAATCGGAAACCATACCGATTTGCAGGTTCAGGGATATTTTTCATACGATTCCAAAAAATCGGGCGGCGTGACGGTATCCCATCTTAGATTCGGCAAAAATGATATACGTTCGGCATATCTTGTCCGGAGACCGGATTTTGTCGCATGTCATAATCAGAGCTATATCCTCAAGTACGATGTGCTCTCAGGGATAAAGCAGGGCGGCGTCTTTCTGCTCAACTGCGACTGGGAAAAGGATGAGTTAGAAAGCAAGCTCCCCGATTCAATAAAACATGTGCTGGCGGTAAAAAAGCTTGATTTCTATATAATTAACGCAGTAAAAATCGGAAAGGAAATCGGCATAAACGGCAAGATAAACACTATTTTGCAATCCGCCTTCTTTAGGATTGTGTGCGACAGGTACGCCGAACGGTATGGGCTGATGAATTACGAGGAGGCAGTAGCATATATGAAGGCTGCCGCTAAGAGCTCGTATGCGGTCAAGGGTGAGAAGATAGTTGAGATGAATTACAGGGCCATTGAGCTTGGCGGTGAGAAGGTTGAGCGTGTTGAGGTTCCAAAAAGCTGGGAGGAATGTCCGGATAAGCTTGAAAAAAGACCTGCGACAGCGTTCAGGGATAGGGAATGTGTTGAGGAATATGTTGAGAACATTCAGTATAAGGTCAATGTGCAGGAGGGCGATGAGCTTCCGGTGTCGACCTTCCTTCCGTATGTCGACGGACGGCAGCCTTCGGGAACCGCGGCGCATGAGAAGAGAGACTTTGCTGTGGAGCTTCCGGAGTGGGTGGCTGAGAACTGCATACAGTGTAACCGCTGCTCCTATGTGTGTCCTCATGCCGTTATACGTCCGGCTGTTCTTGACGATGAAGAAATCCATGCACAGCACGGTGAAGCCGGAAGAACAGGAGACATGCAGAATACACATCCGGATATACCATGTGTAAAAATGAATGCTATGCCGGGGAAGCACTTTGCTATAGTTGTTTCGGCGCGTGACTGTACCGGGTGCGGCTCCTGTGCGGGAGTCTGTCCGGGCATGAATGGCAATAAGGCTCTGGTGATGACACCGGTGGAGAAATATGACAAGCAGAAGCACCAGAGGGAATTTGATTATGCGCAGACACTTTCCGATAAGCCGGAGGTCGCGGAGAAATTTAAGGTGGGAACGGTCAAGGGAAGCCAGTTTAGGAAGCCGCTTATGGAATTTTCGGGGGCATGTGCGGGCTGCGGTGAGACACCGTATGCCAAGCTTGTGACACAGCTTTTTGGCGAGAGAATGTATATCGCCAACGCCACAGGCTGTACGTCCATCTGGGCAAATTCAACGCCCGCGACAGCGTACACGGCTTATAAGGACGGAAGAGGTCCTGCGTGGAGCAATTCCCTATTTGAGGACGCCGCGGAATTTGGTTATGGGATATACTGGGCGGAGAAGATAAAAGCACAGATGTCCGGGAGAAATGTGATTGCCAATGATACCGGTGAAAATATATGTGAAGCAGAAAAGCTTGAGGATGATGTACCCGGAAAGGTTAAAAGAAGGTCGGTCTGGATATTCGGCGGTGACGGCTGGGCGTATGATATCGGCTACGGCGGACTTGACCACATTCTTGCAAGCGGTGAGAATATCAATATCCTTGTGTTCGACACGGAGGTGTATTCAAACACAGGAGGGCAGGCATCCAAGGCTACACCAAAAGGAGCCTATGCGCGCTTTGCCGCGGATGGAAAACGCACGCCTAAGAAGAAGCTTGCCCAGATGGCGATGACGTACGGAAACGTATACGTTGCACAGGTGGCAATGGGGGCTGATTATGAGCAGACGGTCAAGGCATTTACGGAGGCGGAGAGCTACAACGGTCCATCGCTCATCATAGCCTATTGCACCTGCATAGCCCACGGAATAAAGGCGGGGATGGGAAGCTCACAGGCTGAGGAGCTAAAGGCTGTTTCGGCAGGGTACTGGAGCCTTTTCCGCTACAATCCGGCGCTGGCAGAGCAAGGAGAAGAACCTTTGATTATGGATAGCAAGGCACCGACAATTCCTTATGAGGAGTTTTTGGCGGGGGAGATAAGATACAGACGGAGATAGCATAGTCACATAAAAAACATCCCATTACCGATAAGCAAACGGCTTATGGTAATGGGATGTTTTATTTAATTAAGTCCGGATATAATTTTCAAATATCTAAATATTTAATAAATTACTTTCCGAGCTGCATATCGTTGTTACCTG
>JBNMLM010000040.1:0-19503 GCA_050874845.1 Eubacteriales bacterium | reverse complement strand
ATGTACCGCTACGCCTTCAAAGGAGTGAGAACGTGTCCGGAAGTGTACTAGTAAAATTACACAACGTCCGGGCTTATCACACTGGTTTATGCAGTCCTTCCTCACCCTCTAAGCGGCTCCTTCTGTTTCTCAAGGCACATAGTGTATTTTGAGTACGCCATGTATGCGCTGTCCGCTACCGGAAGCAGCCTTCTTATCAGCTCCGGCAGATACTCCGTGAATTTTACCTCCATTATAAGCATCCCCGGCTCCATGACATGCATGATGGGAAGCCTTTTGTCAAAAATGTTGTCATTAAACAGCCCCGCCCTTATACCGCAGTCAAAGGTGAGCCTCACATCACCGTAGGGATACACGAATGGTATCCTGTCATAATCTACAATCACCTTCGGGCGCATCCCATTTAACGCACATTGAAAATAAAATTCCCGGCACAACTGCTCCTTTCTTTCCGCTAAGAAGTCATATTTACCGGCAATTATCTGCTCCGTCTCATCTTTGGTAAGCTTTGCCGAGGTCTTGTGTATATACTGTCCCTCCTTGTGCTTACACTCTAGTTTAATAACACTGTCACTATAGTTGTATATTCTTATCCTGTACTTTTTTCGTGACTCCACGCCTGCAAGCTTCTCCTCGTAGGCGCGCTCGTAGCAGTCATCAAAGTACAGGCTTCTAATCATATACCCGGCGTTTAAGTGCTCCGTATGCGACTGTGAAGCCGGACTGCCATCCCCCGCATGCGCATCCGCCTGCATAAATGTGCATACCCTCTCCATAATCGCATTTTTTTCCTGCTCATTTATAAGATATTTTAATTCGTGGCGAAATGCACAAGCTTCACTCCTCATATACATCCTCCTGAACACTTCCGTCCGGCATGACAAAAAAGCACTTAACTCCATGGATAACCTGATTGCCGGAAGCCACATAATAATCAAATGCCCTCTGCTCTATGCCCGACTCATTTTTTGCCGTCATCCTCATAAAATACTGTCCCGGCTCAAGCTTTCCCTTATACAGGTACTCCGTTGCAAACAAGCCCTCAACCCTCAATACAGGATTCTCAAAGGTATAATCCTTTGCCAGCTCAAGCGTATAATAAATATCCTGAGCCTCAAAATCATACGAAGTATCCCACGCAAAATACATGCCCTCGTCTGTCACCTGCGGAATACCGATGAAAAACGGCTGTGGAGACTCAAGACTAAGCTTATACAGCTTGTAATTATTTTCCACCTCGTCCGGCAGTGCCTTTATAAAATCCTCATACTGTTCACTGGTTATCGGCATGTGCTCCGAATCCGGATATGAGTACGCATATTTTCTTACAACCGGCGCATAAATATCAATCATTTTCTCAAGCTTTTCCCTTGTAATTATATTCCTGTATTCCTCAATCTTTTCATCAAGACCGGCCCTCAGCTCATTATCCATGAGAACGCGCCTGAACAGGACATTGCCCCAGTAGTTGCTTATTCCGATTTCCCAGCCGCGTTCCTGACTGCGAAGCTTCGCCTTGGTATCATAGAACGCACCATCGTTATCCCACGATATAAAATAGAAGGTGTCGCTGTTTAGCGGACTGTAGAGAAATACATTTCTTGACTGGGTATCAACATTTCCCATAAGAATATGAAACGCCATCCACGAAAACAGGTTTTCCCTGCAAAACCACTTGTCCATAATCTGTGTGATTGGAATTGAGTAATCATTCAGCTCATCAAGCATTGCTATGAGGTTGCTGTGGTCATCATTGCCCTTTATCTCAATCAAATCCTCAAAGGCTTCCACATCATAGTCCGCATCATTTTTCACCATGATGACGTCCTCATATCTGTAAAACTCAAAAAAATTTATCTTATAGAGCTGACCATTCTTGTCAAGGCCATGGCTCCTGAGCGCCCGCTTGTTGAGCTGCTCCACCTGCGTATACAGTCCATAGTCCTCGAACTCGCCACTTCCTCCCTCAGTCATATCCTTCACATACAAATGCACGAACTGGGTTCTCATAGCTATCATTCCTGGAAGCTCACTCATAAGGGCAAAGCATATCTTATTGGTAAAACGGCTCTGATCCTGCTCATGCTTATTGAGATTTATCACCTTCTGATCATCCCATGTCCCCTTATTATCGCGGATTGTTATTCTGTAATTTTTCTGTGCATATCGTGTTGAGGTCTGACCTCTTATGGTCACTGTGGCATTCGGAACTACCTGACCATAGCCTAACTGTCCCTCAACCGGTCCGTTCTCATCCCCAACCTGCAATAATCCGTTGACCGCATACCGCTCAATTCCAAGCTCATCATAATGATATGCCGAATAGCTGTTTACCTGCGTCCATGTGTGATCCGTGTTGTCCGAAGCATTTCCCTCACTCACAGTGAGATACATTGTCACAACCGAGGCAGGGTCACGGTTCTCATACAGAGATGCATTATCATATATCATTCCCCAATTGCCTGCACCCGAGGTATCCGTAGCGGTGTCCTGCTGTTTTCCCGCATCGCCAGCACTACCCGGTACCGACCCCTCAATCGTCTGTTTCAAATTGGAATCATAATTGTTCATGGAGCATGCTGCCAGCACGGCAGACAGCCCCACCAGACAGATACAGCCCATTACCTTTTTTAATATCTTCACACCTGTTCCTCCCCACTAAACGCCATTGCCCGCTCTCTTTGCAGGTCTTTTCTCCACCTTTTTTCATATCTGGCACCGGAATATGAAGCTATATTGGTGAACACACCCTTCTTAACCTCCTCGACAACAGGCTGGCTGCACAGTACATGATAGAGAAGCCTTCTAAGGTAGAGCCTGAGCCCTATAAATGCCACTATCGAAAACACAACCGTTCCAACCCAGAATCCGGCACCATAATACATTGTATCAAGCCTGCTGCACACCCATGTACCTACACAGCTCACGGACATAAAGCTCAGCGCGCTGATAAGTGCACCCTTGTTATCGGCAAAATAAAGCTGTATAAGCATGAGACAGTTGCCAACCGCATAGAAGGCATAACCCATGCACAGAACCCTGAAAATCCCCAGCATGTCATCATTCATTCCCAAAGGAAGTTTCGGAAGAACAATCGAACCCACTATTATAAATACTATTGTGACGAACAACTGCTTCATGAACGTATATGTCAGCTCCCTGTACAGAACGGACTTCATCTCCTCACCAGCCTGATTTATGTCCTTGAGTATCCCGCCATTGTTGAGCGCGTCAAAATAAGCCCTGTATTTGGGGTAAAAATTCACCTCAACCGATATGACAAAATTTATGGTTGTCACAAGAATCGACAAAAAAGCCGCAATTGCCGGAATATCGTAGGTCGGTGCAGCATAAAAAAGCCCCTGTATATGCTCCCTTACAGGGCTTCCCCACATTATAACCAGATGTCCGAACAGTCCAAGTGACATGGCAAGCCCCAAAAATACAAGCGACGGATACCTGTCAAACCACGGCAGGAAGCACGCCGCCGTGACATCCCCCTTCGGAAAATAATCGCCCATAATCTTATAGTAGAATACCGCCATTACTCCATACGCCAGTACCACTGTAAATAGCATTGTCGATACAACCTCCGAATTAAAAAGCATAAGCAGCACCGCGCCTGCAGCTGCGGCAGCCACAACCGCGAACGCAAACACCTTTATTATTCCACGATAATTCTTGACTGCGGTGAGATAGCTCATCTCATTCCACACAATGACCAGCTCCCCAAAAAGGACAACACACAACAGCGCATACACGGCAGGAACACCTGCAAACGCCATAAATATTCCGTACATGATTTCGCCTGCGATAAGCATTGCACAGGTGCTTCCCCAGAACGCCGGAAGCACCGCTCCCCTGTTGCCGCTGTACAGACTGTCCGCCACGAACCGTGTCATAACCATCGAGAATGTATTGCTCCACACCATAGAGGCAAGCAATGTGTATGTAACCATGCTGTTTAACAGCTCCCTCTCATGGTACAGCGCGCCAAAATACGCCGACATAAGACCTATCAGTATAAGAAAAAACATTCCCAGCAGCATAGGTCCCACGCACACCGTCCCGGCATAGCCGTACGCCTTGATAAGCTGGAATACCCCTTTTTTTGAAAACATCTTCTTTAGCTCGAATCCTATTCCCGCCATGATACTCCCCCTCACTTATTCAATACATTTCTATATATCTCCCTATAGTTCTCCATCGAAACCTCATGTGTGTAGAACATGTTCACCCTTCTCTTCCCGGCTTCCCCCATCCTTCTCCTTTTTTCCGGCTCACTGCACAGCTCAAGCATCGCCTGTGCAAGCTGTTCCTTATTCATAGGTGGAACACATATACCGGCACTGCCAAGTCCGTCATCACCCTCAATCAGCTCACGACAGCAGCCGACATCCGTTGTCACACACGCCCGCCCCGCGGCAAATGCTTCAAGCACCGATAAAGGCTGCCCCTCAGAAATGCTTGTAAGTATCACGAAATCAATTTTTTTGATATATTCGGACACATTCACAACGCCGGTGAATATGATTCCCTTGACATCAAGCTGCTCGATCAGCGTCCTGCACTCCTCATAATACTCCTCATCGTCCACATCCCCCATTATATGAAGCCTCGTATTCGGCATGATCCGCCGCACCTCTGCGAACGCATATATCATTGTCTTTATATCCTTTATCTTGGCTATGCGGACAATAGCTCCTATATCCACGTAGCCGTCTGCTTCCTTTGCCCCCACTCCGGCGAACTTTTCAGTGTGCACGCCGTTCGGAGTTACCATAAGCTTCGACTCCTCGCAGCCAAGCTCATGCTGTATCTCGTTTGCCTTTTTATAGAGAGCCGTCACAACATCCGCATGGACATAAGCGCAATCCGAAAAAAGGCGGAACATATTTATCCACTGATTCTTAAAATACGGCAGAACCCATTGTGCACGAAGAAGCTCTTCCTCGCGCTCCCTTGTGTATATTCCGTGTTCCGTGAGTATGAACGGCTTTTTATACTTCCATTTTCCAAGGCTTCCAAGTATTCCGCTGTAGCCGGTTGCCGTGGCGTGGTAGATATCAGCCTGCGGAACCTCCTGTGTTATCAGATAGAGCTGCGGGAGTACCATTGACCTTACGTTGTAATAAAAATCGGTGAAGGACAGATACGTGAATCTTCCCTCACAGAGCTGCATAATTATATTTAAAAACATAGGACTCATCATCATATTGACCGGATTAACCTTTTTATCCTGAAACAGCTCAAAAAGCACGTCCCAGTCAAGACTCTCGCCCTCAAAAAGTTTCTCCAGTTCCGTTTTCTCCTCCTGAGTAAAACGAAGTTTTCTCCCACCGTTTTTCAGTTTCTGGTCTAATGCGTCATCAAGAAACACCTCATGTACCTCAACCACATTTTTCGGCAGCTCATACTTATAATGCCCCCTGTTTTCAGCCTGCGCCCCTATGCACCACAAAACAAAATCCACATCCGGCATCGCCTGAATATATTGGTGCATCCAGCTCGACACTCCTCCGTACACATAGGGATAACTGCCCTCTAATATCATACAGACTCTCACATTGCACCTCCTATATATATCATTATCTCGTCACTGTCCGCCATGAGCAGATACATGCTTCCCGATATATGCTCATAGCTGCACCCGCTCGTCCCCTCAATCACTCCGTCACTTACGCGCACCAGAAAGCTCGCCTCCCCGGAGAAGCCTCCCAGTCTTAGTCTTATGCCCTCAGCTGTGTATTCCCTCTGCACTGTGAGTGTGTCATACTTTTCAACCGCCCTTCCCATACCGCTTCCGGTCACATTGCAGATTGACGGTGCGGACTCATAGACCCACTCAATGTAATCTTCAAGACACCCACTCATGTATTCCCAGCCAAGCGCTGCCCCTCTGTCCTCATCCAAGGTGTCATCCGGGTGGGTAAAATGTGACTGGACAAACTGATAGTTAAGCTCCGACAACGCCACAAGCATCTGGTAATCATCTATGACACATCCTGATGTTATTCTCGGAGTGCTTATGACTCCGTCCTCCTCGACCCTGAATTCCTGTTCATAAGCTATATTTTCTGCATCCTTAAGAAATGTCGAGGCTATCACCTTTATCTGCGGTGCAGCCTTTATAAGCTCATTTCTGCCCTCCTCGGATAAAATATTCGACGGTGGGACATACACGCAGAAGTCATTATCCGGGAAAAGCCCCTCCGAAAAATCCACCAGCTCCTGCACCGCAGTCTCTATATCCTTTCCGGACTTCCACAGTCTGTAATCGCCGTATTTTTTATCCTCGTCAACGCCCTCTAAGCACAGCGGCATGTGGTTATAGCCGTGAAATCCAAGCTCTCCTCCGTTGTTCAAAAGCATATTTCCGAATTTTGAAAAGCGCGCCGTTGCCCTGTTCCCCTCAAAGGGTGCCTCAACCTCATCCGAATAGTTTTCGATTATAAGTCCTGTATGAATTATTCCGAACCGGTTCTCGAATTCCATCATTTTCGGCCACCATACATTCGTATAGAATGAGGCTACATCCACTCCGTAATCCCTTCTTATATACTCCGCATTGCCCGCCGGAACCGGGGACGGAAAGTCATCCAGATAGAATGCCGAAGCATTGATTACCGGATACACATAGGCATCATAGAGCGCCGTGTATGCAAGATTTATGAAGCCTCTTGCATATTTTTCCGTCACCGCCTGATTTATAACGGCAACTCTTCCCTTTCCGTAATCGTTCGTCCACACAATCGGCACGTCCCCCTCCTCCGATACCACATAGACATCACAGTCATTTTTCAGCTGTACCTGAAGCGATGACATCACGCCCTCCTCCATGCTTCTGTCATACCAGAATATGTCATCGTCATCCGCTCCTATCATGCATCCTTTCAAAAAACGCACGCCATACACATTGGGATAATTGTCAATTATATCTATTCCGAATTTAGCCGCTACAGCGTTAAAAAAAGGGTCGACCTCCGGTGTCACCACCGTAAGCAGCCTGCCACCTTTTTTTACCCACGAAAAAACAGGCATGAGTTTATCCGCAAACACGTCCCAGTTCTGGAAAGTAACCACTGCGGCGGCGTATTCGTCAAGCACTGCCACCTCAAAATTCTCATCCACTTCGCATACATCATATCCGACCTTCATGCCGTCAAGCACCGTCTCCATAATGCCAAGGTAAGTATCACTCACTTCCTCAGCCGATGTGAGAATCAGACACTCCTTTGTCAGCTCAATTTCTTCCGTATATACAGTTTCCCATTCTCTCACCGCGGCATCAGTCTGCTCATAACCAATACCTGCCCTTTCCCTGAACACGAGAATACTCAGCACGAACAACGCTGCAACCGGGAGCAGAACCTTTCCCGCAATTTTTTTCTTCATACCCCTCATAGTCGAATCACCTCAATCTGCATGTGACCATACATCCAGCCACTGCCTTCCACTGCTGTCCAAATATATGTCCTTATCCTTTATTTCCTGTAGAACATCCTTAATTCTCTCCCCATTGTTCGTACAGTAATAATACTGCACATACAGGCAGTACACCCTTATATCCTGCGAGTATTTCTTTTCAAGCACCGCAAGTCTTTTGTCTATACCATCAGTTATTCCAAGCATTATACTGTTTTCTATATACTCAAACTCATACCGCACCGCCTCAGGCTGCATGACACACAGTTTTTTTAAAACCTCATGGAGTCTCATACGGTACTGCCTAAGCACCGTATCCGTGATAAACCCACTGTCTATGTATGCCTTAAGCTCATTTCTGCATTTTACAAGCGCATACGAATCATCCGGGTTTAACCTTATCTCTTCAAGCAGACGTCCTATGCGCTCCTCATACCCGCTCTGTATCTCCATCATGGATGTAGTCGCATAGTGGGTGAGCTCGACATCATCGGACAAAGTGACCCTTTTTAACAGCTCAACATACTGCTCCGGATTGGCATGCAGAAGCTTCATCATCAGCTTTCTGCTCACAACCGGACTGTTCACGGTCATCGCCTCCTCAAGTGGGACAATAAAATCATCATCCTTCCCGGCAATCACTTCTCTACGCCACACATCATCGCCCTGAGTCTTTCCATAATCCTCCACATCCCGCAAATCCTGTCTGTTATGCCTCACCTGCCATTCATCAATAAACAGCAGCATGTACCCACACACCGGAAGCAGCACCACAGCCGGAAAGATGACATGGCGCGTCCTAAGCTTCCTTAACCTCATCATTGTAAAAATCACTGCACAGATTATCAGATGTAATGCCAGCAAAACACCAATCACTATATTCCCCATAGCAAACTCACTCCCTTACCTCCTCAAACTCTATCCCGCTGTTCAAAAGCCTCCCCGCAACAGCCTTCATATCCGCACTGCTTGTCTGCGACAACAAAAGGCACAGCTTTCCATCCTTTCCGATTCCAAGGACATCATTCTCACGCACCAGCCCCGAAAGTCTCCTGCTTATTTCATTAAGCTTCCTGTCATCTTCGACCTCTATCTCAAGCAGCACATAATCCGAATACTGTTTTCTTCTCATCTGCTTCTTCACATCAAGAAGCTCCTCAAATTTATCTGCCTCAAGAATCCTTGTATCCTCAATCACTTTCTCATCCATTTCATAGAATTCCATCGCACGCACGAGCGAATCCTGTATCAAATCCGACATTATTCTCAATTTGTTGGAAAACTCCATATTCATCTGTGTGTAGTCCGCCTCCATAATGAGAATCATTCCCACAAGCACCCCTTCCCTGCGTATAGGTGTCGCGTATGCAGGATAATTTTTGAGTGCTTTGCGGTTGACAAATGTCTCATTATTTTCAAGGCAGCCAAGCAATTCCGGATAATCCGTAATTTTGAGTGATTTTTCCGCACTGCCAATGCATCGTCTTGAGCACACATACAATCTTGCAAATGAGCTGTCCTCCTTTATGCTGTATATCGCGACATGCGAATTGCCGAGAACCTCCTCGCAGACATCCACAGCCTCATAAAACACCATTTCCGGAAGTGTTGAGTTGAGCCTTTTTATGACGGAATACATCTTGCCGAAGCTGTCCTTATATCCGATTATCTGATTATTGAAACGCTCCTTTCCCTTCGCCACCTCCGTGTAAAGTCCATGCAGGAAATTATATTTTTCTTCCAAAAGCCTTAATTCATCTGCCTTACTTTTTATTTCATCACGCGCCTTGTCCCTGTTGTATCCCAGCACACAGCCAATCAGCAGATAGCATGCAAACGGCAGCCAGTTCTGAACATTAAAAAACAACACCTGCCATGACATCTGCGCCGCATTGGAGAAAATGTACCCCACGCTCGCCATAAGTGCGGACACTACGCCCGCTCCAAGTCCGTTTATACATGCAATGATGGTAATATACACGAATCTGAAATCAATAAAATTAAACATTCCGTTGTCTCTTGTCAGGTAATTGAGCGCTTCCGCCACCGCAAACAGGACTATCTGTTCCACCACAATTCTGAAAATTCTTCGCGACAGTACGCGGTGTGCTCTGCGATTTTTATTCTTATTGTTCTTTTCAAGATGGCTGTGTGATGCCTCCTCTAAATCCCTTCTGATATCCGCCATCGGAACCCAGCCGTACTCCCTCCGCGCCCACTCATCGGTCTGATACAGCGGTGTACACTCATCCTTTCCGCTGTATTTTACTTCAACCTGTAAGCCATTCTCTTTGCCAAGCTCTGTATAAAGCTTCGCCAGCTCCTCAAAGCTTATCTTATTTTTTCCACTTATGTTGCTGTCAAGATAAGGCTCCTCCCATGGATCATCGAACATTCTGCAAAGCAGCAATGCCAGATCATCCTCCCTTAAAAAATCCGTCTGCGTGCTCTCATAGCCCGGAAGCACAAGCTGCTTTCCTGAAAGCACTGTGTCAAGCCACCTTCCGGCATGACTTGTCTTTATCACGGTATGATACAGATACGGAACACGTAAGAGCTGAACCTTCATACCCTGCACCTGCGCCGCCTTATGGCAGAGCTGCTCACACGCATCAAGAAGCACCTCCCTGCTCATCTCGCCCTTTTTTCTGTCCTCCTGTGGCCTGTTTCCAGTTATATAGATAAAATTGCTTATATTTCTTTTTCTGCACAAATACAGTATGTATTCAAGCTTCTCGAGCTCATCAAATATCTTTTTCTCACCATCAAGCACCTGTGAAAAGAACACAACTGTTTCAAAATTAAACGAACGAAAAATATGCTCCGTATCCTCGTCATTTTCTGATCTGAAAAACAGAATATTCTTTTTCTTTAATTTATCTTTTATACAACTACCGTTTAACACAATACATCTGTACCCTTTTTCTATGGCACTGTAAAAGCCCTCCGATACCGCCGCCGTATTTCCCGCAAATAATATGTCCACGTTACTTCCTTTCCGTAATTCCGCCTGTTACCGGGCGGAATACTATTTATATTTGGATGATATTTCTCCTAAAAATTTCATAACTCCCTCCGCTATCGCCTTGGAAACCTTTTTCTGATATTCCTCGCTCACAAGAAGCTTCGCCTCGTCATAATTCGTGATAAAACCACATTCCACAATCACCGTAGGACATGGTGTATGTATCAGCATATAATAGCTGTCGTTTGCCTTAATCTTGCGGTTATTTGTCTCGTCCAGATTGTTTTTCAAACTGTCCTGTATGCACTGTGCAAGCTGTTTTCCCTTCTCGGAATGTTTATAATAAAACACCTGTGCTCCACATACCGCACTGTCACTAAAGCTGTTCTGATGTATGCTTACAACAATATCCGCCTTATTTTCTGAGATTATTGAGCATCTTTTTTTCATATCCGCAATCTTTTTGTTGCTGTCACCTTCCTCATACAATCCATCATCCGTTGTTCTGGTAAGCACAACATTCATTCCCTTTGCCTCTAACTCCTCCTTCAGCATATACGAAACCGCAAGATTGATTTCTTTTTCAACGGTGTTATTTACACCCAGCATTCCCGGGTCAACACCTCCATGTCCGGGGTCAATGACAATCAAATATCCCTGCTGTTCTGAATCCGACATGCCTTGCCCACTCTCCTGTTCTGTGTCCGTAACCTCCACTCCCGCTTCTTTAGCCGATGCAGCCATGCTGTCCTGCGTATATAAAAAATGTCTCATAAGAAACCACAGGGAAAATATCATAACGAGCCCCATTCCAAGAGAAAGTAAGTCTTTTTTCACAACAAAAAACCCCGCGCATAGAATACATATTTTTATTCTATGCGCGGGGTCGGAAATTATTCCTTATATGAAATTTATCTGTTATATTTGTTTATCACGTCCCATACCTCCGGGAACTCTCCGCCAAGGCTCCATGCGGACACTCCTGCAAGACCGTACTCACTCACTATCTTCATCTTCTCCTCGATGGATTTCGCATCCTCAAGCCATACGCTGTAATGATGACCTTCTACATCTCCCTCAGCGACATACTGTCCCATGCTCTCGCTCCAGTTAGCAATAAGTCCAAGCTCCTCCACTCTGTCATAGGAAGCCTTCATCGTGTATGCCTTAGAATTAAGAACCTGCTGCCCATTCTCGTCCACATACTCTTCCCACATTCTCGTATAAAACGGAAGTGCGTTTATCGTCTTTTCCGCCGGAACGCTGGCAAGAGTATTCACTATGCCATTTCTTACAAAATCAAGTGAAGCAACGCTTCCTGCCTCTGCACTTCCGTTGTAATGTTCATCGTAGCCCATGACTATCACGTAATCGACTATCGCTCCCTGCTCGGCGCGGTCATAATGAGCCGAATGCGCCATTGGAACATAGTTATCGACTGACAGGACAATTCCCTCATTCCTGCACTCTATCGACAGCTCCCTCAAAAACTGTATGAAGTGAATACCGTTTTCCGATGTTACCTTCTCAAAATCAATATTGATTCCATCATATCCGTATGTGTGTACCTCATTCATCATCGCCGCTATAAGTGCTCTTCTATTCTCCGTTATGGAAAACAGCTCATTCTCGCTCCATCCGTTCTCCTCACTTACGGATGTAAAATCACTCCACAGCGGCCATATCTGGCGGCCTGTCTCATGTATGTAATCCACATATTCCTGCTGTGCAAAGGAGTTAAAGCCTCCTAAGCTGTCCGAAAGCTGATACCACGTCGGCGATACGACATTAACCCCCTGCGTAGCGTCAAGAAGACTATAAATCTTACCATTATCATTCAAATCATAGACTGCATGCCACACCATATTGACCTTATCTTTACGCGAAACGGAGGTATATATAGGAGCCTGATAATCATTAGACGTTGTCACCGTGAAGCTCTCGCCAAGCTCCTTAGTCCTTATATATCCTCTGATGCCGTCATCAGTGGTAAGCTCTGTCCAGTCGCCGTCATCACCTGTGACCGCCCAGTGTATTCCGTCATCACCTATCGCAAGTATCTCGTCCTTAATGCTTGCCCCGGTTCTTACCGTCCCTTCATCACCAATATGAACACACTCTCTGTCTCCGTACTCCGTCACAACAAGCATTCTGTATGGTTCTGTTCTCACCTCGTATATAAAGTCTGAGCGCTCCTTTATGAAATCCACAGCAATATAAATCTCATCCCCGATACGCCTTGCAATGACATAATGTTCTTTCTTAACCTTATCTCCTACATAATATGCCTGACTGTCAAAGGGAATCGTCACTATCTTAGTCGGTGTTGTATAGATAAGCTCATCATTGGCAGCATCATGGTAAAACCTGTGATTAAGCTTATCATCTATAAAATCCTTCTTAAAATACCACACATCACCAAAACGGTATGCCGTATTCTCCGTCTTTTCCCCATTGAGCAGCATAAACGCCGTCACTGAATCCTTGCCGTAATTATCTGCATCTGAAGCTCCGGCTTCAGAAATGTATCCATGCTGTCTGTAATAGTCCTCAAATGTAATCCTCGTCTTATTCGGCGTGTACTTATCTATCAATGTAACAAGCCCTATTCCACCTGCAACAAGAACACATACAACTATGACTGCCGCTATAATTCCCGCTGAGCGCTTATTCCTGCTTTTTCTGCTTCTCTTTACAGGAGCCTCCTGCACATAATAATCATCTATATCATTATCATCTATTCTATCCTTCTCGTCGAAGTCTTCATCCATCATATAACGTCTATTCTTACCCATTTATCTGCTCCCTGAATATATTTATGAACTTCTTATAGCCTGTCAATCGTTTTTAACTTATCAGTCCTAATACCGTTCTAATATTTTTAATTATACTTTCGGGAAAGCATATTTTCAATACCGATTGTTTTCCATATTTAAAAATACCCCGGAAAGCATCGCCGTCCGGGGCAAGAGGGACCTTATAAAACTCTAATGTTATTTATTCACCGAGTCTCACACACTGAAACTCAACCCCTGTAATTTTTCCCATCTCATCAAATGAGTATGAACGCATATATGTGCATGGTCCATCTCTAAGGAGCATATCGGTAAGCCGCTTATTTATGCTCGCCTGATATCCACTGACCGTGACCTTAATGCCCTGTTCCTTATAGTTCGCAAGTTCGCTGCAAAGCTGTAGGGATGTCTCATTGTGCATTTCAACCGCTTCCTTAAGTATGCCCTTCATAACCTGCCTCCATGCTTAATTTGCATTGTTTATCTACCTTAATTTTTTGTGTCATATTAATGCCATTTACCAGATTCTTTGTGATATATTATTTATCCGTATAAAAGCATACTTGTGACTTATTTTTAAGTTAATTGTTACATATTTAGAATACCTGCTTATATCAAAAGTTCTTCCATAAAAATGAGGGTCTCCCTCGATATGGCGAATGGCTCCATATCCACAGGGATAAGAATCGGCTGCCCTTTAACTGCTTTCTTATATGCTCTTAATCCCTCATTTGAATAAAAGACAGACATAAACTGCATATTCCTGATATTTCTTCTTTCCAAAAGATACACCGCATCCAATGAATTTTTATAATTGCATAAGCTTAAATCCCCTATCAAAAAAAATCTGTCACACCCTTGCAGCCTGACATCCCCGATATAATCTGCCTGACCGAAATCAATTATATGATAATCATATTGTTCCTGCACTGTGAGTCCGGCAGCTTCGTCACTTCCCGCCAAAAACGTAATATTTGCATAGATAAAAGCAGCGTATATCTCTTCACCTTGAATAACCTTTGCCTGTCTTGTTAATTTTATATTTTTTCTCATAGTATTCAATGCTTTTTCATCATAGCTGCTTACTATCACACGCTTTTTTCTCACGTTTGACAGATAATTGGCGGCGCATAAGACAAAGTGCGTTACTCCACATCTGCTTTGCGTTCCCGCAACACCTATTACCACCTTTTTTGCCGGGCCATCCCAATATGCCTGTCTTTTCAATTATATCGCTCCCCTTTTTAAACGAATATGGTCTTGTACAATACGGAATTCTGAAAGCATTTGCCATGTTGTGTTCCTTCCTGATTCCTATATATTCCCGGCCATCCGCAAAATTAACTGCACCTACGAACTCTACTCCCTTTTTTCTGAGTTCTGCCGCTGCCGTCTCATAGTCGATGAGCTCCTCTACGGTATGTCCTGTCACCAGAATGAACTTAAAAGTATCTTTTTTAATATCATTCAAGGTATTCTCATCCCACTCCCACATGCTTCCGATTTCCCTTACAATGACAGTGTACTTTTTACGTTCCTCATCGCTTATAGGAACGGCATAGCCTTTATAATCGGGCAGCACCTCCACGCCATCCACATTATAAATTCCTCCCCGGCAGCTTACGCTTCGTATCCCACTGTATAACGGGACAGAAAATCTCCTATTGCCGTTATAGGCAAGCTCCAACATACACTTATATCCCATCGATGTAAGCTGGGCTGCCAGCATTATGGCAAAATGTGTTGCTCCCACACGCCGGGTGCTTCCCGAAACCAAAATAACCTTAGGATCTGCTGTTATCTTCTTATTAAATAACTTCTGTGATTGTTCCAGTGCAAGAAACAGTTCATCGGCATCCTTAAAGCGTTCAGATGCGTTCAGACTGGTGCACTTATTGATTATAAATTGAAAATTCTCCGAACAAATATAATTTTTAAAACTACAGGAAATCTCCCCTGTAAGCATAAAACGCATCAGCATCCCAAGTGAATATACGTCACATCTTGTTCCCGGACTTCCTCCGTGATACAGCTCAGGAGCAGCATATCCTGCCGTCCCCATCACACACCCGGGAATCTCATTCTCCATACGGCTGCTTCCAAAATCAACAAGCTTAACTCCATCCTCCGTGAGTAAAACATTGTCCGGCTTGATATCCAGATGTAATAATCCTGCCTGCGTCTGCATATAACTAAGAACAGTACATATACTCATAATAATGCTGCACGTCTCGTCCTGTGCAAGCCTTGTCCTATCCCTGACATATTCCGAAAGTGAAATCCCTTCTATATACTCTTCAACAATATAGAAATACACATCATCCTCGTCAATATCATATATTATAGGTAAGGATGTATGCCGCAGATTCTTAAGCGCATCTGCCTCATGTCTTCTTGTGTTGTGTACATCCTTGCTCTTACGGATTCGCTTAACAGCCCTGTATACTCCAAGTCCAATGTGTCTTGTAAGAAATACCTCGCCAAAGGCTCCCTGCCCGAGCCTTCTAAGGATTAGGTACCTGCCATCCAACAGAGTATCATGTGTATCGGTAAATACCACCTCCATTGATAACAACAAATCCTAAATCTATTTTACCAAATAAAATTATTTGTACAACCGTCTTTGATTGTAGAGTTATTAAACACATGTTTAATTTTTACATTATACAGACATTCTGAAGCTTGTCATTCGCGTTGGGAGCATATATAAATTTCATACTTTTTTCATAGTATTAAACCTTTACAGAATAATAACAAATGACGTATAATAAACAGGTCAGGAAGGATGTGATTTGACATGAAAATAGAAAGACTAAGTGAAAATTCAATACGTTGTACCCTTAATCGTGCTGACTTAGACTCAAGAGAGCTTAAAATCAGTGAATTAGCCTATGGAACAGAAAAGGCTAAAAGCCTTTTTAAAGATATGATTGCGCAGGCCTCTTTTGAATGTGGATTCGAAGCAGATGATATCCCTCTTATGATAGAGGCCATTCCTGTATCACCGGACTGTATTATTCTTGTCATCACGAAGGTTGAGGATCCTGAGGAGCTCGACACACGCTTTTCTAAGTTCGCACCATCCGATGAAGACGAGGATTATGCGGACATGCTCGACTCTGACGATGATATGCATGGCATGGATGACAGTTCGTCCCTGCTTAACAGAATAAATGAAGCACTTAATCAGGATGCCGATTTCATTCCGTTCTCAGACAGTCTTCTAAAGAAGTCTAAGAATGGCAATAAGACTAACGATAATTTTAGCGATAACTCCGGCTCTAAGATAATAGGAGGAAGCGCCTCCGAAAAGACCGAGGGCTCTGCCTCCGGCAGAAAATCATCCAAAGCAGGCGGTGATAAGGCTTCATCCGGCACAGCAGGCAAAAAAGCCTCCGGCAGTATTTCCGCCGGCTCCGATTCCGGCACATCCAATATTTCCGGTAATGATACCGGCAACGATATCTGTGCCGTAGTCCCACTTGAGAAGCTGTTCTCATTTAAGGACTTGAATCAGGCCACTGTTGCAGCCATCGCCGTAAACAATCGCTTCAGCGGAAGCAGCATTCTCTACAAGAATCCTGTCAACCTCCGCTACTACCTGTTCATACGCAGCGATGACATGAACCTTGATGAATTCACCGGTGTGAACAACACGCTGTCCGAATACGGTATAAGAGAGAAACTCTCATACGCAACTGTCTCGTATCTTAACGAACATGATGAAGTTATCATCCGCAAGGATGCGGTGAAGATACTTGCGGAATTATAGAGCATTGGCAATAATTTTCTTGCAATGTTCTTTTAAGTAATCACACCTCATTTTCACAGTAATGGGCATACATTCAATAAACTTACCGAAAATACCCACAGCGCACCAATTATAGATTGCTATAACGGTGTGCTGGGGGTATTTTTTGCTTTTCATTCAAATATACCCGCAACGCAACAATTATCGCACGCTATAATGGTTTTTGCGGGTATGAGTGCATTATTTCTTATTCTATACCCATCTAAGCCCCGCACATTCCCACAATCTCAATCCGCAAAATTATCCAATGCCTCACCACAATTTCCACAAAAAAAGAGTGAACAAGTTTTTATTCGAACCTGATTCACTCTCTTTTCATTAAAAAGCAACGTAGCTTTCACTTTTTAATTTTTTGTTGAAATTCCAAGCTATCGCCTTATCCTAACAGCTCGTCTGATTACTTCGCTGCAAGAAACTCATTAATCTTAGCCGTAATCTCATCCGGGTCAAGACCATGAACAAGAGCAGCCTCCTCTAAAGACTCGCCCTGTGCTGATGGACAGCCGATGCAGTGCATTCCCTCGTTAAGTAAAATAGGAACAATATCATAATCAACATTGATGATGTCGATGATTCTCATTTCTTTGCTAACCTGTGCCATTGTGTTTTCCTCCTGAAAAATATAATAATATTGTAACTGTTCAGAGCTGACCTATAAAATGATTTCCATTTTATCATCACTTTATACCAGCCTTCCGATTCCGAACACTTACATGTAATGACCACTGCTTATTGTACCACAGAGGATTTATATTGTAAAGATAGTACACAATATGCGCTCTTCATTCTTTATTATTATCACTTAACTGTATGATTGCACCTTAGGAACACATTTGTGACTACAGTGTGAAATTTACCCATTTTATAAGGAATTTTCTCAAAATTTTTATGTACATTTTTGTGTACAATCCGTGAATTTTCTTCTTTAACCCTTGACGTGTATACAATGTGCATTGTATAATACAGCTATAAAAAAGTGTATAATCCGCTTGGTTGGGACGGTACATCCGACTTAACCTATGAGTGGCGGATAACACATATAAAACACTTTACTATAATAGGAGGTTTTTTTCATTATGAGATCAGAATGGACAGGTTTCGTAGGTGGTAAGTGGGAAGAGCAGGTTGATGTCAGAGACTTCATCCAGAAGAACTACACACCTTATGAAGGAGATGATTCTTTCCTTTGCGGTCCTACAGAGGCTACTAAGACTCTTTGGGCACAGGTTATGGAGCTTTCAAAGGAGGAGCGTGAGAAGGGCGGCGTCCTTGATATGGATACTAAGGTTCCTTCAACAATCACATCCCATGCTGCTGGTTACCTTAACAAGGACTTAGAGAAGATCGTTGGTTTCCAGACAGATAAGCCTTTCAAGAGATCACTTCAGCCATACGGCGGTATCAACATGGCTAAGGCAGCTCTTGTAACTAATGGTTACAAGCTTGATCCTGAAATCGAGGAGTTCTTCACAATTCACAGAAAGACACACAACGCTGGTGTATTCGATGCTTATACTCCAGAGATGAGAGTTTGCCGTTCTAACCATATCATCACAGGTCTTCCGGATGCTTACGGACGTGGACGTATCATCGGTGACTACAGAAGAGTTGCTCTTTACGGTGTTGATTTCCTTATCAAGGATAAGGAGTACCAGAAGGCTACAACTTCTAAGGTTATGACTCCTGATGTTATCCGTGACAGAGAGGAGCTTTCTGAGCAGATCAGAGCTCTCGGCGAGTTAAAGAAGTTAGGTGAGATCTACGGCTGCGATATTTCTAAGCCAGCTACTAACGTACAGGAAGCTATTCAGGCTACTTACTTTGGTTACCTTGCTGCTGTTAAGGAGCAGAACGGTGCTGCTATGTCACTTGGACGTACATCTACATTCCTTGATTGCTACGCTCAGAGAGACTTAGCTAACGGTACATTTACAGAGGAGCAGATTCAGGAGTTCGTTGATCACTTCATCATGAAGTTAAGACTTGTTAAGTTCGCTCGTACACCTGAGTACAACGCTCTCTTCGCTGGTGACCCTACTTGGGTAACAGAGTCCCTTGGTGGTATGGGTGTTGATGGACGTACACTTGTAACAAAGATGTGCTTCCGTTACCTTCACACATTAAGCAACCTTGGTACAGCTCCAGAGCCTAACATGACAGTTCTCTGGTCAACAAGACTTCCAGAGGGTTGGAAGAAGTTCTGTGCTAAGACATCTATCATGTCATCTTCAGTTCAGTACGAGAACGATGACCTCATGAGAGTAACTCATGGTGATGACTATGCTATCGCTTGCTGCGTATCTTCAATGAGAGTTGGTAAGGAAATGCAGTTCTTCGGAGCTAGAGCTAACCTTGCTAAGTGTCTCCTCTACGCTATCAACGGTGGTGTTGATGAGAAGACCGGTGTACAGGTTGGTCCTAAGTACAGACCTGTTGAGGGCGAGTACCTTGATTACGATGATGTAATGGCTAAGTACACAGATATGATGGAGTGGTTAGCAGATGTT
>JBNMLM010000039.1:0-19657 GCA_050874845.1 Eubacteriales bacterium | reverse complement strand
TATGCATAAATATAATACGTTATACACTCGTACATTAAATTAACATGTTTTGACCCAGACATCTTTATAATAGATAATCAACCAGACAAATCAACAGCAAATGCGCAGGATAATACACATAAAAGAACCATTTGCCTCCTCTTTTTCCACCAAGAGCTCCGTTATATGCACCAATGACAGGTATTGCGAGCAGCATACCAAACTGAAACAGCGATATATATGGACACCCCGGATTGGAAATGGCACCATCAAGTGCAAGCAATGCTGCAAATAATGTTGACGTATACATTAGAAGCTTTAGCTGTGCCTTTTTATCTTCCCAGTACACATACAGCATGAGCGGCCATATAAGTCCAATCCCTGCCCAGTCGCCCAATAGAGATAACAAAAACAACGCAGCTATAATCAACCTCTTTTTTGTCTCACCTATATGACTATCATAGGTTCGTATCGCGAGCAGTGCCAGAAATAAAGTGTATATCATGCCAAGTGAAATTCCGCCACCTGCCATTCCTGCCCTTCTCTCAAACAAATAAAAAGCAAAGGCGGATACCACAGCAAATAAACCCAGTCTCAACGTGTATTTTCTGATGTCATGGGTATGAATATACCCTTCTACCAGAAGGTAACACATCACCGGTGCCGTAATCCGCCCAATTATATGCATGCACTGTCCCGGCAGAGATACCACCGGAACCCACATCCATGCTATATGGTCAAAGGTCATCGCCACTATAGCGATGACCTTCAACTGATATGCCGTAATACCTTTTTTACAATTCATAAAATATATACCTAGCCGTGAAGACCTCTTGCCTGTCTGTCCATGTCCTCAACCACAATATCATATATCTCGCCTAAGGTTCTGCAATACTCCAGTACCTTCCATGGCTCATTGGTATGATAATGTATCTTTATAAGCTCTTCATCGCCAACTGCAAGAAGACAGTCACCCTTAAAGTTCTCGGTAAAGTACTCATTGATGGCATCCTCGTCAAGATTCTCTCCCTCAGTAAGCAACTGTGTATCATATCTGAATTCAATAGGTTCACTCATTATGTCTTATCCTCATTTTCCGGTGACCTTAACCCACATGTCACCTGATTATATTTCATATAGCTTTATTAACTAGGCTTCCTTAGCAACCTCAACAACAGACTTGGCAAGCCCTGCAAGTCCCTGAATCTCTGAAGGAATGATAATCTTGGTAGCCTGACCGTCCGCTGCCTTCTCAAATGCCTCAAGGCTCTTAAGTCTTAATACAGCCTCATCTGCTCCGGCCTCCTTAATCATCTTAAGACCTTCTGCATTAGCCATCTGGACAACTCTTATAGCCTCAGCCTGACCTTCTGCCTCTCTTATCATCTTCTGCTTCTGAGCCTCAGCGCGGAGAATTGCTGATTCCTTCTCTGCCTCTGCGTCAAGAATCAATGAGCGCTTCTTACCTTCTGCAACAAGTACGGCTGACTGCTTCTGACCTTCAGAACGTGTAACCGCCTCAATCTTCTCAAGCTCTGCTCTCTTCTGCTTCTCCATCGCATCCTGAATAGCAGCCGGAGGAATGATGTTCTTGACCTCGACTCTGTTTACCTTGATTCCCCAAGGGTCGGTAGCTACATCAAGTGATACTCTCATCTTTGAGTTGATAACCTCACGAGATGTAAGTGTCTGGTCAAATGCAAGCTCACCGATGATATTTCTCAGTGTTGTAGCTGTGAGGTTCTCAATCGCCATAATAGGGTTCTCAACACCGTATGCAAAGAGCTTAGGGTCTGTAATCTGGAAAAAGATAACCGTATCAATTCTCATTGTAACATTATCCTTTGTGATAACAGGCTGTGGTGGGAAATCTGCCACCTGCTCCTTGAGCACAACTCTTCTCGCCATCTTATCGATAAACGGAACCTTAAAGTGAATACCTACATTCCATGTCTCCTTGTACGCACCAAGACGCTCAAGTACAACAGCCTGTGCCTGAGGCACAATCTTAATACATGATGCTAAAATAACAAGTACAATAACTGCAATAACAATAATTCCACCAACTAAACCTGGCATTTTTAAATCCTCCTATAATTTTAATTTTCAGAATTCTTTCGTTCAACTATCACCTTAACTCCCTCTATCGACTTCACAGTAACCATAGTGTCAACTTCAATGACACTTCCGTCCGCCGACCTTGCAGCCCATTCAATACCATTGATTGTGACATAGCCCGAAGCCTGCGCATTATCAATCTGTGCAATAACACGTCCCGTCTGTCCAACAACACTGTCTATATTCGTCTTAGTAGTATGTCGATTCACATAACGCAGTGCAAATGGTCTTGTAAAAATCAGCATTATCAGCGAAACCACAATAAATAGTATGAACTGCAGCCACCAAGTAGCATGAAGAAGTGACGCAAAAAAAGCAATAAGCGCACCCGCCGCAAACCATATCGTTGTAAGACCCATTGTAGCTATCTCAAATACAACAAGCACAACAAACAAAATAAGCCATATCATTGCATTCATTATCCTTCCCCTCCTTACTTAATAATTGAATTCTTATGTCCTATAATACACTAATGCCCCGCTTTTTACAACTTAATTTTTGTCTTATCGAACTATATTCCTATTTTTTGCATTTTTATCTGACAATTCTATAGACAGAATGTTCACCGGCGAGAATCAAAAAAACATCCCACCGAAAAGCCTCCGCCCTTCGGTGGGATGTCAACCCAGCCTATTATATACAATAACTACATATTCAATTAGTAAGCATAGAAGCAATGGTTATTCAATACCGTGTACTGCGAATATCTTGCATAGTTAGCCTTCTTCACGCTGATGAAGAACAGATAATCACCGATATTGTTAACACCTGCAAGCGCTTCACCTGCCGCTGTATATGAGTCCTGATGTGACGGTCCGTTGGCAAGCAGTGTGCCGAAACGCTCGGAAATATTTCCATTGCCGTCAAGTACACCGGAAAACTGTCCCGGAGCATATATTACATCTGTAATCGTATTCTGCTTGAATCTGGAGCTTCGCACTCTGTTGAGTACTACGTTTGCAACCGCAAGCTTGCCCTCGTAAGGCTCCCAGCCTGCTTCCCACTCTATGATGCAAGCTAAGAGATATACCTCTGAATCGCTTGCACTCATGGCGGCATTGGTTGTTCTTCCGATACTTGTGCTCTGTGCCATGGCTGCCTTAGCTGCGGCAACACGCTCAGCCTCTCTTCTCTCCGCTTCTATCCTCGCCTGCTCCGCAAGATATGCGTTCTCCTCGTCAACTGTCCATGCAGTCGCAAGGTCATAGGTAGAACTGATACCTGTGTCCTCCACATAGCCGTATCCGCTCTCACACTCGACGAGAACCCAGTTGCCAATCTCCTCGTATGCGTTGATATTCTCGCCTGCATAGAATGTGGCAATGACCGCACTCGATGAATCAGCGGATGCATATACAGGAAGCTCCTCAGCTTCCACAACCGTTGTCTTGTCACCTATGAACGGTGCCACCTTGTCGGCCTCCTCGCCGAATAACAGGTAGGTATTCTTGGCATATCCCACAACATTACCTGATGAAATCTTAGTCCATGTCTCGCCCTTCTCAATAATGTCTGCCTGTGAGCGCGAATACATACAGCCTACAATCTCTGATGTCTCGTCCGGCTCGGAGTAAATATTGATTCTGTCCTCACAGTAGGAAATGACCTTGTTCTCAAAATCACTCTTTCCTGTATTACCGGTCAAATCATCAATTATCTCTCCATTTGCCGTAAGTGTACTGTTGTACACTATTCTTGGTTCTATCTTCGCTTCTTCATCGGTCACAACAGCCGTGTCGGCTGCTGCCATCAATGGCGATGCCTGTATATCTTCTGATAAGTCATCTGAAACGTAAAGGTCTACAGTGCTGTCTGCCTGCATATCAACTGCTCCGGATGCCGATGTTCTGACTGATGCAGCCACATCTGTTCCAATAAATCCTTTACCGGAAAATGCAAGCTGTGCAATGAGTACTACAAAGAGCATCATGTACACATAAAACTTCTTGTTCCTTCTCATTTTTCAACTCTCCATTAATAACTTGTTACAAAATTGTTAAGAAATGTTACGCCTTATTGTAACAATTACTAACGAAAATGTCAACCCCTTCTCTGCCTTGCTGCCTCATACATAAGTACCGCGCCACTCACAGCGGCATTGAGTGACTCTAATTTTCCCATCATCGGGATGATGATTTTCCTGTCGGCAAGCGCTGTCGCCTCATCTGTGAGTCCATTTCCTTCATTTCCTATGAAAAATGCCGTTCCCTTTTTATAATCACATGTCACATAATCAACCGCACCTTGAAGATGTGCAGCATAGGTTGTAATACCCCTGCTCTTTAAAAGTGCAACCGCCTCTTTAAGCTTGTCCGTGTAGGCATATTTCATTCTGTACATCGCTCCCATTGTCGAACGTATAACCTTAGGGTTATATATATCAACTGTTCCTGATGTCATTATAATTCCATCTGCCCCAGCACCCTCCGCAGTCCTGATTATCGTGCCAAGATTTCCCGGGTCCTGAAGATTTTCGAGAATTATTATAAGCGGATTCTCTTTCCCTAGCATATCCTCAATTGAGCACTCCGACATCTTTACAAGTGCCATGACCCCCTGCGGTGTCTTTGTATCAGACATATGCGAAAATACGTCATCGGACACAAGCTCATACGCATATCCACGCAGGATGTCCTTGTTATCCCTTTCAAAGCTCTCTGAGACAAAAAGACTGTGAATACGCTCCTTAGGTGTCTCCTCAAACATTCTCTTCCCCTCAACAACAAAAAGTCCTTGGGCCTTGCGGTCCTTAGACTTTTTGATGAGGTTAATTACATTTTTAATCTGTGTATTTGATGTGCTTGTAATCATTACCTTTTCCTATCTTATTTTTCATGCTCACCGTGAATAACCATTCCTGCGGTTCTTCACGAGTAATTATCTTGCCAAGTTCTTGCTTATCGTATACTGATACTCGTCAATATCCTTCTTCATTGCAAGAGCCTCATCGATATCATAGTCGACGAACTCTCCATGTGCATGTGCGACAACTCTCTTGCTCTTTCCGGCAATGAGGCAGTCAACAGCGTAAGCTCCCATAATTGAAGCATACATTCTGTCCTTACATGTAGGGCTTCCACCACGCTGCATGTGGCCAAGTATAGTTGCTCTTGTCTCAATGCCTGTAGCAGCCTCGATTCTTCTTGCCATGCTGGTTGAATGACCGATTCCCTCGGCATTGATGATAATATGATGTCTCTTGCCCTTATTACGGTTATTGATGATACTGTTTATAAGAGCCTGCTCATCATTGTTATAACGCTCAGGAAGTAAGATATCCTCCGCACCGTTGGCAATACCGCACCATAATGCGATATAGCCTGCATTACGTCCCATAACCTCGATGATACTGCAGCGCTCATGTGATGTGGATGTATCTCTTATCTTATCAATAGCCTCCATTGCCGTATTGATTGCTGTATCGAATCCGATTGTGTAATCTGTACACGCAATATCAAGGTCAATTGTTCCCGGAACACCGATTGTGTTGATTCCAAGAGCTGCAAGCTTCTGTGCGCCACGGAAGGAACCGTCTCCACCGATAACGATAAGTCCGTCTATACCATGCTTCTTACATATATCGGCAGCCTTCTGCTGGCCTTCAGGAGTAATAAACTCAAGACATCTTGCAGTATAGAGAATAGTACCGCCTCTATGAATAATATCTGCAACACTAAGCGCATCCATATCAATGATTTCCTCGTTGAGAAGACCATTGTACCCCTTTAATATACCCTTAACCTTAAGTCCCTTCGCAATAGCTGTACGAACAACCGCACGAATAGCAGCGTTCATTCCCGGCGCATCACCGCCACTTGTAAGTACACCGATTGTCTTAATTTCCTTAGCCATAATATCCTCCGTTCTACCGATGTTTAAATGTCTTTCTTAAACAGTGAAAAATTTAACAATGTCATTTTTTTCTTATAATAACCCTAAATCAAATTATTTTCAATAGTATAATTTAATAATTTTTCAAACTGCTTTTACAATTTATACAACCTTTACATTTTCCTCACCGAATCTCCGGATTAACTGCTTAAGCGTATCTCCCTGTGCCTGTATGCTCTGGCTTTTCGGAAGCACCTTGCGCTGTCTTTCCTCCCTGCAATAGATTGTTACAAGGTCATTTCCATCCGAGGATGCGATAATCCGGTCAAGCTCGGGCTGTGCGTCCAGATATGCCTGTTTGTTGGAAAACTGAATCCAGCACACCTTCGGAATCTCGTCGAACGAATCGACCTTGGTGCACACAAGCTTTCCGTTCTCATCCTCCCTCACATTCACACGCCCCTCAATGAACACCTTATTGTCCTCGGTAAGCTTATCCCTGTATTTCTCATAGTCGCGCGGAAACACTATAACCTCGACTGCACCGAATACATCCTCAAGGGTAATATATGCCATGAGCTTTCCGGAGCTGGTATTCTTCACACTCTTTCCGGTAATTATTCCTCCTATTACCGCCTTCTCACCCTCATTCACCTTCGGCGGATTATCCTCCTCATTGATAAAATCGGAACTCACGTTGGTGATATACTTTCGCCACAGGGCATCATAATCATCCATCGGATGACCACTTACATACACGCCAAGAACTTCCTTCTCATACGCAAGAATCTGCTCCTTGTCATATTCGGGTACATTCGGCATATTGACCTTGTCATGCTTCTCCTCGAACATGTCAAACAGGGACATCTGTCCTGCAATATTGTTCTTGCGTTCATTTGTGATATTGTCTATCACATTGGCATAAACCAACATCATCTGGTGTCTGTTGACGCCGAAGCAGTCAAAGGCTCCGGATTTTATAAAGCTCTCTATTGTTCTTTTATTTACCTCTCTGCCCGAAAGCCTGCCTATAAAATCCTCGAGTCCCGTGAATTTTCCATTTCTCTCCCTCTCTTCGATAATCGCATCAATCACCGGTTTTCCAACGCTCTTTAGCGCCGATAAACCGTACATGATACCCTTATCCGCAACTGAAAAGCTGCCTTCTCCTTCATTTATGTTCGGAGGAAGAATATCTATCCCCATCTGTCTGCAGGTATAAGCATACGCAGCCACCTTGGAGTTATTTGCAAGTACACTGGTCATAAGAGCCGCGAAAAACTCCTTAGGATAATAGCACTTTAAATATGCTGTCTGGTAGGACACAACAGCATAGCATGCCGCATGCGATTTATTGAACGCATACTTGGCAAAGTCTATCATGTTATCATATATTATTCCCGCAGTTTTTTCCGATATACCGTTGGCAATACAGCCGGGAACCCCTTCATCAGCATTTCCGTATATGAAATTCTGGCGTTCCTTTTCCATGACAGCTGCTTTCTTCTTTGACATGGCTCTTCGCACCAAATCGCTTCGCCCAAGCGTGTAGCCGGCAAGGTCACGCACAATCTGCATAACCTGCTCCTGATAGACAATACATCCGTAGGTTGTGCTCAGAATGCTCTCAAGCTGCGGACATTCATATTCGATATCCTGCGGATTATTCTTGCCCTTTAAATACTTTGGAATGAAATCCATAGGACCCGGGCGGTACAGGGATATTCCGGCAGTGATATCCTCGAGGCTCTTCGGCTTTAACTCCTTCATGAAGTTCTTCATACCCGGGCTTTCAAGCTGGAATATACCCTCCGTATGCCCTGAGCCTATAAGCTCCATAACCTTCTGGTCATTGTAATCTATCTTATTGATATCAAGAGAGCCCGGGTGCGTTTTGTTCACAAGCTTCACCGCATCCTGAATAACAGTGAGTGTCCTCAGCCCAAGGAAATCCATCTTTAAAAGTCCAAGCTCCTCAAGAGTTGTCATGGTGTACTGCGTTGTGATTGCACCATCACCGCCCCTTGACAGAGGCACGAACTCGTCCGCCGCCTTCTGGCAGATGACAACTCCTGCCGCATGCATGGATGTGTTTCTTGGCAGTCCTTCAAGCCTTCTCGCCATATCCACAAGATGCTTGACTGATGGGTCCCCCTCATAGAGCGACTTGAAATCCTGACTTTCCGCAAGCGCCTTGTCAAGTGTAATTCCAAGCTCATTCGGAATCAATCTTGCAACCTTATCAACATCGGCATAAGGCATGTCAAGCACTCTTCCGACATCCCTTATAACAGCCTTTGCCGCAAGTGTACCAAATGTTACAATCTGTACTACCTTATCCTTGCCATATTTTCTTACAACATAATCAATTACTTCCTGACGGCGTTCATAGCAGAAATCGACGTCTATATCAGGCATGGACACACGCTCCGGGTTTAAGAAACGCTCAAAAAGCAGATTATACCTGATTGGGTCAATATCCGTGATTGCAAGCGAATACGCAACTATGCTTCCCGCTCCTGAACCTCGTCCCGGTCCCACGGCAATGCCGTTCTGCTTGGCATAATTGATGAAATCCCACACAATGAGGAAGTAGTCGACATACCCCATCCTTTTTATTACGCCAAGCTCATAGTTAAGTCTCTCTCTGTAAGCTTCTGCATTGTCACCATAACGCTTCACAAGACCTTCATTGCACAGATGAAGCAGGTAAGTCCACGAATCATAGCCCTCCGGCACCTCATATTTCGGGAGCTTGGTATGTCCGAATTCTATCTCGACATTGCACCTTTGTGCAATCTTATAGGTATTTTCAAGTGCCTCTGGCGCATAAGGAAACAGTGACGCCATCTCCTGTGGTGACTTACAATAATACTGTCCGCCTTCATAGCGCATCCTGTCCTCATCAGTCACCTTTTTACCGGTCTGAAGACATAACAGAAGGTCATGTGCCTCCGCATCATCAGCAAATGTATAATGTATATCGTTGGTACATACAAGCTCTATCCCTGTCTCCCGGCTCATTCTCATAAGCTCCTGATTCACGAGTCTCTGTGCAGGTATTCCATGATCCTGAAGCTCAAGAAAGAAATTTCCCTTACCGAATATATCCTGATAAAGCAGCGCAGCCTTTTTGGCCTCCTCATAATTGTTTCTGGTAATATCCCTCGCCACCTCACCTGCAAGGCAGGCGCTCAGTGCGATAATTCCCTCATGGTATTCCCTCAGCACTTCATAGTCCACTCTCGGTTTATAATAAAATCCTTCTGTAAATCCTCGTGAGACAATCTTCATAAGGTTGGAATAACCTGTATTATTCTCCGCTAACAGCACAAGATGATAGTACCTGTCATCCCCCTGTCCGATTGGCTCCTTGTCGAATCTTGAACCCGGTGCCACATAAACCTCACAGCCGATGATTGGTTTTATCCCCACAGCATTACACGCACGGTAAAAATCAATAACTCCGTACATAACTCCATGGTCCGTTATTGCAAGGCTGTCCATTCCAAGCTCCTTGGCTCTTGCCGGAAGTTCCTTTATCTTGCTTGAACCGTCAAGAAGGCTGTATTCTGTATGCACATGTAAATGTGTAAAATTCATAAGTGCCTCCACTCTAACAGATGTTTATAAACGTAAAAACTCCTCAGACAGAGCCGGGGAGCCTTTACAACAAATATAATCTTTAATTTATTTAGCAGCTGTGATAAATTCCTCTATTCCCTTTACAGCCTCTTCTTCATCACTGCCTTCAGCAATCACCGTTATCTCCTCATCAGCCTCAAGTCCTAACGCCATCATTCCCATAATGCTCTTGGCATTAACCTTCTTCGTACCCGATTCAATAAAAATTGAACTCTCATACTTGCTGGCAATCTGAACTAAAACCGCTACAGGTCTTGCCTCTAAACCGGTCGGAATCTGAATTTTGATGTTCTTCTGAATCATGATAAATACTCTCCATATCTTTATATTTTGTGCTGCCTCAGCTCATCAGCAATCTCACTGATTTTTCTGAGACGATGATTAACTCCCGATTTTCCTACAGGTGGCGAAAGCATCTCTCCCAATTCCTTAAGAGAAACCTCTGTGTTCTCCGCCCTCAGAACCGCTATCTCCATCAAGCCCTCACTTAAGCTGTCGAGTCCCACCGTATCCTTGATATAATTGATATCCTCAAGCTGTTTAACCGCAGCCGAAACTGTCCTGTTAAGATTAGCCGTCTCACAGTTAACCTGACGGTTGATGGAATTTCGCACCTCCTTGAGTATCCTTACATTCTCAAGATTAAGCAGTGCGCGGTGAGCCATCATGATATTAAGCAAATCAACAATCTGCTCACCTTCTTTTATATAGACAACATAATATTTTTTACGTTGAACTATTCTTGCATCAAATGTAAATCCCACCAGAATCGACTGAATAAATTCCGCCTTGCGCTGTGTAGGACACACAATCTCAAAATGATAAAATTTTTCAGGGTCACTCATGCTTCCCGATGTAAGGAAAGCACCTCTTATAAATGCCCTTTTACAGCATTCATTCTTTATCGCCATACTGCTCTTAAGCATCATATCCGGCGATGGTTCTTCATCAGCTGTCATCAGCCTTGTAGCCATAAGTATCTGCTCTGCCACAATGCAATCTTCAACTTTTATCGTATATATATGATTTTTTCCGGCATGACCTGCCATACGCACACTCACCTGCGATATATAATTAAACCCATTGTTTATGTATATAGCAAGCTTTCTGGCCACTGCTATATTCTCTGTCGAGAATATAATCTCATATCCTTCTTTTCTCTTCCTGACTCTGGCACTCATGCTGAGCATGGCAGACAGTTCCGCAATCAGGCAATGTCTGGCTTCTGCTATATACTCAGCCAGCTCTGCTTTAACATCACTTGAAAATGACATCGGCACCCATCCCATCCGCCTCTGTTCTTATTCTGTAAAATATATTCTCAGGCTTATTTTTTTCGAAGCGAATCAAGCATGATATCACGATGTTCAATCTTGACACCATAATCCTTGTTTGAAAGCCTCCTGTATAACTCATTGGCAAGTGTAACTGAACGATGCTTTCCTCCTGTACAGCCTACAGCAATCACGAGACTGTTCTTACCCTCTAAAATGTAATTAGGTATCAGGAAGTTAATCATATCCTCCAGTTTATCCATAAATTCCACCGCCTGCGGACATCCCATGACAAAATCCTGTATAGGCTTATCATTACCGGTGAGCGGTCTTAATTTCTCATTGTAATACGGATTCGGCAAAAAGCGCACGTCAAACACAAGATCCGCATCTGCCGGGATACCATACTTAAATCCAAATGAGAGAATAGTCACGAAGAGATTATTATACTTCTCATCATGTACAAAGATTCTCTCTATCTCCTGCCTTAAGTCCCTTGTTAAAAGCGAACTCGTATCTATAATATAATCCGACTTTTTCTTTAAAAAATCAATTGCTTCTCTCTCAAGAGCTATTCCTTTGTCAATTCTGTCGCCGACAGCAAGCGGATGACTTCTTCTCGTCTCCTTGTACCGCTTCACCAGCACATTGTCCGCGCAGTCAAGAAAGAGTATCTCATACTTGACCCCCGCAGCGCTCAACCGATCAAGAACCGAATCAAATCCGCCAAACGCCTGTCCGCTCCTTATATCCACTCCAAGAGCGATATTCTTTAGTTCGGAATTTCCTGCAACCGCTATATCAACGAACTTTTCAACAAGTGCAACCGGCATATTATCAACACAATAATATCCTATATCTTCGAACATCTTAAGCACGGTACTCTTCCCTGCCCCGGACATTCCTGTAACAATCACTATTCTCATTCTACCCGCCTCCAAAATAGTATACAAACTGCTTCAAGGGTAAAATATTCGCACCTGTTTAGGTTACATCTATATATTGAATATGTCAACAGAAATTTGTTTTATTAAGTTAAAATACTAAAGTGTTAATATCCATATTAATTAAAAATCAGTACCCAGAATCTTCACTTCAGGCTCAAGCTCTACCCCGAACTTAGCCTTGACGGTGTCGGATACCTCATGCATCAGCCTGCACACATCCGCCGCCGTTGCATCACCATTATTAATCACAAAGCCACAATGCTTCTCGGATACGCTGGCACCTCCCACGGTGAATCCGCGAAGCCCCGCATCCATAATAAGCTTTCCAGCAAAATATCCTTCCGGCCGCTTGAAGGTACTTCCAGCACTGGGATATTCAAGCGGCTGCTTCTCACGTCTTCTCGCCGCTAAATCCTTCATCGACGCCTCTATCTCGCCTTGGTTTCCATTGCGAAGCTGTATTTTAGCTTCGAGAACGATTAGTCCTTCCTTCGCAAATCTGCTGCTTCTGTATCCAAGCCCCATCTCGTGCGGCTCGTATTCCCTTATATTACCGTCTTTATCCATGGCAGTCACGCCAAGAAGAATATCCTTCATCTCGCCGCCATACGCTCCTGCGTTCATTATACACGCTCCACCTAATGTACCCGGTATTCCACATGCAAATTCGAAGCCGGAGAGCGATTTTGAAAGTGCAACAGAACCAATCTTAGATAATCTTGCACCTGCCTGTGCAGTTATGATATCGTCCTCCACCCTGATACGCGCGTAGTTGTCAAGTAACAGTATCACAACTCCTCTTATGCCCTCATCCGCTACCAAAACATTGCTGCCGTTTCCGAGAATCACATACGGAACATTCTGTTTACGACATTCCCCGCATAACCTTTTTATCTGCTCTATATCCGATGGTTTTACAAGAATATCTGCAGGTCCTCCGATTCTGAAGGTTGTATGCTTCTTCATCGGCTCATCGATAAAAACACTGCCATCAGGCATAAATTCTCTGATTATTGATTCTAACTTATCCACTAATCCTCATTTCTAAGCGAATTGCCAATACAGGCTGCTATCAAGGCAAATAGTTTTTCGCTTAAAAACAATTGCTGTAAGCAGCCCGCATTTTCACTATTCTATATTAAAATAATATGATATATTATTATATTTTATTCCATTCCCTTGTTAAGGTTCTGCTGTACTCTGTTATATAATTCCTGTGCCGCATTGTAGCCCATCTTGCGCTGTCTCCAGTTGACCGCAGCCGTCTCAACGATAACGGCAAGATTACGTCCCGGTCTGATAGGAATATTGTGGCTCACAACCCTGTTTCCAAGAATCTCGGTGTATGTCTCCTCAAGTCCAAGACGGTCATACTCCTTATCCTTGTCCCACTCCTCAAGCTTGATCACCATGTCTATGCCCTGTGTCTCCTTGATACTTTCAACTCCGAAAAGGCTCTTGACATCGATAATACCGATTCCTCGAAGCTCGATGAAATGTCTTGTGATATCCGGTGCTGTTCCGATAAGAGTCTCATCACTTACCTTCTTAATCTCGACAACATCATCCGTTACAAGACGATGCCCTCTCTTTATAAGCTCAAGCGCTGCCTCACTCTTACCTATACCGCTCTCACCCATAATAAGAACACCTTCGCCGAATACATCGACCAATACACCATGAATCGAGATTGTAGGTGCAAGCTGTACCTTAAGCCAACGTATAATCTCTGCCATAAATGAGGATGTTGAGGCGTCGGAGCTTAAAAGAGGAATCTCGTACTTAAGCGCAATCTCAAGTAAATCCTGATCCGGCTGCTGTGAACGGCAGAAAATAAGACATGGAATATTGCTCTCCATGAGCTGACGGTATCTCTGCACTCTTGTTTCCCTGTCCAATGTCTCAATATATGCTTCCTCAACGTAACCTATAATCTGAACTCGCTCATTGTCAAAATGATCATAAAAACCCGCAAGCTGAAGCGCCGGTCTGTTGACATCCGGCTGTGTTACATATTTAGTATCTGTATCAATCTGTGGCGTGAGATTGGTAAGTCCCATCTTCTCAACAATCTTTGTAAGCTGTACTTCGTTATTACCTAACTTCATGTCCACCCTCCTGAATGATGAAATTTTTTTTATTATACCACGAATCAATGTCAAAAAAAAGCTATTTATCCTATGGGTCTGTGAAAAAAGTTATACACTGAAGCCGCCGCCTTAACATTCATTCCGTCAACCTGTGCAAGTTCTTCCTCACTGGCCTCCTTTATATGCTCCACATCCTTAAAATAATGCAGCAATGCTTTTCTTCTTGCAGGACCTATTCCCTCAATGTCATCAAGTACGGAGCGCACCTGATTGATACTTCTGAGGCTCCTGTGATACTCTATCGCAAAACGGTGCGCCTCATCCTGTATTCTGGTGATCAGCTTGAACGCCTCACTGTCACGGCTTATAGGTATCTCAATATTATTATAGTACAATCCTCTGGTGCGATGGTTATCGTCCTTCACCATACCGCACACCTTTATATCAAGTCCCAGCTTTTCAAGTACCCCAAGGCATATATTGACCTGTCCGCGTCCACCGTCCATCATTATAAGGTCCGGCATGGCATCGAAGCTTGAATCATTTTCATGTGTGAAACGCCTTGTGAGAACCTCCTCCATGCTTGCATAATCGTTAGGCCCCACAACAGTCTTGATTCTGAACTTGCGGTAATCGTTTCTCTTAGGCCTTCCGTCCTGATATACTACCATTGAACCAACCGATTGTGCACCGCTGATATTGGATATATCATAAGCCTCCATGCGATACGCGCTCTCTATTCCTAAAAGCTCCTCTATCTCCTTTACAGCTCCTGTTGTACGTCTCTTCTCCCTCTGCAGCTTGTCAATATCCTGCGCAAGAACCATCTCGGCATTCTTCTGAGCAAGCTCTACAAGCTTCTCCTTCTGACCCTTCTTAGGAGCGACAATGTCCACCTTCGAACCTCTCTTGCCACTCAGCCACTCCTCAAGAAGCTTCATGTCCGGCAGTTCCTCCTGCACCATAATCTGTCTTGGCACAAATGGTATTCCCGCATAGAACTGCTTTATAAAGTCTGTTATAACCTCAGCCCTTGTGTCCGTCGCCGCAAGCTCCATATTGTACTTATCCCTTCCGATAAGCCTTCCCTCTCTGACAAAAAATGCCTGTACAACACAGGTATTTCCATCAATTGCCGCCGCGATAATGTCCTTATCAAGCATATCGCTGTTGGTTATCTTCTGCTTCTGAGCCACAGCCTGCACACTCGCTAAAAGATCTCGGTACACAGCCGCCTCCTCAAATTCAAGATTCTCCGACGCCTTCTCCATCTTCTCTTTCAGGGAATTGATTACACCTGTATAATTTCCGTTTAAAAATTCAAGTGTCTTATTGATGTTCTCCTTGTATTCTTCCTTGGAAATATATCCCTGACACGGCGCATCACACTGCTTGATATGATAATTCAGGCAAGGGCGCTCCTTACCTATATCCCTCGGCAGACACCTGTTGCAGGTTCTTATCTTGTACAGCTTGCGGAGAAGCTCAATAGTATCCTTAACCGACCCCGCACTCGTATAAGGCCCGAAATACTTAGCCTTGTCCTTTTTTAATTCACGCGAAAAGAGGACTCTCGGGAAGTCCTCATTAACTGTAACCTTTATATAAGGATATGTCTTGTCATCCTTGAGCATTGTATTGTACTTCGGCTTATGCTCCTTGATGAGATTATTTTCAAGAACAAGCGCCTCCAGCTCCGAATCTGTGATAATATACTCAAAATAACTGACATGGCTCACCATCTGGCGAATCTTCTCTGTATGATTCCTCGATGACTGGAAATACTGCCTCACCCTGTTCTTAAGACTTATCGCCTTACCGACATAGATGATGTTGTCATGGTCATCATGCATTATATAAACTCCCGGTTTCCCCGGGAGCTTCTTTAACTCCTCTTCTATTACAAACACTGTGCTTCTCCTTTTAGTTAGAGTTTGTTATCCACCACAAGCCCCTTGACATCCTCAGCCGAAAGCTGAAGCTGTGCAACCATAAGTCCCATCGATTTCTCCGGAGTCTTGTCCGTATCTCCTGAAGCTATCTTGCTGACCTCATCTAAGGCATCGTCTATCGCATACATAAGCTCTTCCTGATTGTCCTTCTTATGCTCCTCACCCTTTGCCTTCTCAATGCGCTCCTCAAGCTTCTGCTGTTCCTGCTTCTTCTCAAGCGCATCCTCTTTCTCTTTCTGTGCTTCCTCATCTATATTGTCCACAGCGTCCTGCATTACCTGTCCTATAATCTCCTTCGACGCGGCTTCCTCAAGCTGCTCACCCTGCTTCCTGGCATCTAACATATCATGCGATTTGAGACGCTCTATGGCAAGATTGCGGTTGAAGGCATAGTCCCCTACAATTCCCTTCATGTTGTCCGATATCTGTTTATTGTAAATCTTCTCATCATTGTCAAGGGAAAGCATTCTCTGGTGATAATCGGAAAGACCGTTTGCGTAGAGTTCCTTGTACCTTGCATACTCCTCATCACTTAAAACAGCCTGCGGATTTCCCATCGAATCCCTGCCTCTTCTTAAGATATCAAGATCCTTCGCCTCCTCGCTGTCCTCTGTCACTCCGTACAGCTCGTTGGTGTTCTCCTTCTCCTTCTTTATATCAGCTATCATGCTTCTGGCTTCCTCATTCTCAGCATAGAGCTTCTTGGCGTGTGTGTTCTTCTCCTCCGCCGTGTCATCTAACTTCTTGTCATTCTTATACACATCAAGCATCAACTGCATAGCCATACTCTTGGCTTTCTTTCGCTTTTCCTCAACCAAATCCTCTCCAAGGTTAAGCTCATTTCCATTTATTGTGAGTCCCTTCCCAGCTTCGCTGTTCTTCACGCTGTCATTCTTACTATCCTGCTTCTCAGCCTGCTTCGCCGATGTCGAGGCTGTTCCTCTGGTATTATCTGCAATATTCGAATTATTATCAATTCTCATTATGGTTCTCCTCCCTCTTATGTGTCTCCAGCATACTTTTATTGCACAAAAAGCCGATATAATCCTTTAAAGATTATATCGGCTTGCCGCCACTCTATCTTAATATGCAGTGGTTGTAAATTAGTTATTTAATTCTGATTTTCCGAAGCTGCTGTTGCCTTATCAGCATCCTCATTATCCGGCTGTGTGGTCTGCGCCTGTGCTGTCTCATCAGCTATTACATCCTGTGCTTCCACCGGCTGTTTCGCACTGTTCTCCGGCTGCTCCTGCGCCACCGCTTCTTCGATTCCGTTCGGCGTGCTCTCGTCACTCTCCGGCTTAATACCCTTCACCTCATTGAAAATCTCCATAAACTCTTTGCCTGTTATGGTCTCTTTTTCTATGAGGAAGTCTGCCACCTTATCAAGCACTTCTCTGTTCTGAGCGAGCATTTCCTTGACCTTGCCATAAGCATCCTTTAAGACAACCTTAACCTCATCATCAACCTCAGCTGCCGTTCTGTCCGAGCAATTGAGAACTGTTCTTCCGTCAAGGTACTGGTTCTCGACAGTCTCAAGACCCATGAGTCCGAATCTGTCCGACATACCATAGAGTGTAATCATGTTGCGGACAAGCTTCGTTGCCCTCTCAATATCATTGGAGGCTCCTGTTGTCACTGAATTGAACACAAGCTCCTCTGCCGCACGTCCGCCAAGAAGAGTATACACTCTCGTCATGAGTTCTTCCTTGCTCATAAGGTACTTCTCTTCCTCAGGCACCTGCATGGTATATCCAAGAGAACCCATGGTTCTTGGAACAATGGTAATCTTCTGAACCGGCTCCGCGTTCTTGCTGAGTGCGGTGACAAGTGCGTGTCCGACCTCATGGTAGGAGACAATCTTCTTCTCCTGAGGGCTTAACAATCTGTCCTTCTTCTCCTTACCTGCAATGACAACCTCCACGGATTCAAACAGATCCTTCTGGCTTACAACTCCCCTGCCATTCTTGACAGCGTTGATGGCAGCCTCGTTAATCATATTGGCAAGGTCTGAGCCCACTGCGCCCGCCGTAGCAAGGGCAATAGCCTCAAGATCAACCGTATCGTCCATAAGCACATCCTTGGAATGTACCTTAAGTATATTAACTCTTCCCTTTAAATCCGGTTTATCAACAATAATTCTTCTGTCGAAACGTCCCGGTCTTAAAAGCGCCTTATCGAGAACATCCGGTCTGTTGGTCGCAGCAAGAATAAATACACCCTTAGACGGGTCAAATCCATCCATCTCAGCAAGGAGCTGGTTGAGAGTCTGCTCTCTCTCATCATTGCCACCACCATACCTTGAATCACGGCTCTTACCGATGGCATCAATCTCATCGATGAATATAATACACGGAGCCGACTGCTGTGCCTGCTTGAACAGATCACGCACTCTCGACGCTCCCACTCCGACAAACATTTCGACGAAGTCTGAACCTGAAAGTGAGAAGAACGGAACTCCCGCTTCTCCTGCAACCGCCTTGGCAAGAAGTGTCTTACCTGTTCCCGGAGGTCCAACCAAAAGCGCACCCTTAGGAAGCTTTGCACCTATATGGGTGTACTTAGCCGGATTGTGAAGGAAATCAACTATCTCAGTGAGTGACTCTTTCGCCTCATCCTGTCCCGCAACATCCTTAAATGTGACTCCCGTCGCCTTTTCCATGCCGTACATCTTGGCATTTGACTTGCCAACGCCCATCATTCCGCCGCCACCAGACATCTTTCTGAATACGAAGCTGAAAATGAAATAGATGAGAACCCACGGAACAATATACACAAGCAGGAAATCAAGAATTGATGAACTCTTGTCCTGTATCTTGACGTTGTACTCTACGTTGTTGTCCTTCATATACTGGATTACGTCATCATCATAAATATAACCCGTATAGTATGTGAGCTTCAGACCTTCTATAGGCTGTGTCTTCGGTGTGATTCTTATAACGTCCTGATCATATACCACCTTGGACACATTGCCGTTCTCAAGCATGTTGATGAAGTCTGTATAGCTTATCTCCTGACTGGTGCTGTTATTCAAAAACGTATTCACACAGCTTATTGCCAATACCGTTATGACTCCTGCAATGAGAAGTATCAACAAAGTCTGGTTAAACTTGTTCCCTTTATTGCCATCCTTGTTATTCTGACCCTGATTTTGATTTTTATTGTTCTTCTCGTCCACGAAAAACCCCCAAATTATGGCATTCCTATTTGCCCTGTTTCATTAATAATAATGAAGAAGGCAATGCCTTTACATATAATACCATTATCTGCCGTGATAAATCAATACGATTATTGTGAAAAAAGTGTTAAATGAATTTCTTAAAATAAAAAAGTAAAATATGAGATTGAATTTAATAATATTATTCTCTATAATGATTTTGATTATTAAAAAAAATAGAAATGAGGTTTCCAAATGAAAATTGCAGGCTTCGATAATGACGCTTATGTAAAAATGCAGTCCGAAAAAATTTCAGAGAGAATCGCCAAGTTTGGCGGCAAGCTGTATCTCGAATTCGGCGGCAAGCTTTTTGATGACTTCCATGCCTCCCGCGTACTTCCGGGTTTCAAGCCGGACAGTAAGATTGTAATGCTCTCCAAGCTCAAAGATAAGGCTGAGATTGTCATAGCAATCAATTCCAGTGATATTGAAAAAAATAAGGTTCGCGCAGACCTTGGAATAACCTATGACATGGACGTTCTTCGTCTTATCGATGCTTTTCATGAGTATGGTCTGTATGTAGGAAGTGTTGTCCTCACACGCTTCTGCAATCAGCCGAGTGTAATCGCATACCAGAAGAAGCTTGAGTCGCTCGGTATCAAGG
>JBNMLM010000038.1:0-19740 GCA_050874845.1 Eubacteriales bacterium | reverse complement strand
ATTTATTACTTTGCTCTATAAAGCTTTTGCTCATCTCCTCTCCACCCAGAACATAATATTTTAAATGTGATAAATCTATCTTCTCATCAAGAAATTCTAAAAAATCCCTGCCTATCTTTGGTACACCAAATATCATTTCTGGATGATATTTCCTACATAATTGTGATATTTTATATTTATTATATTTTGGAATCAGTACAACTTTGCCTCCCACTCTGAGCATCAATAATATACAGTTATTTAATCCTAGTACATGGAACAATGGCGGAATGGCAAGTATTGTATCTCCGGGTTCAAAATCCTGTATTGTAGCCTCAAATGCATTATCATTTGACAAAATGTTTTCATGTGTCAAAATAACGGATTTTCCACGTCCCGTTGTTCCTCCAGTGTGAACTATTGTCGCTATTTCATTATGTGCAGTTATCAATTTTTGTCCCTTATGCTTTCTACAACAATCTTCTATATTTTCAAATCTGGAATAATCTGTTATCTCAAAAAACTGCTTTCCCTTATGTAATCTTCTTATTAACGATATTCCTAATTTCATTTTTGCTGCTTCGACTGAACGAAATGAAAGTGAAGAATCCATAGGTATTACAATAACATTTATTTTTGTGCCATTAATAGCAGCTTTTATATTCTCACAAGTTTTTGTCATTCCTATTGCAATAACAAGCTTAAATTTTTCTAATTTAAAATAATATTTCATATCCTCCTGTGACGAAAAGACATGCAGCATACTCGGAATTGCACCTATATTCTGTGCTGCGAAGTAACAATATACTCCGTCTGGAACATTCGGCGTACATATACTTACCACATCACCCTTTTTTATACCTTCACCAATAAGCATTCTGGACATTCTGTCTACATTAGTTATTAATTCTCCATATGAAATTTTTACTCCATAATAAATCATTGCTGTTTCATACAGAAAATCCTTGTTTGCCTCCTTAATCACCTCAAAAACTGTCGAATCATTATTACCATTTAATCTCTCATACTCTCTTTGTGCCTGAGCATTATACGCTGACAACCATATACTATCCTTTGATGGATATAAGGTAGTCTTTTTATTATTAAGCAGAGGTTTTGAATCCATAAGTAAATAATAATCTATCTGCGCACATATTCTTTCCACATCCATTTTAGAATCAATACATCTTACATATTTACTATCTGAATACAGCTCCATACTCTTTAAATCATTTGTCAAATAAACATCTATTTTATTACGTTCTATAATATTATTAATGCAATCTCCGGACGGAACTATAACCCGATGAAATTTACAGCCCATTCTTTTTAGTTTTCTTTCATATTTATATGCTACTCTTTTTCTTAATAACTCATTATAAAAGTCAATATTTTTAGACAAATCTATGTATATATATACCTTAATATTTTTTCCGAAATACTTATTGGTCACAATTTTTAATGTGCCATATTGTCTCATTTCGCTGTAATTAATCAGTATCTTCATAAGTTTTACCTCACTATACTCCAAAATCTGAAATCTTTTGGTATATATCATCCCACCCAAAAACTCTTATAATATTATCTCCGGCTACCTGTTGATTATATGGTGCATCCATCATCAGAACTTTAATTCCCTTTGACGCAAGATAGGTTACTATTTCTGGTCTGTCATCTATCATCACATCAACCTTTTTTTCAACACAAGCCCGATACTTTTCTTCGGGACCATATTTTTCTGAGCAATAGATTATTTCATCAAAGCTAAAATTATTTATTCTGCACCAGTCCTCAAACCATTTTCTGCTTTTGGTTCCAAGCAAACCTTTATTGGTAACAAATTTTCTGGCTGTAATTTCACAAATTGTATTTCCAGATAATTTCATATTATTTATAATTTGCGCAGCTCCCTCACGCGGCTCCCACTCTGTACAATACCTTTTAAAGTAAACAAGACCATACAATATTTCCTGAAATTTGCTTACCTCAAATATTTCCCTGACAGAATATGCACCTGAATTTATTATTTCTTTCTTAAAATAAAGCTTTCCGTATGTATAATTAAAAAGCTGCATATCTGTCAAAACACCATCCGCATCTACACCTATTATCATTCGCTCTTGCCCCCTTCACATAGCTGTATAATTGACTTTTTGATTATGTCATTGAGTTTTTCTATATCGTTTATATCCTTATGGTAAACAGGTTTTCCAATGGCTACTTGAATATGCTGTTTCCGCAAATGGAATGAAATTCTCTTTTTATCTGCAGGAAGAATATCGTATGCTCCCGATATTCCGACAGGAATTATAGGCACTCCGGTCGCTATTGCAGAAGCGGCAGTACCACTTGTGAATTTACCCAGCTTTCCATTTCTGCTTCTTGTTCCTTCCGGGAAGATGACAATATATCTATCCTGTTCTAAGACTTTTCTTATTATTTCCAATATATTGGCAGGATTTCCATTCCTGTTGACAGGGATTGCTCCAAGACTTTTAAAGATTTTTTCATTGCTTTTATCCTCTAAAAGTTCCTGCGCAGCCAGACAGTTAGTGCTTAATATGCCCTTATTTCCTTTCACCAAAGCAATAGCCTGATAGATACAAAATATATCCAAATGGCTTGTATGATTTGAAGCGATTATACATGGAGCGTCAATTATATTTTCCAATCCAATATAATCAATCTTGCAGAACAAATTTATCTTAAAAAACATGTTTTGACATATTCTGACTTCATAAGCTGTACGTTCAATTAAATATTTGTCTATTTCTATTTTATTGCAAAATCCTTGTTTTCCCTGAACTATATCAGCTATATCCCCAACACATGTCACAGAATCAAGATATTCCATGATGTTTTTATTTGTTAGGTTCTCCAATTCACTTACAATTTCATATAGCGTTAAAGAATCTACTCCCAACTCTTCCTTGATATTACTTTGATATGTAACATTATAATTTTTACAATATTTATCAAATATTTTTAATACAATCTCATTCTCATTAATTTTTATGTTTTCATTGCTATCTGGTCTTTCTTTTTTATCCAGTAAATACCTTCTGACCTTTCCGACAGATGTATATGGTATTTCATCCACAAAGTATAATTTTTCAATTTTATACATGGACAGAGCCTGCGCGGAGATAGAAAATATAGTATTTTTTATATAATCTATATATTCCTCACTATAATTCTTTTTAAGCACATATATGTATATGCAATCCCATCCTTCCTGTTTATGAACGCCACGGCATACGATGGTTAAATCCTTCATTTTGGAAGTGTAATAATCTTCTACCTGTGAGGGGGTTATTTTTTTGCCTGTCTTGAGTACAATATTTTCCTTAACTCTCCCTTTTAAATACAAATAACCCTTTTTGTCTATATATCCCAAATCTCCTGTTTTAAAATAGCCATTATCAAATGAATTTTTTGTCAACTCATTATCTCTAAAATACCCTTTCATAACTAATGGTGACTTGACATATATCTCGCCAATTCCATCCTCATCTGCATTATTAATGCAGACAACAATATCACTATCCTTATTAACTCTTCCCACACTTTCTACCGGGTATTTATCATATATTCCTGTAGCCGCTATAGGCACTCCTGATTCAGTGGTGGCATACAGATTAGACCATTCCAGTCCCATATTCAGAAAAAATCTTACCGTTTTCTCATTACACGGAGCGGCTCCTGTTCCAATTCCATATATATTCTTCCCGAATACTTCCTTTATAATATTATTGAATATTTTTCTGCCTATCCTGATACCAAAGCTTCGCCTCAATATCCCTGATATATTTAATAAAACGCCGAATAACCAGTACTGCGCTCTCCCCTTCTCACGCACATTTTTTCTTATCTGCGCCTCAATAACTTCAAATACGCGGGGAACCATTGCAAAATAGCTTGGCTCGAATTTTTTTAGTCCATAACCCAATTTTGAAGCATTCACATTTTCAATAAAACCTAAAGTACACCCGGTTAATAGAAATGTGAAAACACCTGTAAACCCTGAAATATGATTAAACGGCAGTACAATAAGATAGCTCATATCAAAATTAAGTCCTGAAAAATCTATAAATATATCTTTTGCCATACATACAGATTTATAAGTAACCATAATACCCTTCATATCACTGGTTGTTCCTGATGAAAAAAGAACTGCAATCACTTCCTTATCTTCGTCATTTATTTTTCTTTCAGCACTAACCGTTCCCTGAATAAGCGGGTATGAAAAATCCGTTTTCTCTATATTTATTATTGGGATATTTTCCCATATATTATCTGTGAATATGCTTGATAATAACTGCGTTGTAAAAATAGCCTTCACATCCGCTAATTTTATCAAACGTCTTATCTCATCACTGCTTATAGCAGCATCCACAAGGACAATCGTTACATTGTTGTAAACTGCCGCATAACCTGTAATCACACCATAAGGCGAATGTGGTGTCAGAATTGCAATTCTATCACCTTGCGCAATTCCATATCTGTGCATTACGTTTTGGAAATTGATACATACACTATGAATTTTATCGAAATTAAAATTCACTATATCTCCATTATCCAGCATATATGTAACTGCATTTTTCTGCTTATATTTCTCAAATATTTCATCCGTTTTATCCTTAAATATCTGATACCACATTCGTCCTGTCTCCGTTATCTTTTATGTGTTAGCTGCATTTTTCAGGTCAAAAAATACTCAAATCCCCACCGGCGTAATATTTTCCTATGCGCTCGACCTCCGCCATGACCCTGTTAATCGCGTCCTCCGACTTCCACCAGCTATCCGCTCCGATATTTTTGCCATGCGTGTCAACTGTGCCGTAATACTGCATTTTTTCCCGCGGATATTCAAGCTTTGCCGCATACATGGACGCTCTCCTCATAAGGAAAGCCTTGCCAATGCACACTATTGATGAGAACTTGTCCATTCCTCCAAGTTCATCTATAATTTCCTTGGAATAGAGAAAATTCAGGTAAGTATTCGTTGCCCTGTTGTCCTTGTGGAACAGCTTGGGCGGCATATTGTATTTTTCTACCGCACATTCGTACATTCTGTCACACTCACACCGCTCGCCCGCGTTCAAAGTTCCCGTTGCCCCGGTGAGAATAATTGCCGCGTCACCGGCAATTACCCCCTTTCTGTACATATCATTGACCTCGGCAATCGTCCCCTCAATCATTTCATTTCCAAGAACAATCACTAAATCACTGCGTTTTAGATTCTCCTTCTTTTCACCGATGAACAGAAACTGTGTTATCGCTGAAATTGTGTCCGATGGATATTCCATAATTAACCCCTTTCCGAATAAATATGTAATTATATAATTTCGTGCTCTTTGCAGTAGGCTGATAAAATCTCATATCTATTCTTTAAATCCTTGTAGTAATCATCGCTCATCTGCATAAGCTCCAGAGTAAGCACGCACTTGTGAATTTCCTTTAAATATTCTTCTATATTTGTCCCAAACTTGCTCTCAATCTCTTTGTTGTGAATCAACAGCAACACAATCACCCAGCTAAGGGAAAAGCCATACCATGACCTGTTCTGAGAAAATCGCGGATTGTCAAGGACCGACAGCTCGGAGATATGGTTAAAATTGTACAGATACTCAATGGTATGTTTCTCCAATGTTTTATTTTTCAGATTATCCATAAAAGACTCAAATCTCTTTAAATCAGAAAATACTTTAAATTCCTTATCTTCAAACTTGAAAGAATTATTCATCCACACATGATAATATGCAAGCAACGTCTTATAGACTTTTTCAACCCTATCCCTATCTTCCTCGTAGGATATTACCGCTTTTAAAGCCTTTCTATAGCTCTTAATAATATTTTCTGCTTCATTTCCGAATTTAAAATTATTCCTATCTTTGCGTTCGTATGCACAGCCTAAATTTCTATAGTATACCTCTCTCTGCGGAAGCTTCTCACTCAATTTGACAGCTAATTCAAGATAAAAAATTGCTTTTTCAGAATATGGATTCACTTTCTCCATAAATCTCTCTTTCTCAGGTTTCGGTGCGTCATCCTTTGGTATATCCTCTCGATGAGTTACCTTGCTACATGCCTCACCAATAGAATTCGCAAAATAGATTGCCAATTCCAAATTGTCTTTCTGAACATAATTCTCTATATTGCTGCCTACATTTGGCAAATTAATTCCAAATAACTTCTGAGACTCCTCGAATCCTTGAGCTGCCAGCTCAAATTCTACATAGCTTTTTTCTTTATCGACCATGTAACCATTCATAAAATGAAATTCTGTTTTTCTATACTGTAAATACCTCTGCACTAAATTTCTTATGTTGCTATCTTCTAGTGAATCTAAACATTCAAGTAACTTTTCAGCCTTTTTAATTCCCTCATTTGACTTATTAACAAGACTGGATTTTACCTTTGATTTTTCCCCATAGTTGTTATAAAGCTCACTAAAATTCTGCTCTAAAAGAACCATTTCAATCAATTCTTCCCATTCAATTTTTTTAATAACACTGAAACTTTTATAAAAGTGTGCTGATACTTCATCTTTGCCTGTTTTTAATAATTCCTGCAAAAATGTGTTGTAATTGATATTCTGTTTATCATTTCTTATACCATCAACATCATTATGTATTTCTTCAATATTGCCATATGCTTCCTTGATTTTTGTATCAATTAAATCAACATCTTTTCTCTCAATTGCATTAGCAATGTTAAGACCAGCCCACACGGATATAGCTATACCGATGATTGCAAGCCCTGAAGCCATCAAATCAGCTTCATATTTTTCAACAGCATTATCCGGCTGCATAAATGAAATAAACATAATTGAAGCAATGGTAACAACAGCAATTATTATAACTGCAATACATGTTGACTTAAAAATAGTATTCAGTTCTGATTTGTGTCCACCAGTCATATCTTTTTTCTTCTTCATAGCTGCTTCCTCCTTCTTAACCTTCCGCATGGTCTTTGTGTTCTGTTCCTCAGTAACATTTTTTTGCTTTTGCGCATAAGTCCTTCCTCCCTTATTTTTAGTTAATGCTAAATTGACAAACACCTCCTCGTTCACAGTTTTTATTTTAATGTTTTCATTAAAATATTTTTTCCACCATATATTAAATATTTTTATTTACGCCTTTCTTCTTACATTCTCCGGTTAAATAAGAACAGATTATTTCGATTAGGCTCCAATTTTTCCATAAAAGAGAATACTTCGTCCGGATTTGCAATGTCTTTCGGGCGGTATTTTGTATGACGCTCAAGTTCATAATCATAAAATTCTGCCTCCGACATTAAGCCCTTTACAAAATCGTCCCAATACTCATCCACTTCTTTTCCGTATGGAAAATCACTTCTGTTGCAGGCACCATATTTTTCTATCAACTCATATTGCATGGTTGCCATTTTATCTCTGAGTATCTGTATTCCTTCTTCCCTGTCATATTTGCAGATATCAAAAGCTCCATCCCGAATACCGTATGCCTTTTTTCCGTTACGGTATGTTGCAATAGGAACTACCGGTGCGCCGCTCTTTTTCGCTACCTCATATATTCCGGGAAATAATCCACTTATCAGTTCATTGGGTGATTTATTCCATGTACCTTCAGGATACATAATTACGCTGGAACCAAGCTTTAAAACCCTTACCATTTTATCAACAGACGATGCTCTGCTTTGTTTATCCGTTCTATCCACTAATATCATGCCTGCAACCCACGCTGTAATTCCGTCAAAGGAATTAAATACCTGCAACGTACTGCCGTTTAACATATACGCCTGCCTTCCAGCCATAACGATAGTATGTTCAACATCTTCCCTGAAGCCATGTGTAGCTGCAAAAATTACAGGTGTATTGGGTATTTTAGCTTTTCGCACCACAGTAAGCTTGGAATTAGGTGCAACAAACGGAACAATTCCTCTCAATATCGGGCTTATAATTTTTCTTATGACAATCCCCTTTTTTGAGATAATATTCTCCGGAGTATAATCTAAATATTTTTCAAGAAATTTGTTGTACATAATTTTTTTCTTATTCCTGTTCCTTCGCCCATCTCTCCAGCTCCCGATAGTCAACCTTGTTCCCCTTCGTATGCGGAAGTTCGTCAAGAATTATTATCTTTTCCGGAACCATGTAATCAATCAGGTTAAGCCTTGCGTGTTCCATCAGCTCATTCTCTATATACGTTTTGTCAACGCCTGCTTTAACAGTAACGAATGCAACGGCAACATTCTCTCTTTCAACATCGTTCTTGGCTACAACTCCGCACTCAACAACATCCGTTATCTCTTTTAACTTGTTTTCAATCTCCGATGGAAACAGCTTGCACACATTCTGTTTCGTGTCTCTGGTTATATATATTCTCTTAATTCGTCCCTTTAGGTGGAGAAAGCCGTCCTCATCGACACTGCCTATATCCCCGGTGTAAATCCACCGTTCGCCGTTATCGTCAATTCTTATTATTCTGTCCGTCTCCTCCTGATTGTTGTAATAGCCCAACATCATGCTTGGAGAGCTTATGCATATCTCACCTTCTTCTCCACAACTGAGTTCTTCATCATCCTTAGCAACAATTTTGATATTTACAAGAGGAAGGGGTATACCAACTGTTCCAACCCTGCCTGCACTCGGAATATCCGTACACACTGTCGCGGAAAGCTCCGTCATCCCATAGCCCTGTGCGTAATCACCTTGGAATCCATGTTTGTGAAGATAGCGGTTAAGGCGTTCCTCTTGCTCAACAGTCAAAGACTCTCCCCCACCTCCAAAAGTAGAAAGATAGCTCATATCTCTCATCTCTCTTTTCATCATGCACGCAACAATAACAGGACCGGATATAAAATGTCGCGGCTTAATCTTTTCCACTGCATTTACAACATGCTCCGGTTGCAAATCTATCCATAAATTTATCTCCATTCCAAGACATAATGGCAAATGCATTCCTATACTTATTCCAAAGCCTATAAATGGCGGCAACATATCCAAAGAAACATCGTTCCTTCTAAACTCATATCCTAGCTGGCTATACTGCAAAGCAACCACATTCAGATTAAGGTTGCTTAACATCACTCCCTTCGGCACCCCTGTTGTTCCGCCTGTGTGCACAATCACCGCCGTGTCATATGCGTTATACTCGACCTTAGGCAGTTCAACCTTCTTTCCCAGCTTTAAAAATTTACTAAAACTATATTCTCCCTTTGGTATTCTGTATTTGCTTTTTAATCTGCACAGCTTTTTCATTACAGGCGGCATGCTGTCCGACACGTCAAGCCTTATTATATGCAGGTCATTCAATGCAGCCCTGTCGCTTACCGCCTCCTCAAAAAGTGACAAATACACCAATACGCTGGATTTCGTTGCCCTCAGCTCCTTCTCAACAGCTCTGGCATCGGATGTCGGATATATCATGTTGGCAACCGCGCCTATTCTGTTAAGTCCGTATATCATGTAGATTGCCTCCGGTGTATGCATTGAGACAATCGTCACAATCTCCTGTCTTTTCACGCCCAGTGCGGTAAAGGCTTTCGCGGCTTTGTCAACATTTTCAAAAAATTCTCTGTATGTGACCTTCCTACCATAATAATTAAGTGCCGTGCCATTCATGTTGTCTTGGTTATTGTCATACACATACTGCCATATAGTGCACTTAGGCAGTTCTGCGTTGACCGCTTCGTCTTTGTAATACTTAAGCCACGGCTTATCCTTTGACGGATAGCTCTTTTTCTTTACCTCTTCCGCACTCATATTCGTGTTCTCCCTTGTAAATAATAATGTCTGAAGTTTCAACTACTATAAATATAGTTTTGGTTAAATTGATATTTATAGTATAGATTGTAAATCAACGAATATCAATAGTCTATTTAACGATTTATGAAATATTTGTAGTATGTGCGTGGAGGTATTTTAATATGAGCACAATATCTGAAACCGTAGGAAAACGACTAAGGATTAGACGAACAGAATTAGGCTATAGTCAGGAATTAACATCCGAGAAGGCTGGGCTGCACCCGACATATATAGGACAGGTTGAACGTGGAGAGAAGAATCTTACAATCGAAAGTCTTGAAAAGATATGCAACGCACTTGAATATCCCATGGAGGACTTATTTTTTAGAATCAACACCTTCGACCCACAGGATGTGACCGCGCAGAAGTGCTATGACCTTATCATTGAACAGCCGAAGAAGGAACACCAGAATATATACAAAATCCTTGATGCCATAATCAAATATCGACATGGAATAAGATAGAAAATAGCCTATACCAATCTTTGTGAATGGTACAGGCTATTCCTTTTTACTACTTTATATGCTCTATTTTCTCTACTTCGCCCCATCGAAGGTAACCGTAATACATGTCCCCTTTCCCAGCTCACTCTCAAGCTCAAGCTGTGCGCCGTGGCTGGTGAGGATATGCTTGACTATGGCAAGTCCAAGTCCGGTTCCGCCGCTCTCTCTTGAACGGCTCTTGTCAACGCGGTAGAAACGCTCAAATATGCGCTCCTGATGTTCCTTTCCTATGCCTATTCCGTCATCCTTGACGGTGAGCTTCACCTTGCCATCAAGGGTATTGCTGACATCGACAATCACATTTCCGCCCTTATCCTTGTTATTGTAGCGGATGGCGTTGTCACACAGGTTGTAGAGCACCTCATCCATCATCGACTTGTCTGCATTTATATAGGCAGAGGTTCCAAGGAGCATCAGTTTTACATTGTTCTTTGCGGCGGCGACTTCAAGATTCTTCACGCAGTTCTTCGCCGCCTCATATAAATCCATCTTCTCAAGATTTAACTTCACGCCGTCATCAAGCTCCGACAGGTTGATTATGTCATTTATGAGGGAGAGAAGTCTTGTTGAGTTCTTTCTGATTTCCCCGGCAAAACGCACGCTGTCATCGCCCTTTACCATGCCGTTTTCTATGAGCTCGGCATAGCCTGATATCGCGGTGAGAGGGGTTTTCAGCTCATGCGATACATTGGCGGTGAACTCCTGTCGCATTGTGGCGCTTCTTAGAATATCCTCGCGCTGCTCCTTCAACGCACCGACAAACGGTATTAATTCCTTGTACTCAGGTTCAATCGAAGGATTTCCGCTGTTGTTTACAAGCTCCTCAATAGGCTTCACAATACGCTTTGTGAGGTGCTTTGACAGGAAAAAGCACATCACATACAGGATAAGCGACAGCCCGATAATTATAGGAATCGCGGACATGAATATCGTCCATATACTGTTCGCTTCCTTGGCGATACGGATAACTGAGCCGTCCTCAAGCTTCATTGCATAGTAAAAAATCCTTCTTGAGAGTGTGTCCGAATTTCTCACACATCTGCCCTCGCCGGTTTTAAGCGCCTCAATATACTCCGGTCTGTCTGAGTGGTTCTCAAGCGAACCCGCCTCATTGTCATAGAGCACGCTTCCGTCGCTGCCTATCCATGTGACACGCACATCGAACTCGTCCTCCCCGGAAAAATCATTTATCAGATATCTTGCAAACTCCGCGTCGGTTTTCAAATCATCAAAAACCTGCTTTTTGAAAAGCTCATAGAACACCACAACCGACATAAAGAGTGTCACCACAATGGCGAACAATGTCATCCTCAAAAACTGGCTTAATATCTTCTCTTTCATGGCTCTAATACATACCCCACATTGCGGACTGTCTTAATCATTGCGCCCGCACTTCCAAGCTTCTGCCTCAGTGTCTTTATGTGCATGTCAAGGGTTCGCGACTCGCCCTCGAAATCCACACCCCACACCAGTTCCATTATTCTGTCACGGTGCATGGCAACGCCGCTGTTGTTCATAAGACAACGGAGCAGCTCGTACTCCTTGAATGTCAAATCCTTCGGTTCGTCATCCACATACACGATATGTCTGTCGCTGTCAAGAAATATATTTCCCACGCGGATACTCTTGTCGGCTCCGGTGTCCATGCTTCTTCTTATCAGCGCTCTTACTCTGGATATCAGCTCCATAACACCGAACGGCTTAGTTATATAATCATCCGCTCCGATGTCAAGCCCCTTAACCTTGTCAAGCTCGGTTGACTTCGCAGTGACAAGAATAACCGGAATCTTCTTCGTCTCGCCCGACGCGCGCAGCTTCTTCAATATCTCAATGCCGTCCTCGTCCGGAAGCATTATATCAAGCAGGATGAGGTCGGGCTTTCTCTTTGCAAGCTCCTTCTTAAAATCCTTGCCGCACGCAAACCCGGTCACATCATGCCCGCTGTTGCTGAGAGCTATGCTCTCAATCTCCCTTATGTTGTCATCATCTTCAACTATATATATCAATGCCATGTTTTTTTACCTTCTTTCATGTTTTCTCTGCCCTTATCGGAATTTTTGTCACTTTTTGACTGATGAAAAACACTGGTTTTCTAGAATTTCATTGTTTTCTCTGCCCTTCCCGGAATTTTTGTCACATTTAGACTGAGAAAAAGCACTGATTTTCCTTTAATTTCATTGCTTTCTCTGCCCTTTCCGGAATTTTTGTCACTTTTAGACTGAGAAAAAGCACTGTTTTTCAAGTATTTCCTTGCTTTCTCTGCCCTTCCCGGAATTTTTGTTACATTTAGACTGATGAAAAAGCCCTGGTTTTCAGGAAATTCCTTGCTTTCTCTGCCCTTGTCGGAATTTTTGTCACATTTAGACTGATGAAAAACACTGGTTTTCCTTTAATTTCATTGCTTTCTCTGCCCTTGTCGGAATTTTTGTCACACTTGGACTGATAAAAAGCACTGTCTTTCTAGAATTTCATTGCTTTCTCTGCCCTCATCGGAATTTTTGTCACTTTTAGACTGAAGCCATATTTATCACCGCACAGGTTTCCAGATATTTCCGGTACTTTAATAAATTGAATTTCCCATCCTACGGCAGCTCATACTTCTCCTTATACCAATGCACCTTGATTCTGAACTCCTCATTGTCCTTGCTCTTCACGTTGTCGAGATACTCATGTGTATCGAAGCCGCCATTTCCAACAACCTGTATAAGACATACCGCGATGTTGGAGCAATGGTCGGCAACTCGCTCATAGTTGGTTATAAGGTCTGTGAGCACGAAGCCAAGCTCGATTGTACATTTGCCCTTTCTGAGACGTCTTACATGTCTGTCCTTTAACTCCGCCTTGAGATAGTCCATGACCTCCTCAAGAGGCTCGACATTGCCCGCCGCCTCAACATTCTCCGTCGCAAAGGCGTCGATGGACATATTTACTATCTCATGTATTGCCGTTGTGTATACGGCAAGCTCCGCAGCTGCCTTCTCGGAAAAATGAAGCTTCTTGTCTTTCATCTCCTCGGCGGCCTCCTTGATATTTACGGCATGGTCGGATATTCTCTCAAAGTCTCCTATCACATGTAGGAGCATTGACACGGTCTGGCTGTCCTTCTTAGTGAGGTCTTTTCCATTGAGCTTTACCAGATAGGTTCCAAGCTCATCCTCATACTTGTCAACGATATCCTCATAGTGAAGTACCTTCTGTGCCTTCTCCTCATCATAGCTTTCAAGAAGCTCCATCGACAGGAACAGACCATCGCGCGCCGCATTAGCCATCTTTACCGCAACATTTTTACACTGCTGTACTGCAAACGCAGGTGACTCAAGGAAACGTGGGTCAAGCACCTGTATATCCTTCTCGACAGAGTCTGTCTCCGCCTTTTCCTGCACCTCATCCTTATCCTTGATTGTGAGACAGGCAAGCTTTGCAAGGAAATCTCCGAACGGAAGGAATATGATGGTTGCAGCTATGTTAAAGCATGAGTGAACAAGCGCGATGAGCCATGCGTTCGCGGTCATGTTAAGTATTTCAAAGTGCAAAAATGCGTTCAAGGTATAGAACAGCACCATGAAAATCACGGTTCCTATAAGGTTAAAATAGAAGTGGACAAGCGCCGCACGCTTCGCATTCTTGCTCGCGCCTGTCGCGGATATGAGTGAGGTCACGCAGGTACCGATATTCTGACCCATTATAATTGGAATTGCCGATGCCATCGTGACACCGCCGGTCGCACAGAGTGCCTGCAATATACCGACCGAAGCCGATGAGCTCTGGATTACCGCTGTGAGCACCGCTCCGACAATCATGCCAAGCACAGGATTGGTGAACATGGTAAACATATTGGTGAACTGCGGAACATTCGCAAGGGGCTTAACTGCCGCACTCATCGTCTCCATTCCGAACATCAGAATGGCAAAGCCCACAAGAATTGTACCTATATCCTTGCGTCTGTCCTTTTTTGAAAATAATATGAAGGATGAACCTATAACCGCAAGTATAGGTGAAAACGAACTCGGCTTCAACAATGATACGAATATATTATCGCTCTGAATGCCTGTGAGTGCAAGTATCCATGACGTGATTGTTGTACCAATATTGGCACCCATGATAATTCCTATCGCCTGACCTAACTTCATAATTCCGGAATTGACAAATCCGACTACCATTACCGTGGTAGCCGAAGAGGACTGGATTACAGCAGTAACCGCAGCCCCTAGAAGCACAGCCATTATTCTTTTCTTTGTAAGCTTCTCAAGCACCCTCTCAAGCTTACCACCCGACACCTTAGCAAGTCCGTCACCCATCGCATTCATTCCATACAGGAAAAGCGCCAGCCCGCCCAGCATGTTCAACACACTAAAAATATCCATCCCTTCGCTCCTATCTTTTTTTCTTTAATTTATTTTTACCACAAATTGTAAAAATTTTTAACTATTTTTTACATTTATGGCATAGCTACCTCTATTGTCAAAATTTATTTTTTTGATTCAGATGTCAAAACATGCAAATCTAATCTGTTAGTGTATATGGCATGTTTTGACACCTGAATCTTTAATAGGTAATCTCTGCTTAGCGCTGAAGCTTATAGCTTCACAGCTCATTACCTCTCACCGGTTATTGAAAAGATTACCCACTCTGCGATGTTGGTCGCATGGTCACCGATTCTCTCAAAGTACTTCGCCACCATGAGAAGGTCTGTTGCCTGGTCGCCATCATCGGGACGATTATGTATAATTTCGATAATCTCATTTTTTACCGTCATAAATAAGTCATCGACAACGTCATCATGGTCTATGACCGCATGCGCCTTGTCTAAATCCCTGTCGACGAACGCCTGCAGGCTGTCGATAACCATTATCATCGTCTCTTTTGCCATTGAGCGGATGTGCTCAAGGTTCTTTATATAAGGCTTCTGTGACATGGCTATCGTAAGCTCTGAAATATCAGCCGCCTGATCGCCGATTCTCTCCATATCACTCACCATCTTGAGTGCCGCTGTGATAAGTCTTAAATCACCTGCCACCGGCTGCTGGTGAAGAAGGAGCTTATAGCATATATTCTCTATGTCCTTCTCCTTATGGTCGACATCCACATCGAAGTCAACCGCCTTGTGTGCCTGCTCCACATTCTGATTCACAAGCGCACCAACCGCATTCTGTATAGCTTCCTCAATAAGCGTTCCCATATTGATGAGCTCACTGTTAAGCTGTGCCAACTCCTTGTCAAATCTGCTTCTCATCTCCTGCCTCCTTAACCAAAACGTCCTGTAATATAATCCTCTGTCCTCTTATCCTTAGGCTGTGAGAATATGTTGTCCGTGCTGTCCTTCTCAATCACCTCTCCGACAAGGAAAAATGCTGTATCATCGGATACTCTTGCCGCCTGCTGCATGTTATGTGTAACAACAACAACGGTGTATTTTTTCTTGAGTTCCTCCATAAGCTCCTCGACCTTGAGTGTCGATATCGGGTCAAGCGCGCTGGTCGGCTCATCCATGAGAAGTACCTCCGGCGAAACCGCAAGCGCACGCGCGATACACAGATGCTGCTGCTGACCACCTGAAAGACCTAGTGCCGACTTCTTAAGTCTGTCCTTTACCTCGTCGAATATCGCCGCACCCCTTAAGCTCTCCTCGACAATCTGGTCAAGCTTGGCTTTATTCTTTATTCCATGTATTCTTGGTCCGTAAGCCACATTATCATATATGCTCATAGGAAACGGATTAGGCTGCTGGAATACCATGCCTATCTTCTTTCGAAGCATTGAGGTGTCAACCTTAGGGTCATAGATATCCACACCGTCAAGAAGCACCTGCCCCTCAATGCGCACTCCCGGCACGAGGTCATTCATCCTGTTCAGGGTCTTTAAAAATGTCGATTTTCCGCAGCCGGAAGGACCGATAAATGCTGTGATTGCGTTTCTTTTTATCTCCATATTGACATTCTTGAGTGCATGATTCTCACCGTACCACAGGTCAAGCTTCTTTATATCCAAAATATTTTCTGATAAATTCTTATTTTCATCCATTTATATGTACCTATCCTTTCCTGTTCACATCGAATCGTGCCGCAAGCCATTTTGCAATAAAATTGATACCAAGTACAACCACAAGAAGCACCAGACCGATTCCGAACGCCTGACCGTACTTTCCATCCGACATACGGAAGTACATCTCTATTGTGAGTGTACCACCAGCCTCCCTGATTTTCATAAAGAATGCCATGAGACTCTTCGGAAGCTTGTAGGCTGAACCCGCTGTGAATAAGAGTGCCGCCGACTCGCCGACGATTCTTCCTATCGCAAGGATAATTCCGGTGATTATTCCCGGCATTGCCGAAGGCAGGATGATGGTTCTTATCATGTGCCATTTGCCGGCGCCCATTCCAAGCGCTCCGTCGCGGTAGCTCTTAGGAACCGTCTTAAGTGCCTCCTGTGTATTTCGCGTTATGAGCGGAAGCACCATAAGCGTGAGCGTGAGTGCTCCGGTGAGGAGCGAATATCCAAGGTGGAACGCCTGATTGAATAGCACCAGACCGAACATACCGAATATGATTGAAGGTATTCCGGCAAGTGTCTCGGTTGTGAACTCAATTATCTTTACAAGCTTTCCCGGCTTGGCGTACTCATTCAAATATATGGCTGAGCCTACGCCGATAGGTGTCGCAATGACTATCGTTACAACCACTATGTAGAGCGTGTTTACAATATTTCCCGCAATACCGGTTGTTCCTTTTAATGCGCTTCTCTCTGTGGTGAGGAAAGCCCAGTTGACATTGCTAAGACCCTTTATTGTCACATAGATGATTATTCCGACAAGGATTCCCACGGATATCAGTGCCGACAGGTATATAAGCGCATACGCCACATTGTCAAGCGGGCGTTTTTTCTTTACAAGAATTGAATCAGTCATCTGCCTTTTCCCCCTTCTTCATCATACGGTTGAGAACCAGATTGATAATCATAATAAATATGAAAAGTACAAGTCCGATTGTGAAGAGTACCTTTCTGTGTGTATCAGCCGAATAAGCCATCTCACTGACTATCGCTGTTGTGAGGAAACGTACTGAGTTGAACGGAAGCGGCACATTCACGGCACTTCCGGCAACCAGCGTGATTGCCATTGCCTCACCTATCGCACGTCCGATTCCAAGTACTATCGCTGTCAATATTCCCGACTTAGCCGCAGGAATAATCACCTTGAATATTGTCTGGATATGTGTGGCTCCCATCGCAAGCGAAGCCGCCTTGTAATGCTTCGGAACCGCACGTATCGAAGATTCACTTATATTTATAACTGTCGGAAGAATCATCACCGCAAGCACCAGAACAGCGGATATAAGATTGGAACCGCCTGTAAACTGGTGTGTCTTGCTTCCGGCAAAAATTATTTTCTCAAGCTTGAACATAAGAGGATTTAACACCATGATTCCTATAAGTCCATAGACAATTGACGGAATACCTGCAAGCAGTTCGATTGCCGGCTTAACCACCTTCGAAAGCTTCTCCGGTGCTACCTCCGCAAGGAAAACCGCTGTCAAAAGTCCTATCGGAACTCCAATCACTATCGCCATCGCAGTGCCGACAAGCGATGTCAAGATGACATAGAATATTCCGAAATGTGGCTCTGCCGCTGTCGGCGCCCACACCGTTCCAAACAGGATTTCCGCAATTCCGACCTCCCCAAGAGCCGGAAGACCTTTTATGAACATATAGACTGTAATGGAAATTACCGCTGCCACAGCCACAAAGGCAAATATTGTAAATATAACCTTCGCGATAACCTCTATGAGATTTTTTGTTATTTTCCCTTTAAAAATATTTATCTGGGTATTATTCTGTATATCACTTTTTTCGTTCTGATTTCCGGTTATTTTTAAAGCTTTATCATTTTTTCTATTTGTATTCACAGGTACATTCTTATCTGTATTCCCATCTACAACCGGCTCTGAATCAATTTCAATTGCCGGATTCGGACAGTTTATCACTTCAGCTTTCATATTTACCTCATTTCTCAGCCACTATATGGCAGATACACCACACAAGAAATAGACACTTAGCGGCAAAGGTGTAATGCTTAGCATCACACTCATGCCGCTGAAAATCTTTTTTAATTTCAGGTTATTACAACGAAGGCTTTTTGACTGCTTTTTGTGATAACCTTTTTAAGTAGAAGCGTTCTTAGGTATTTACCAATATTTCTATTAGTCTACAGTTATAAGTCCTACTGCCTTTACTACTGCCTTTCCTTCATCGGACTTAAGGAAGTTGAAGAATGCCTGTACAAGCTCATTCTGCTCGCTTATCTCACCCTTGGTAGCCATAACGAATGGTCTGCAAAGGAAATATGTACCTGCAACAATGTTGTCTGATGTAGGAGCTACATCGTCAAGGTTAAGTGCATTTACTGAATCATCAAGTACATCAAGTGATACATAACCGATTGCGCCCTCTGTTGAAGCAACCTTAGCCATAGCCGCACCTGTTGAATCGCACTCTACAGCGTACTTACATGCATCTTCAACCTTTAAGATTTCCTCGAATGCTCCTCTTGTACCTGAACCTGCCTCACGGCCTACAACAACGATTGGAGTATCGCTTCCGCCAACCTCGCTCCAGTTGGTCACAACACCTGTGTAGATGTCTGAGAGCTGCTGCTTTGTAAGACCTGCAACAGTGTTATTCTTGTCAACGATAACTGCTATACCATCGATTGCGACGATGTTCTCAACAGCTCCGCCGGACTTCTCGCTGTCCTTTAAGTTTCTTGAAGCATCACCGATATCACAGCTTCCGTTAAGAAGTGACTCGATACCTGCCGATGAACCTGAGTACTCAACCGTAACCGTAACGCCGCTGTTAGCCTCCATGAATGTCTCTGCGAGTGCATCTGCAAGCTTCTGCATTGATGTTGAACCTGCAAGTGAGATTGTACCGGAAAGCTTCTTATCTGCCGCAGGAGCGTTGGTTGATGTCTCCTGACTTGCACCCTGTGTTGTTGAACCCGGTGTTGTTCCATCTGTTGCATTATTTCCTGCTGTATTGCTGTTACATCCTGTGACCATCATCATGGACATTGCTGCACATGCAATCATCGCTGCACACTTCTTAAATAAATTCTTCTTCATTTCTCTGCCTCTTTCCAGCCGCAACACGGCTTACATTCTTTTACACACTTTTTCTTTTCTTCTTCATAAACGCGACTATGTAAGCTCTATGTATTACCGCCTCACCTCTCGTTTACAATTAGCAGTCTACTATCTCTGTGTAAAATTCCCAATCAGCTGAATGTAAAATCCGCGTAAAAGAAATCTGGGACACTGGTGTCAGACCCCTGTCCCAGATTATTATAAGTAAATTCCGCGTAAGCAGCTATCAAGGTTGTATATAATAAATGTAAATTTTATGTAAAAACCCCACAATTGAAACCGGTTTGTTGGTTTCAATTGTGGGGTTGGTTGTGTGGCTGGCTGGGAT
>JBNMLM010000037.1:0-19915 GCA_050874845.1 Eubacteriales bacterium | reverse complement strand
TGCATAAATATAATACGTTATACACGGCTAGGTATATAGCATGTTTTCACACAAAAAGCTTATGATTAAATATAATTATAATGTGTAAGGAGATAAAATATGACCAGAGAAGAGGCATGGGAGTTACTTAAGGAGTATAATAGGGACGAGTTTCATCTTGAGCATGCGGAGATTGTCGGAAAGACGATGAGGTATTTTGCCGAGAAGCTTGGGTACGGCGATGAGGCTGATTTCTGGGAGGTTGTGGGTATTTTACATGACCTTGATTTTGAGATGTACCCACAGGAGCACTGCATTAAGAGTCAGGAGATTATGCGTGAGCGCGGCGTAGATGAGCGAATAATCCACGCAACGGCGAGCCATGGCTATGCGATAACTGTCGATATTAAGCCTGAACATGAGATGGAGAAGGTGCTGTATGCCGTGGATGAGCTTACAGGTCTTATCGGTGCTGTGGTTATTATGCGTCCGTCTAAGAGCGTGCAGGACTTAGAGCTTAAATCAGTCAAGAAAAAGTATAAGAGCAAGGGCTTTGCAGCGGGCTGTTCAAGAGAAGTGATTGAGAGAGGTGCGGACATGCTTGGCTGGAGCCTTGATGAGCTTATTGAGAGGACTATCGAAGCGTTAAGGACGTTCAGGGATTAAGGAGAAAAGTGCGTTGGAAAATGAAAATAAAAGCATTCTTATAAAGGATACAACCAAGGAAGAGAGAATTGCCCTCATAAAGCAGTGGATACCTGATGATGACGGTCTTAATGACTGTGACATGGATTTATGGGATATTTATGATGACTATATAAAGGGGCTTCGCGAGGTTTCCGAAATCAACGCTTCCATGAGTGGAACATTTATGACGGAAGAGGACCTCAATAAAAGGTAAAAATTGTCTATTTTGACGTTTGACAAAATATTGTATATGGATATAATTTTTGGTAGCACTGAATTGGTGCTACCAATTTTATTTTGAAAGGACATACACAGTATGAAATATTTACATCAATTTATGGTAATCATTGGTATTACTTTTGTCGGTGAATTATTGAAATATATGCTGCCGTTACCTATTCCTGCGAGTATATATGGAATGGTTATTATGTTTGTCGGGCTTATGACAGGAGTTATAAAGCTTGATGCGGTCAAGGACGTCGGCAAATTTTTGATTGAGATTATGCCGATTATGTTCATTCCGGCAGGAGTCGGACTCATGTCATCATGGAGCGTACTCAAGCCGCTTTTGCTTCCGGTGAGCATAATAACGGTTGTCACGATAATAACAGTTATGGGAGCTGCGGGAAGAAGCTCACAGTGGGTTATCAGAAGGGACAGAAAGCGCGCTGAGAATAGGGAAAAGGTGAAAACGCAGAAAATGCCGATTGAGGCTGAGAATACAAAATAGAAGATAAGTTCAGAAGGAAGGTACATAAATGACAGAGTTTCTTGAAGATTCACTGTTTGCAGGTGTCACGATAAGCCTGCTTGCATACATATTGGGATATTTTCTCAAGAAAAAATTTAAGTTTGGATTTTTAAATCCATTGCTGATATCAATTGCAGCTACGATTGTGGTTTTAGTTGTAGCAGATGTCGACTATGAGGTTTACAACAAGGGAGCCTCCTATATAAGCTGGTTTTTAACACCGGCGACGGTATGCCTTGCAATTCCTCTTTATGAGCAGTGGCAGCTTTTAAAGGATAATTTTAAGGCTGTGCTGTGTGGGATTGTATCAGGTGTCATCACAAGTCTTGTCACGGTATTTGTGCTTGCCAAGCTCATGGGGCTCACACATGAGGAATATGTTACATTGCTTCCTAAGTCAATCACTACGGCAATTGGAATGGGCGTGTCGGATGAGCTTGGCGGTTATGTGACCATAACTGTTGCGGTTATCATAATAACAGGAGTTCTGGGAAATATTTTTGGTGAGCTTATCTGCAAATTATTCAGAATCACGGAGCCTATTTCAAAAGGACTCGCTCTTGGAAGCGCCTCACATGCCATCGGAACAGCCAAGGCAATGGAGCTTGGTGAGGTGGAGGGAGCGATGAGCAGCCTTGCCATCGCGGTAGCCGGAGTGCTTACAGTGATAGGAGCAACGATTTTTTCATACTTCATATAGAGTTGGGACACTGGTGTCAGACCCCTGTCCCAGCATGGCTTGGGACAGGGGTCTGACACCGGTGTCCCAACAGGAGATAAATTATGTTAAATGACGAGAACAGTTCACAAGAATACGCCAAGGCGATTGATTATATATATGAGCTTATTAATGCCGGAACGCTTGAGGTCGGCAGCAGGCTTCCGACAGAGCGTAACATAGCTGTACAGCTGGGAATAGGACGTAATTCTACGAGAGAGGCATTAAGTATCCTGCATGGAATGGGTATAATTGAGAGAAAACAGGGCTCCGGAAATTACATATCGGGGGATGCAGGAAAATCAATCGGGCAGATAATTCTTATGATGCTTGCCCTGAGGAGCGTAAGCTATAGGGATGTATGCGAATTTCGCCGTATTCTCGAAAAGACTGTGTGCGGTACGATAGTTAGAAATGGGATTTCCCGGGAGCATAGTAAGAGGCTTAGAGGGTATCTTAATGAGCTTGAAAACCTACAGTGCATGTTGAAGGATGATAAAGCTGCTTCAGATGATGTCACAAAAGATATTCTCGAAAAATTAGCAATTGCTGATGACAATTTTCATAATGAACTTATCAAAGCGGCGGACAACAGTCTTATGACTGTGATTATGGATGCGGTAACTACTGTGTACAAGGAATCTATTGAGCAGGTAATTTATAATTCGGACGAGAGCGTCCGGGATAAGCTTATAGAGTGTCATCGCAGTATTTATGAAGGAATAAGCTCATTGGACAAGAGTGTGATTGAAGCGGCGATAGACATGCATTATGATGTGGTGAGTGATAGTGGCATACTTCTTGATATGGAACAGGATTGCTGAATAATTACTAGTAAATATTTCACAGAAAAATTTAGTTGATTAAATTGTTAAAGTGATATACAATCATAATAAAAATTCAAAACAAGAGAGGATATCACATGCTACAGGAAATCAACAGAATACTAACATGGTTGGATGGCGTTGTCTGGGGAGTACCGCTCATGGTACTTATTCTGGCGGGAGGAATATATCTCACGGTCAGAATGGGTCTTCTTCAGGTAAGAAAGCTTCCGCTTGCACTCAAGTGGATGGTCAAGAACGAGGAGGACGGACACGGAGAGGTCACATCCTTCGGTGCATTATGTACCGCACTTTCAGCAACTATCGGAACAGGTAATATCGTAGGTGTCGCTACGGCGATAGGTGCGGGAGGACCGGGAGCACTCTTCTGGATGGAAATTGCGGCATTCTTCGGAATGGCGACCAAGTATTCGGAGGGACTTCTTGCAGTAAAGTACCGTGTTGTCGATGAGAACCATCACTCACTTGGCGGACCGTTCTACTATATTGAAAAGGGAATGGGAAAGAAATGGAAATGGCTTGCGTGCCTCTTTGCCTTTTTCGGAGTGTGCGTAGGACTTTTTGGTATCGGTACATTTTCACAGGTAAACGGAATTGCCTCAGCCGTAAAGAATTTCTTTGACCCTGATACAGCTTATGCGGTTACGATACCGGGAATCGGCACATACTCATGGACGGTTGTGATAGCTTCTCTTGTGCTCAGTGTGTGCGTAGCGCTTGTCTTAATCGGTGGAATTAAGAGAATTGCAAATGTGTCACAGGTTGTGGTTCCGTTCATGGCTGTGATATATGTGGTTTTCAGTGTTTTACTTCTTATATGCAATGTAAAGCAGATTCCTGCTGCTTTCGTGACAATAGTCAAGGGAGCTTTCAATCCGCAGGCAGTCACCGGAGGAATTGTCGGAAGCATGATTGTCGCCATGCAGAGCGGTATTGCCAGAGGTATCTTCTCTAATGAAGCGGGACTTGGTTCGGCACCTATCGCAGCCGCTGCGGCTAAGACCAAGGAACCTGTAAGACAGGGACTTGTGTCGATGACAGGAACCTTTATCGATACAATAATTATATGTACCATGACAGGTCTTGCAATTGTCATCACAGGAGCATGGCAGGTTGAAGGCTTAGAGGGTGTGGCTGTCACAACCTACGCATTTAACAACGGACTTCCGATTCCGCATGTCATATCATCGTTCCTGCTTATGCTGTGCCTTGTATTCTTCGCATTCACAACGATTCTCGGCTGGGATTATTACTCTGAGAGATGCCTTGAATACCTCACGGGCGGAAGGATGAAGGCGGTCAAGGTCTATCGCTGGTTATACATACTTGCTGTATTCATCGGACCATATATGACGGTAAAGGCTGTATGGACAATCGCCGATATTTTCAATGGACTTATGGCAATCCCGAATATGATAGCGATATTCGCTCTCAGCGGAGTTGTAATCAAGGAGACAAAGGACTTCTTTAAGAGACATAATGCGCAGAAATAGTGCCACAGAATATGAAGCACGGAATATAGAATAAGCCAAAATATATAAGATAAAATAAAACATCCGTAAATGCATTTTTTGAGCATTATACGGATGTTTTGTTTTTGTAATTATTCCTATCCCTGAAACGGCGGTGCGAACCCTCCGTAATAAGATACAGGTTCGTCATTGAGCCTCAGATGCGATGTATCACCCAACATCTGGCAGCGGAAATAGGCAAGTCCCGGTATGCGCTCCTCAGCAGAGAGAACGGTGACAGAGCTTGGCGGTGTGAAAAAGCCTTGCCACAGAGTGACCGGTGAGGTATTTAAAAGGTGGGACATGATACACAGCATAATCCCCAGATGACAGAAGAATACTAAAACAGGTTCATCATCCTTGTGGTTTGCCATACATTCTTTTGTGGTGCCGTTGTACACCATGTAGTCACAGCTTGACTTGGTATGCGTTGTGCTATAGGCAAGCCCATCACGCACATAACCGTATTTTTCGAGTAGTGCATCAAAATTCCTGCATACATTCTCATAAGCCTCTTTGACATTGCCGTTTTTCATAACCGGAGTGTCCAGCCAGCAATTGGCATCGAGTAACTCAGGGTATCTGTTGAGATATTCCGGCATAAAATCCCATGGAATTGTTTTTCCGTCAGGGCGTCCTTCGGAAGACACAGGCACACGGAACTCCTGAAGCCAGTCATAGGTTATTGCGGTTCTGCCATGGCAGGCGAGAGTAGGCTCACTTGTCCTTATGGCTCTTCCAAGAGGTGAACAGTAGAAATCCGTAACCCGCCATCCGGCTGTGCGCTTAGCGAGGAGCTCTGCCTCATAAAAACCTTTTTCTGTAAGTGAGTCTACACTGTAGTCCGGTTCGGCGTGTCTTATAAATATAAGCTTCATCATCTTCCCTTTCTTAGTTGGTAATTACGTATGGTCTGAATACTATTATATATATTATAAATATAAATCTCAACTTGATTTTCGCAGGCATTAAGGGTAGTATATAACTGTTATAATTCGGAGGAAGAGTATGGCACAGAAAAAAAATAAGAGAAAGAATACTGCAAAGAAAAGAATAATGATGGCATATTAGGTCCGCTTATTGGACTTCTATTTGGCTCAAGCACGGTGGCACTGCTTTTGCTTGTGGTTTTATTTGCGCAGGCTCTCGGAAAATCTTCAAATCAAAAAGGGGTGCAGCAGGGCAATGGCTCGGGAAAGCATTACAGTGCTGATGAGGAATATATAAATATTGATGCGGATTCATTTATGGGATATGTGGGACAGACGTATAATCTGTCGCTCTCAGCAAATCCAGTTGATTTAGTGGAATCAGTAATCTGGTCAAGCAGCAATGAGGATTCGGTTATCGTAGATGAGAAGGGTAAGGTTGTGCTCGTAGGTGAGGGTGTCGCAGCGGTGACGGCGACAGCAGGACAATATTCGTCTGCCATAGCAATCGAGGTTGTGAAGGATTCCTCGGCGCAGGGCGATATGGGATTTAACACAATCGGCTGGAATGATAACCATAATCAGAACAATGGTACAACTGCGCAAAATCAGACGGATTCCGGTGCTACAGCACAGAATGGTGTTATATCAGATGGCAACGCAGGTGGGAACAATTCAGAAGAACCTGTAACTGAGCCGGCGGGAAGTGATTACGCCGATGACGGTAATAATGTACGCGAAAATGAGACAACACAGCCGTCACGAAACAATGAGACGGAAAGTAACCGCAGCACGGAGAATACATCACATGAGGAGACGGCGGAGGAGACAACAACCGAATTTATACCTCCTACAACCAAGGCGGCGGAAGCTATAGATACACAGGAAATGTTTTCTATTCTGTCACAAAGCGGATTCTCACAATATCTGCCAAACGCTGCAATATATGATGTGGATGGGGAATACTATGGAGAGGTGATTGTCCAGTCGGACAGCGTACATATATATATAAAGAAGCGTTCAGGTGAATTTGACATGGCGGTAAGAGGAGCACTGGCATACCTGCTTCCCGAGACATCGGAATCCGTATGGAATGTGTATACAACGCTGTCAAAAGATAAGACAATAAACAGTGATGGCAGAAAGGTGAGATTTGTTATGGCTGCAGCCAATGCACATTCTCAGATTATAGTTTACAATCCTTAAAAAAAAAGTTATGATATTAGAGGAGATAATATGATGTGATGACATCATGGATTAAAACTAGATTGACATTCGGAAATGGGGAGTAATATGGTTAATAAGCGTAAGGTCAGACTTATGGCGCGAACCGCCATGTATGAGAAGCATGAAGGTAAGAGAGAACTGAAGAATGTTATGTATTACCGTGGCGATTATATAGGAATGCACATGCTTTTTGCCGGTATAGGAATCACAGGCGGATATCTTTTGACACTTATGTTGATATGTGCATACAGATTTGAATATATTGTGAATAATCTTACCAAGATAGATTACAGAAGATTAGGCAGTACATTGATAGTGACTTATGTGCTGCTTCTCATTGCAGCCCAGATTATATCGTATTTTATTTTCTCCATGCGTTACAGTGATTGTGAGGATGGCATGCGGGTATATATTAATCGTCTGAAAAAGATAGATAAACTGAGTCGTGAAGAAAAAGAAAAATCTGATGGGGAGAAAGAGTATAATGATGACGGAACTGTTAAAAATTAAGGATGTTTTGCAGCGGTTGTACGGCAAATATGACACGATAATAAGTCATGTGCTCAAGTTCGCTGCGGCATTTGTTTCATTCATGCTTATAAGAGGGATGACAGGCTATAACGGACTTGCCTCCAATGTTTTTATAATTATATTGTTGTCTGCGGTATGTGCTTTCCTGCCGGTCGGTGTGACAACACTGTGCGGATGTGGGCTGATTATTTTACAGCTTTATGGACTTTCGGTTGAGTATTCGATAATAACACTTGTAATGCTGCTTATATTGCTGCTTGCGTATTATGTGTTTGCACCTAAGACAGGGTGGGTGCTTTTACTTACACCGGTGTTTTACATGCTGCATATTTCGTATGCGGTTCCTGTCATTGTGGGACTTACAGTTGGAATTGCCGGTATAGTTCCTGCATTTTTTGGAACATATCTGTATTTTGCATTATCATTCTGCAGTGAATTTTCGTTGTCAGCCTCGATGTTTGGCGAAGGAGATTTTGTACAGAAGATTGTATTTATAATGGATAACACGATAGTGAATAAGGAAATGCTGGTGATGGGCATTGTCTTTTCAGCGGTAATAATACTTGTAACGGTCATAAGAAGCTTTTCTATAGACCATTCAAGGACGATTGCGGTAGTTACCGGGAGTGTTGTCGAAGCAGTGCTTGTTGTAATGTCACATGTCATGATGAACCTCACATTCAGTATGGTGGGACTTATTGTGGGCTGTGTGGCTGCTGTTGCAATAGGGCTGATTCTCAACTTTTTTGTGTTGTCGGTTGACTACTCGAGAACAGAAAAGGTTCAGTTTGAGGACGATGACTACTATTACTATGTAAAAGCGGTTCCGAAGTTCAACGTGACAATGCCGGAGGTAAAAATTAAAAAAATAAGCAGTAATGCTGATGAGACAAAGAACGATTACAATTTACATGATGCCTATGGCGGCAGCGAGGAAACGGAGCCGGAAGACATCGAACGCCGAAAAGCGTATGAGCAGGATTTAGTCAATCTTGAGGATGAGGAATAAGATAAAGAGGATGTGAGAGCATGGGTGCAGTTAGTAATTTTATTGGAGATTTTCTAAATAATATATACAGACCGAATGTGGAATTTTCAGATGTTGCTGAGATTCTTATTCTTGCATTCTTCCTGTATCATATAATATTATGGATGAAAACCAGCAGAGCATGGACTCTGCTTAAAGGTATTCTTGTAATTATAATTTTTGCACTTATTGCGTACCTATGTAAGTTTACAACGATTCTATGGATTGCCGGAAAGACAATCAATGTCGCATTGATAGCTGTTGTGGTTATCTTCCAGCCGGAACTCAGGAAGGCTCTTGAGCAGCTTGGCAATAAGAGGTATCTTGCCGGATTACTTCAGTTCGACGATCTGAAGGATAAGAAGGAAATATTCAGTGACAGAACCATAGATGAACTTGTAAAAGCTTCATACGAGATGGCTAGGCATAAGACAGGTGCGCTTATTGTCATTGAACAGGAGATTAATCTTCAGGATTATATCAATACAGGTATAGATATAGATGCTTTTGTGAGCAATCAGCTTCTTATCAATATATTTGAGCACAATACACCTTTGCATGACGGAGCCGTCATCATAAGGGGCAACAGGATTGTGTCGGCTACATGCTATCTTCCTCTTTCAGATAACATGGATCTTAGCAAGGAGCTTGGAACAAGACATCGTGCCGGTGCAGGAATAAGTGAAGCTACGGATGCATTTGTAATTATCGTTTCTGAGGAGACAGGAAAGGTATCAATTGCACATAATGGACAGCTTGTGAGAAATGTGGATGGGGAGTATCTGCGGAACAAGCTTGAGCTTCTCAAGATAGGAAATCTTGATACGGGAAAACGAATTAAGATATGGAAGAGGGGAGGCAAGTCTGATGAAGAAAATAATATTCAATAATATAGGACTTAAAATACTTGCTCTTTTAATTGCCATTCTCGTATGGTGGGTTGTTATGAACATAGATGACCCTCTTGTTAAAAAGACTATAAACGGTGTCAGCGTTGAGCTGAGAAACGACGATGACCTCATCGACAAGGGATATATATATGAGGTGGAATCAGGAAGCGTTATCGCCATAACCGTATGGGCGCCTGAGAGCGTTGCAAAGGATCTTAAGTCATCTGATTTTATAGCTTATGCCGACTTAAGCCAGCTAAGCCCACTCACCGATACCGCCAACATCACGATAGAGTGTGTCAAGTCCGATGTCAAGAGTGACATAAAGGAGATAACATCCAAGATTCAGGTTGTCAAGCTGAGCATTGATAATAAGCAGACTGCGGAGATTCCGGTCAAGCCTGTTATTGTAGGTGATCCTGCCGAGAATTATGTTATAGGTGATATATCAATTTCACAGAACAAGATTGATATAACAGGTGCAGCGAGCGTTATAGAGAAGATTGTGCGTGCGGAGATAAAATATGACGTCTCCAATATGATGCAGTCCGTGAACGAGATGGTTGCACCGGTATTTTATGATGAGAATGACAATGTAGTTGATACCAGTGCAATTCAGCTGAGCCGTAACTCACTGAGACTTAGCGTGGTAATCAATCCGACAAAATGGATAGGTGTTACCATAAACCCAAGCGTTACGGTGGCTGATGATTATAAGATGGTGGGATATTCGCTGAGCTTCGATCAGGTTAAGATAGCGGGAACTCAGGAAAGCCTTGCAAACATTTCGGCTATAGATTTACCAAGTGATGCGATAGAATTAACTGATGTGACTGAGAGTCAGGATTGTGTGGTAAATCTTGCCAATTATCTTAAAGCCAGTTACAAGATTGTCTCGGGAACAACAGAACTCACTGTGCATATAGATATTGAACCGATGATTGTAAAGAGCTATATTGTTCGAAGAAACGGTATAGTTGTAAACAACTTAGGGGATGGACTTGAGGCACAGATAGAGGACAGTTATATAGAAGTTAAGGTCAAGGCGATTCAGGAAGTACATGACAGCTTTAATATGGATGTACTCAATCCGAACATAGATTTAAAGGACTATGGACCGGGCGAGTATGAAGTACCTGTTATATTGTCGGAGGATTCTAACAATTATATTCTTGCCGAGAATGTCACCGTTAAGGTCAATATAACCGGTGATGCGGTTGAAACGGAGTCCGAGACTGAAGCAGTAACTAGGAAACATTGATTCGAATATGTTTTGCCGGCGTCGCATTGAAAGTTCATGTTATATGTATTTGGAAGGATTTAGGAATTTAAAATGGAAACTCCGGTTATTGATGTGATAATTCCGGTGCACAAGCCGGATAAAAAATATGCAGCATTATTAAAAATGCTTGAAAAACAGTCCGTAAAGGTAAGCTGTGTGTATGTCATAAACACCCAGAAGCAATATTATAATAGCGAGAGTTATCCGTATAATGGAGAGATAAAGGTAAAGCATATAGAGCTTGATGAGTTTGACCATGGACGTACCAGAAACGATGGAATTATGGCTTCGGATGCGGATTATTGTCTTCTCATGACTCAGGATGCCGTTCCGGCAGATGAGCTGCTTGTGGAAAAGCTTCTGGAATGTTTTAGTGCGAAGGATGTTGCCGTTGCGTATGCCAGACAGCTTCCGGATGATGATTGCCGTATTATAGAGAGGCTTGCAAGGAATTTTAATTACCCGCAGGAAAGCCGCATTAAATATAAAAAAGATATAGACAGCATGGGAATAAAGGCATTTTTCTGTTCAGATGTATGTGCAATGTATGATAGAAAAAAATATATTGAACAGGGAGGCTTTATCAAAAAAACAATATTTAATGAAGATATGATTATGGCATACAGGTTTCTGATGGCAGGATATGGGGTATACTATAAGGCAGATGCGTGTGTTGTACATTCGCATAATTATTCCAATATGCAGCAGTTTCACAGAAATTTTGATCTGGGAGTATCTCAGGCAGATAATCCGGATGTATTTGCCAATATCTCGTCTGAAAGTGAGGGTGTCAGGTATATTTTTAAGATGACATCATTGCTTATCAGGAATAGAGCAGCATATTATATACCGTATTTTTATATAAACAGTGTGTTCAGACTTGCCGGATATAAGCTCGGCAAGGCATATCGCAGACTGCCGGAAGGCTTTGTTATGGCATGTACGATGAATAAGAACTATTGGAGGCAACTGTGATTAAGAGTAATCAGAAATATTTTAATAGATTGCATGTCCTGTTGGATGCACTTATCATAGCGGCATCGTATGGTCTGTCATGGGCGATAAAGTTCTATGATGACGGCGTAACCATGATGAACCATATGTATATTGTGGGACTTTTATGTATTATTCCAATGTATCTTATACTCTACTCTGTATTTAATGTATATAGTCCTAAGCGTGTGCAGACAGTGAAAGAGGAGATAGGAAATATAGTCAAGTCGAATACTACGGGACTTGTTATATTTATTATGGCATTGTATATGTTACACCAGCCGCATTTTTCAAGGCAGATGATGTTTATATTCTATGTCATAAACAATGCTGCGGAAATCATTTTCAGAAATTGCATAAGATGGGTACTGCGCAAGATAAGAAACAGAGGCTTCAATCAGAAGCATATACTTCTTGTCGGCTACAGCCGCGCGGCGGAAGGCTATATAGACAGGATAAAGACAAACCCACAGTGGGGATACCATATAATGGGAATACTTGACGATAAGGTTGCAGTCGGAACGAAATACCGCGGTGAACAGGTAATAGGGAAGATAAAGTTATTGCAGAACATGTTGTCGGAAAATGAGCTGGATGAGATAGCGATAACTCTCGGAATTGCGGAATATTCTAAGCTTGAGGATATTGTGGCAATATGTGAAAAGTCAGGTGTGCACACAAAGTTCATCCCTGATTACAATAACTTCATTCCGACAAGACCGTATACAGAGGACTTGCTGGGACTGCCTGTGATAAATATAAGGCGTGTTCCGTTAAACGGCGGTTTTAATAAATTTATAAAAAGAGTTTCAGATATAGTTGGTTCATTCCTGCTTATAATCCTGTTTTCACCGATAATGCTTGTGGTGGCACTTGCAGTAAAGTTTTCATCAAAAGGACCTGTTATTTATAAACAGGAGAGAGTCGGACTTCACAACAGGAATTTTGTTATGTATAAATTCCGTTCCATGAAAATAGAGAGGTGTGATGAACTTCACTTTACAACGCAGAATGATGACAGAACTACCAAGATTGGTAAATTTATCAGGAGATGCAGCCTTGATGAACTCCCACAGCTGTTTAATGTGCTCAAGGGCGATATGAGTCTTGTAGGGCCAAGACCGGAAAGACCGGAGTTCGTTGAGAAGTTCAAGGAGCAGATACCAAGATATATGATAAAGCATCAGGTTCGCCCGGGAATGACCGGATGGGCTCAGATTAATGGCTACAGAGGAAACACTTCTATTCGTAAGAGGATAGAATATGATTTATATTATATAGAAAATTGGACCTTCTGGTTTGATATAGTTATTTTATTCCAGACGCTTTTTAAAGGCTTCGTAAATAAGAATGCTTTTTGATGGACTAAAAATGCGGATGGGCTTGAAAGAATAGAGGCAGTATTATGGCAAAAAATAAAAAGAAAAAAATGAAGATATGGCAAAAGGCTCTGCTTTTTTTCGCAGAGCTTGTTGTATTATGTGTGGTTGTGGTCGCATGGTACATTGTTGATAAGTTTGGAAAGCTTGAGGTAAAGGAGATTGACAGAGAGGCGATAGACCTTATAATTGCCCCGGAAGTCAAAGCAAATGAGGCGCTGAAGGGATACACCAACTATCTCCTGCTTGGAACGGATGCGCGTGACAATTCACTTGAGGCAATGAATAAGACCGGTGAGGGCAACACGGACGCCATCATAATAGCAAGTCTTAACAATGATACCAAGGAAGTGAAGCTTGTTTCGGTATATAGAGATACGCTGCTCATGGTGCCGGCAGCGGGAGGCTTTAATGATACCTATAGAAAGGCAACCGAGGCTTTCTTCTATTCGGGCGTTGAGGCGACGATAAGCATGATTAATCTGAATCTTGACCTCAACATTACAGACTATGTCATGGTCAATTTTGAGGCGCTCATAAGAATCGTCGACGCGGTTGGCGGAGTCGACCTTGAGATTACGGAGCAGGAGCTTTATTGGCTCAATGAATATTTGAGAGACACAGGACTTAATACAGGAAGAACCTACGAGACTGTTCCAAGTGCAGGGATGGTTCACCTTGATGGAATACAGGCTACAGCCTACTGCCGTATAAGATATGCGGACGGAACACTTGATTATGGACGTGCCGAGAGACAGCGTAAGATTATCAGTCTTATATTCGAGAAGGCGAAGAAGATGAATCTGAATCAGCTTACCAACGCGATAAACGGTGTGCTTGACAATGTCGTTACAAGTGTGCCTGTCGCAGAGATACTTGGAATGATTCCTAGTGTCTTTGACTTTTCACTGGTTGACCAGACAGGCTTCCCATTCGAGAAATTCGGTTCCATGAAGAAAGTGCCGGAGCTTAATATAGCAGATCCTGTATTTGCCATGACACTTGAATCGAATGTCAGTGAACTGCATAAGTATCTGTTCGGTGTCGATGATTATGAGCCGACATCGCGAATAAAGGATATAAGTGCTTATCTTCAGGCGTTGTATGATAAAAACTATTATCCGGATAATATATATCAGTAGAATTGGTGCTGTGATCATGCAGCAGAACGGGGATTGATGTGAAAAAAGGAGATTTAACAAAACATAACGCAGTAACATATAAGGGATATGCTATAAGAATTCTGATTGTCGTTGCGATATGTATATTGTCTGCATTTGCCGTGGAGCTATTCTGTAATATTAAGCTGATGAGGCTTCCGGCAGATATAAAGGGCATACATGCTACGGAGTTTACCGAGAAAGTATTTGATGTGGCTGCAATCGCGGAAGGCGACCCGGAAAACGGACTTGAGTACAGACCACATGAGGAATATGAAGCATATCAGGGAATGAAATGCTATTATATAGAGCCGGACAGCTATGTAAATAAGCTTGTTATAGATTACAAGAATGACTCAGCAGCATATTTTGATATTGTGGTTTTATACGAGAACAGGTTTGGATATCTTGAGAGCTGGACAACCAAGGACAACAATCCGATATATATATCCGAATCGACAGTAAACATAGACAAAAACGCTAAGGGTATATGGATAATTCCGAAGGAAAATAATACCCCTCAATATGACAATGATGTTGAACTTTTAAATGTAGCAGTGAAAAATACCGCTGTATTTAGTCACTTCAGATTTATTTTTGTTTTTCTGCTTGTGTTATGCGTAGGATTATTATTGGTATTAAGAGATATTATTTCAGCACATTTAGAGTATGGATTCCTGATAGTAGGGCTATGCGCCGGATTGATTTTCTGTCTGGCAATGCCATTGTCCCGCGTTGGCTGGGATGAGGAAACACATCTTAGAAGTGTGTACTGGCTGGATATAACAGGAAGCTATGAATATAATTGCTTCCTGCATAATTATATTGATGGCGGAGCGGAGAACCTTCCGTTTGAGTACAGCACATCTTATGAGGAATACCTGCACATATTTGAGAGAGTTAATGAGCTGTCGACACCGAGTGAGGCGGATCCTGCGACATCACATCACTGGGGAACAAGCGGTTTTGCGACATTCTCATATTTCTTTATGGCAATAACCTGCAATATATGTAAGCTGGCAGGACTTCCATTTGCATACACATATATTCTGCTCAGAATGACCAATATGCTGATGTATGTGATAGTGGTATTCTTCGCAGTGCGGAAGCTTCCGAAGGGAAAGCTGATTATGAGTGCGATTGCACTTATGCCTACGCCTATGTATCTTGCCTGCACCATATCTTATGATACGGTTGTCACGGGATTCCTGTTTTTGGGAATGGCATACCTTTTCTATCTCATGTTTACGGATAAAAAGGTTACATGGTGGGAATATCTTGTGTTTATAGGCGGCATGGCTTACGGTTCATCCAGAAAATCCATCTATATACCGCTCATACTGCTTGGAGTTTTTCTTCCTCACCGGATTTTTAAGGATAAAAAGCAGGAGAGGATAATGAAGGCGGGCGTGATTGTCATTCTTCTCTTGATATTAAGCACATTTGTATTGCCTGCAATTATAAGTCCGTCCACGGAGGGAGATTTGCGCGGCGGTACAACGAGTCATGCCGGGCAGTTGAGTAGTGTATTCTCCAATCCGGTCGGCTATGCAGCACTACTTCTTTCTACAATGTGGCAACACCTGTGGGACTTCGGAATCGGCACACCGACGCTTGATTTTATGGCGTACCTTGGTGCGGGAAGTCTTACCTATGTGATAGTGATATACCTTGTAACTATAACAATCACATCGGAAAACACGGTCTATGTACAGAATGATAAAAAGAAATGGGTTGCCGAAAATATGCCTGTATGGTTGAAGGCATTGATATATTTCCTTGTGTTTGGAGTTATGTGTCTTATATGGACTTCGATGTATATAAGCTATACGGAGGTAGGAAAGACAGCTATGGCAGGAGTGCAGGGAAGATATTATATTCCGTTATTATTTCCGGTTCTGTTTACCCTGAGCTTTAATAAAGTCAATGCGAACTGGAATAAGGTGCGCTATAATGTTACTTGCCTGTTAATTTCAACATTCATTATCTTTTATAGTATCTGGGAGATACTTATAAGACAGTGCAGTCTTTAGAAAAGCAGGGAATAATCAAAAATTCAGTTTCTGATATGTAGATTTTATTTATCATAAAAGAATTATTTTAAGGAGATATACTATGAAGAGAATAATAATCACCGGATGTAACGGGCAGCTTGGAAGGGCTATGAATAAGGTATTAGCCGGAAATAATGAGTACGAGCTTGTAAATACAGATGTTGCCGAGCTTGATATAACCAATATTGACGCAGTGCTTGCTTTCGTGGAGAAGGTTCAGCCTTACGCGATAGTGAACTGTGCGGCATACACAGCGGTTGATGCGTGTGAGGTTAACAGGGAGCTTGCTTATAAGATTAATGCTATTGGTCCGAGAAACCTTGCCATTGCCGCAGAAAAATATAACGCTAAGCTTATACATGTGTCTACAGACTATGTTTTTGCCGGAAATGGCACAGCTCCGTATACAGAGTTTGACGCGGTTGGACCTAAGAGCATGTATGGTTTTACCAAGCTTGCGGGTGAGAATTTTGTAAAGGATTTTTCAAAGCATTACTTTATTGTCAGAACAGCATGGCTCTATGGTGACGGAAAGAATTTCTTAAAAACAATGTTAAGACTTTCCGAGACACATGACGAGATAACGGTAGTCGATGACCAGATTGGTTCACCTACAAGTGCAATGGAGCTTGCAAGAGCGATAAGCTGGCTTATACCTACGGAAAATTACGGAGTATATCATGGAACCTGCGAGAATTACTGCTCATGGGCTGATTTCACAGAAGCAATATTTAAAAAGACCGGTAAAAGCACGAAGGTTGTGCATGTAAGCACAGCACAGTATCAGGCAGCACATCCGGAGTCTGCCGACAGACCGGCATATTCTGTTCTTGACAATTATATGTTCCGTCTTGTGGGAGGATATACATTTGCAGACTGGGAGAGCGCACTTGATGAGTACCTCAAGGAAAATGGGCTTGCATAGAATATAATCAAATGAAACTAACAGGTTGAATTATATAATGAGTTATGGTAACATACAATAGTTTGAATGCTGGCAAGCAGTGTATTGTGAATGTCCGCATTGGTAAAGACTGACTTGTTTTAGGAGACATAATTGTAGCATATATGTGCGGATGCACGAATTATTTTATGAGTTGGAAGGAGATTATGTTAAAATGAGAACTTATCTAGTAACAGGAGGAGCCGGATTTATCGGTTCGAACTACATACACTACATGTTTAAGAAGTATGGCGACACTATCCGCATCATCAATGTGGATGTGCTCACCTACGCTGGAAACCTTGAGAACCTCAAGGATATTGCAGACAAGCCTAACTATACATTTGTAAAGGCTGATATCTGCGACAAGGAGGCAATCGAGAAGATTTTTGATGAGAACGATATCGACAGGGTTGTTCATTTCGCAGCCGAGAGCCATGTTGACAGAAGTATCAAGAACCCTGAGGTCTTTGTAAAGACTAACGTGCTTGGAACAGCGGTTATGTTAAATGCCGCAAAGAAGGCGTGGGAGCTTCCGGACGGTTCATACAAGGAGGGCAAGAAGTTCCTCCATGTATCCACAGATGAGGTATACGGCTCACTTCCTGATGATGACACAGCATTCTTCTATGAGACAACACCTATCGACCCACACAGCCCATATTCGGCGAGCAAGGCTTCATCGGACATGCTTGTGAAGGCATATATTGACACATACCATTTTCCTGCAAATATTACCAACTGCAGCAACAACTATGGTCCGTACCAGTTCCCTGAGAAGCTTATTCCGCTCATCATCAACAATGCACTTTCAGGAAAGAAGCTTCCTGTGTATGGCGATGGCAAGAATGTGAGAGACTGGCTCTACGTTGAGGATCATGCAAAGGCTATCGACATGGTTCAGGAGCAGGGTGTGCTTGGCGAGCGCTACAATATCGGTGGACACAATGAGAAGCAGAATATGGAGATTATAAAGATAATACTAGAGACACTCAACGAGATGCTTCCTGATTCAGACCCTAGAAAGGCTCATATCAATGAGACGCTTATAACATACGTTGCAGACCGCAAGGGACATGACAGACGTTATGCCATCGCACCGGACAAGATTAAGGCTGCTGTAGGCTGGGTTCCGGACACAATGTTCAAGGACGGAATCAAGCTCACAATCAAGTGGTATTTCGAGCATGAGGACTGGATGAAGAACGTGACAAGCGGTGATTACCAGAAGTACTACGCTGAGATGTACAAGTAAATAAAATGGTGCAGACCGGATGATATGCAGTCAGTTCAGATATATAGATTACAATAAATGGATGTTATGTGATGAATTTATTGTATTGATTGGGTGACTGCGTATCATCCTGTTATTGATGTTTATATCTTCTAGAGAAAGGATTATCAATATGAAGGGAATCATACTTGCCGGAGGCTCCGGCACAAGACTTTACCCACTTACAAAGGCTATCTCCAAGCAGATCATGCCTGTATATGACAAGCCTATGATATATTATCCGCTGTCGACGCTTATGCTTGCAGGGATAAGAGAGGTGCTTATCATATCGACACCGAGGGATTTACCTGTATTTAAGGAGCTTCTTGGTGATGGAAGCCAGCTTGGAATGACATTTGAGTACGCCGTTCAGGAGAGCCCGAGAGGTCTTGCCGACGCATTCATCATCGGTGAGAAGTTCATCGGAAATGACAGGGTGGCACTTGTCCTTGGGGACAATATTTTCTATGGACAGAGCTTCTCAAAGGTGCTTGAAAGAGCTGCGGCGCGCGAGAGCGGTGCAACAATATTCGGATATTATGTAAGAGACCCTAGAGAGTACGGTGTTGTGGAGTTCGATGAAAACGGAAAGGCACTCTCAATCGAGGAGAAGCCTGAGAATCCTAAGTCTAACTATGCCGTTCCGGGACTGTACTTCTATGACAATGATGTGGTTGAGATTGCCAAGAATGTAAAGCCATCAGCCAGAGGAGAGATAGAGATTACAAGTATCAACAATGAGTATTTAAACCGTGGAACCCTTCAGGTAGAGACACTTGGAAGAGGATTTGCATGGCTTGATACCGGCAACCATGATGCACTCCTTGATGCAGCGGATTTCGTGGCAGCGTTCCAGAAGAGACAGGGACTCTATATTTCCTGTATCGAAGAGATTGCATATAAGAGAGGCTTCATAGACAGAGAGCAGCTTGTGGCACTGGCACAGCCGCTTCTTAAGACAAATTATGGAAAATATCTTATAGATGTGGCTAATGGACTCTAAAAACATTATTTTATAGTATATTTGAAAGCTGGAAGAGAAAATATCATTATAGATTTAATTGTGTAATTGATATTTGGAAGGGATTTTACAATGGGACAGATTACGGTAAGCAAGTGTTACACCGAGGACGGAGTTGAGATAGAGGGACTCAAGGTTATCGAGCCTAAGGTGTTCGGTGATGCGAGAGGATATTTTTATGAGGTCTATAATTATAATGATTATGCGGCAGCGGGAATAGACATGCAGTTCGTGCAGGATAACCAGTCCGGCTCTAAGAAGGGCGTTATAAGAGGACTTCATTTCCAGAAGCAGTTCCCACAAGATAAGCTTGTGAGAGCTTCAAAGGGAACAGTTTTTGATGTGGCTGTAGATTTAAGAGAGGGTTCTAAGACCTTCGGCAAGTGGTATGGCGTTGAGCTCTCAGATGAGAACAAGAAGCAGTTCTTTATTCCTAAGAACTTTGCACATGGCTTTGTTGTGCTCTCAGACACGGCAGAGTTCGCATACAAGTGTACGGACTTCTATCACCCGAATGACGAGGGCGGTATTATATGGAATGATCCACAGGTAGGGGTTAAGTGGCCTATACCTGAGGGAATGGAGCTCATATTCTCCGATAAGGATACCAAGTGGGGAACACTTGCAGAGTATGTAGAGGCAAGAAAAAACTGATGTGAGGGCATATTGGGACAGGGGTCAGACCCCGTGTCCCAGAACATGGGACACCGGGGTC
>JBNMLM010000036.1:0-20071 GCA_050874845.1 Eubacteriales bacterium | reverse complement strand
GTGCTATGACAGATTGAAAAGAAGAATTATAGCAATCTATAATAATGATGGTCCCGGATTTCTTGAATCAATGCTTGAAAAAAAGGCATATATCGAGATTAAGGATAAGATAAAGACGATTGTACCTGAGACATCCATTATCGGCATGCTTTTAGAGCATGGAGACAGCTATGAGGTAGTAAAGAGCACCGGAAAGGGGATAATGCAGCACGATGGGCTGAGCTGGCAGGTATATAGAAATGGTTTTGTCAAGCTTGATGAGCGTTCAAAGGAGAGCCTTGTTATAGATAAGACCATAAGTGCATGGGTTATGGGACTTAGCGATGATGAGCGTGTTGCCTTCGTGGACGCGGTATATGATATGCTCACGCGGGCGGGCGTTAACTATCTGTCCGACCTCGAAAAATATAAGCCTGCTACATTAAACAGTATGGCGAAGGAGATGTTTTCCATGGAGCCGGAGAAGGGCAGGATGGTGCGGCGGACAATAAGGGCGCTCATAAGTGAGTACGGAAAGAATGTAGTTAAGGGAATAAGAGGAATCAACTGATGGACATTATGGTTATCGCCAGATGCATGATTAAGCTTTTTATCGTGTTGGTGCTGGGATTTGTGTTGTATAGATTTGATATTCTGGATGGGAGGACGAGCAAGAAACTGTCATCACTTGTGGTAAAGGTTACAGCACCGCTGTGGATAATTTCAACCGCGCTCAGTGCCTCAACGGAGAACAGACTAGGCGTTCTGGTATTGTTTGGTGCCGGGATACTCATGTATATAGGATTTATTTTGTTTGCCAAGCTTGTCACATGGATATTCAGGGTTAATCCGAAGGACAGACCGCTTTATGAGTGCATGCTGGTCTTTTCGAACAACTCATTCATGGGTTTCCCGGTGTTACAGTCGGTGCTTGGTGATGCGTCGGTGTTCTATTCCTCAATGCTGCATTTTTCATTCAATATATTTATCTACACCTATGCGGTGTACTGCTTCGAGAAGGCTGCTATGTCGACGGCTATTGCAGGAGGAGGCATTGAAGGTACAGCCGCGGTTTGCGTAAAAGCAGACGGTGGAAATAACGCGGGAAATATCGTAGGAAAGACAGAAAGGAAAACTAAAAAGCAGAAAATCAAGGAACTTGTGCATGCTCTTGTGACACCGGGTTTTATCCTCATACTGCTTGCACTTATAATATTTGTGGCTGGAATAAGAGATGATGGAATTATATATGAGACCTGTTACATGATTGGAAATGTGACCTCCGTGCTGTCAATGCTTGTTCTGGGTGCTACCTTTGCACAGTATCCTGTAAAGGAATCGCTTAGTGATATAAGAAGCTATGGATTTGCGATAATAAGGCTTCTTGTCATTCCGGTGGTTACACTTTTGGTGTGCAGACTTATTGGCGTAAACGATTATTACACATCCATTGCCACCATAACCAACGGAATGCCTGTGGCATCGATGGTGGTTATGATGGCGAATGAGCACAATGCGGACACAAGAATTGTTACAAGAAATATCGTGGTCACAACCGCGCTGTCGCTTGTCACAATTCCTCTTGTCGTTGCATTATTACAGGTATTTTAAATATATCCCCCGTCGAGTACGATGACCTGACCGGTGAGATAGCTGCTCCCATCACTTATTGAGAGTGCGAGGGCTGCCGCTTCATCGGGATTACCCATCCTGCCGGCGGGGATTTCTTCTATTATATTCTGCATTTCTTCCTCACTGAAGCAGTGGTTCATGTCCGTGTCCATGACACCGCAGGCGATGGCATTGACATTGATACCTGATGGCGCGAGCTCCTTGGCAAGCGCCTTTGTGAAGGAGTTTATTCCTCCCTTGGTGGCTGAGTAGGCAACCTCGCAGGAGGCACCTGCCACGCCCCATACGGAGCTTATGTTTATAATTGAACCGCTCTGCTTTCTTACCATTCCCGGAATTGCCAGTTTACAGCAGGAGAATACGGAGGACAGATTGATGTTTACAATATTGTTCCACTCCTCAATGCTCATGTCCTGCAAAAGACCTATATGTGAGATTCCCGCGTTGTTGACGAGGATATCTATATCACCGAAATGCCCGGTGGCTTCAGAAAAAAGTCTTTCAACATCAGCATATTTTCCTACATCGCATGTCACGGCAAGGCAGGCGGCACCGAGAGCAGTGATTTCATTTGCTGTATTTTCGAGTGCGGCGCCGTTTCTTGCGCATATCACGATATTGTATTTTCTTTTTGCGTATTCTAACGCGATGGCGCGCCCTATTCCCCTTGAAGCGCCTGTGATTAAAACCGTCTTATTCATGTGATTATCTCCATTCCATATATAGCTTAAAATAACAGTGTACCATCTTATTGTAAGGATAAGCGGAAAAATTACAATAATTTTGTGATATTTGCGGCAAAATGTTTTTGCTGGATAAACGTACTTTAATTTGATACAATATATATGAAATAAGGTTAGGGTGTAAAAACAATAAATAAAAAGGAGAAATTCACTATGTATGATTTGATTATAATAGGCGCCGGCCCTGCCGGCATGTCGGCGGCGGTGTATGCTGCAAGAGCTGAGCTTGATTTTATTGTCATAGAAGGAAGCATGATGCAGGGAGGACAGGTTCTCACAACCTATGATGTTGATAACTATTTAGGACTTCCGGGCATTGGTGGATTTGAAATGGGTATGAAGTTCGCTGAGCATGCAAAGAAGCTTGGCGTCAGTTTCGTGACGGAGAATGTCATATCTATGGATGTTGCAGGTGAGGTCAAGAAGGTTGTGACGGACAAGAAAGAGTATGAGACTAAGACAATAATTATTGCAACAGGTGCGGTGCACAGAAAAGCAGGAATACCGGGGGAAGCAGAATTTACAGGAAAAGGTGTGTCATACTGTGCAACATGCGATGGCGCTTTTTTCAGAAATAAGACTACAGCGGTTGTCGGCGGCGGTGATGTTGCGGTGGAGGACGCAATATATCTTGCAAGAATGTGTGAAAAAGTATATCTTATCCACCGCAGGGATGAGTTTCGTGCAGCAAAGAGCCTTGTGAACAAGGCTAAGAATACGGAGAACATTGAGCTTGTATTGGACAGCACGGTGGAGAGAATATCAGGTGAGGCGAAGGTTTCGTCGATAGAGGTTAAGAATAAAAAAACAGGGAATACCGATGAATTTGCGGTTGATGGAGTTTTCTTTGCTGTCGGAATGCAGCCGGTGACAGCATTTGTTGACAAGAGTGTGCAGATGAATGAAGCAGGATACATTGTGGCAGGCGAAGACTGTGCGACAAATGTTCCCGGAGTGTATGCTGCGGGCGATATCAGAACTAAGCAGCTTAGACAGATTATTACAGCTGCGGCTGACGGCGCCAACGCTGTCACTTCTGTGGAGAAATATATACAGTAGCTTTTTTGGTACTGATTAACATAAGATACTTAATTTACAGGTATCTTTATATGTACAATTTGTGTAATATGCACAAATTGTATGTAAGAGCTATGAAACCTCAAAATGAGTTATCCACAAAAAATTGAGTTATCCACGAATTTATCCACATTGAGATTTGCCGTATTTATAAGTGTTTTCTACTTATACACCAAGTTATCCACATTATCCACATTGAATTGTGTGGTGGATAAACACAATTTCATAGATGATAACACGAAAAAATGTTTTGTGAAGTTCTAATAAATCGCAAGTTTCGACAAAAAACAACGATAAAAACACTTGACAATTAAATATTTATTGTTTAGTAAAAGTTCACATAAAGTTAATAGAATAATGCATATTTCTCTTGAAAATTTACAGATATATGATATAATATTTACATATTAGATAGTAAATATTCGCACAATTGATGATTTGCTTTATTAATTGGGCGGAACAACATCGATACTATCTGATGGATTAAAGGGTAAAGGAGTTGGTAGTATGCGTTTTACAATTACCGGTAGGAACATCGAAGTCACAGAGGGGTTAAGAAGTGCAGTTGAGAGTAAGCTCGGAAAGCTTGAGAAGTATTTTGATAAGGATGTAGATATTAACGTAACACTCAGTGTTGAGAAGGACAGACAGAAGATTGAGGTTACAATCCCTGTTAAGGGCAACATTATCCGTTCAGAGCAGACAAGCTCGGATATGTATGTTTCAATTGACCTTGTAGAGGAGGTTATTGAGCGCCAGCTTAAGAAGTATAAGAATAAGATTATACAGTCTAAGCAGGCAGCAGGAAATGTGTTTACTCAGGATTACATTGACAATGATTATGAGGAGGAGGCAGAGGTTAAGATAGTTCGTTCCAAGAGATTCGGAATTAAGCCTATGGATCCTGAAGAGGCATGCATCCAGATGGAGCTTCTCGGACATAACTTCTATGTATTCTCTAATGCGGAGACAGGCGAGGTCAATGTAGTATATAAGAGAAAGGGCAACACCTACGGACTTATTGAGCCGGAACTTGATTAAAGACGGAGTAATATGATTATTGAAGGTCTTCACAGAGGTTTCTGTGGAGACCTCTTTTTTATGCTTTGCCGAATGTAAGCTAAAACTTCCTTTACAAACACTATGAAAAGGTGTTAGAATACTGATAATTGGGATATTTTTATATTTTAGGAGATAATATTGTATGGGAATTATTCAGAAGCTTTTTGGAACACATAGTGAGCATGAACTTAAGAGAATCTATCCTATTGTGGATAAGATTGAGGCGCTCCGTCCATCAATGCAGGCTCTCACTGATGAACAGCTCAGGGCTAAGACCGACGAGTTTAAGAAGAGACTTGCTGATGGAGAGACATTAGATGATATTCTCCCTGAGGCATTCGCTACAGTCAGAGAGGCTGCCAAGCGTGCTATCGGAATGGAGCATTACAGGGTACAGCTTATAGGTGGTATTATCCTCCATCAGGGACGTATCGCTGAGATGAGAACAGGAGAAGGTAAGACACTTGTATCAACTCTTCCGGCATACCTCAATGCGTTAGAGGGCAAGGGAGTTCATGTTATTACTGTCAATGATTACCTCGCTTCGCGTGATGCAGAGTGGATGGGACAGGTTCACCGCTTCCTTGGCTTGACGGTCGGAGTTGTATTAAATGACATGAAGCCGGAGGAGAGAAGGGAAGCATACAGATGTGATATCACGTATGTTACCAACAATGAACTTGGATTTGATTACCTGAGAGACAATATGGCGGTATACAAGGAGAATCTTGTTCTTCGTGATTTAAGATACGCTATTATCGATGAGGTTGACTCAGTACTCATCGATGAGGCGAGAACACCGCTCATCATTTCCGGTCAGGGAAATTCATCAACTAAGCTGTACGAGGTGTGCGATATCCTTGCAAGACAGCTTGAGAAGGGTACAAGCAACAATGACGATATATCCAAGATGGATATTATCATGGGAGCCGGCTTTGAGGAGACAGGCGACTTTGTAGTAAGTGAGAAGGATAAGACGGTCAACCTTACCGAGCAGGGAACAAGGAAGGTCGAGAAGTTCTTCCACCTTGAGAATCTTGCCGACCCTGCGAACCTTGAAATTCAGCATAACGTGATTCTTGCCCTCCGCGCACATTATCTTATGTTCCGCGATAAGGATTATGTTGTAGCCAATAATGAAGTGCTCATTGTCGATGAGTTTACAGGACGTATAATGCCGGGAAGACGTTTTTCAGACGGACTTCATCAGGCTATCGAGGCAAAGGAGCATGTTAAGGTAAGACGTGAGAGCAGAACACTTGCCACAATCACATTCCAGAACTTCTTTAACAAGTTCGAGAAGAAGGCGGGTATGACCGGTACGGCCCTCACTGAGGAAAAAGAGTTCCGTGAGATATATGGAATGGATGTTATTGAGATTCCGACCAACAGACCGATTGCCAGAATAGATTACGATGATGTCATCTATAAGACAAGAAAAGAGAAGTTGCATGCAGTTGTTGATGATGTAGTGGAGGCACATGAGAAGGGGCAGCCTGTTCTTGTAGGTACTATTACAATCGAGCAGTCTGAGGAGGTAAGCAACTTACTCAAAAAGAGAGGAATCAAGCACAATGTACTCAATGCCAAGTTCCATGAGCTTGAGGCAGAGATAGTTGCTCAGGCAGGACAGCATGGCGCGGTTACGATTGCGACCAATATGGCAGGCCGTGGTACGGATATTAAGCTTGATGACGCAGCGAAGGCAGCAGGCGGACTTAAGATTATAGGTACAGAGAGACACGAGTCGAGACGTATCGACAACCAGCTCCGTGGACGTTCCGGACGTCAGGGCGATCCGGGTGAGTCACGTTTCTATATCTCACTTGAGGATGACCTTATGAGACTGTTTGCTTCTGATAAGCTTATGGCGATGTTCAATGCACTCAAGATTCCGGAGAACGAGAGACTTGAGCACAGCATGTTGTCAAAGGCTATCGAGGGTGCTCAGAAGAAGGTTGAGACAAATAACTTCGGCATCCGTAAGAATCTGCTTGATTATGATCAGGTTATGAACGAGCAGAGAGAGACGATTTACGCAGAAAGACGTAAAGTGCTCGATGGTCAGAATCTCAGAAACGATATCATAAAGATGATGAAGGATAAGATTGAGGGATACATCGACTATTCAATCAATGGTGACGCTGATCCTTCCGAGTGGAAGTACGCTGAGCTCAACGAGAACCTTTTAAGACTTGTACCTATCGAGCCGGTGACACCGGAGGATGGTTACAAGAACAAGAAAGAGCTTATTCAGGGTGTTGAGGAGCGCGCAGTGAAGTTCTACGCTGAGAAGGAAGCGGAGTTCCCGGCACCGGAACATATCCGTGAGATAGAGAGAGTATGCCTGTTAAAGGCTATCGATACCAACTGGATGAACCATATCGATGATATGGATCAGTTAAGACAGGGTATCGGTCTCAATGCGTATGGTCAGAAGGATCCTCTTGTTGAGTATAAGATGCAGGGCTATGACATGTTCGACAACATGATTGCAAGAATTCAGGAGGATACTGTAAGGCTTGTTACCCATGTGAAGGTTGAGCAGAAGGCGGAGAAGCGTGAGCAGGTTGCCAAGGTTACGGGAACTAACCGTGACGAGAGCACAACTAAGGCTCCGGTTAAGCGCGAGGACAAGAAGATTCAGAGAAATGATCCATGTCCATGCGGCTCAGGACTTAAGTATAAGAACTGTTGCGGAAGAAATGCGTAACTGTACTGCGCTAAAACTTTAAAATTTTAATTGCAAAAAATAATGTTTTATGTATAATAAAAATAATAACTTTAAGGTGGTGAGATTAGTGGTCGAACTTGATCAGTTTAAGTTCCGCTTAGGCGGATATGAACAGCCATTAACCGAATTGAGGGATTCACTTTGACTTAGCTAATAAGTCAAAGAGAATTGAGGAGATTGAGCGCCATATGGAGGAACCGGATTTCTGGGATAACCCTGAGAAATCTAATGGTTATATGAAGGAGCTTAAAGGACTCAAGGCTGATATAGAGGATTTTAAGAAGCTTGAAAAGGATAAGACGGATGCCGAAGAATTTATTGAGATGGCCTACGAGGAGAACGATGAGAGTCTGATACCTGAGATAGGCCAGCTTGTCGATAATTTCGAGGCACTGTTCGAGAAGCTTCAGATGGAGACATTGTTGTCCGGCGAATATGATAAGTGTAATGCTATTCTTACATTGCACGCCGGTGCCGGTGGCACTGAGTCCTGCGACTGGGCTTCAATGCTTCTCAGAATGTACACGCGCTGGGCCAACAGCAAGGGCTTTACCGTTGAGACGCTGGATCTGCTTGAGGGCGATGAGGCGGGTGTGAAGTCTGTCACAATACAGGTGAACGGACTTAACGCTTACGGCTATCTCAAGTCTGAGCACGGCGTTCACAGACTTGTGCGTATATCTCCGTTTAATGCGGCAGGCAAGAGACAGACATCATTTGTATCATGTGATGTCATGCCGGATATAGAGGAAGACCTGGATGTTGACATCAATGAGGATGATTTGAGGATAGACACCTACCGCTCAAGCGGTGCGGGTGGACAGCATATCAACAAGACTTCATCAGCTATACGAATTACACATATTCCTACGGGTACCGTTGTTCAGTGCCAGAACGAGCGTTCACAGCACCAGAATAAGGATAAGGCAATGCAGATGTTGAAGGCTAAGCTCTTTTTGCTAAAGCAGGCAGAGAATGCGGCTAAGACAGCGGATATACGTGGTGAAGTGATGGAGAACGGCTGGGGAAGCCAGATACGAAGCTATGTGCTTCAACCATATACCATGGTTAAGGACAACAGAACAGGTGAGGAATCGGGTAATGCACAGGCAGTGCTCGATGGAGATTTGGACCGCTTCATGGGAGCTTATCTTAAGTGGCTGAGTCTTGGAAAAAAAGGGACAACAGAGGAATAAAGGAGGATTATCATGGCAGAAGCTTTAAAACCGATTGTGTTTAGAGTTGGAAATGAGTTATATGGCATAGATATTCAGTATGTCAATGCTATTGAAAAGGATCAGGATATTGTTCGTGTTCCGAATGCTTCAAGCAGCATAAAGGGCATTATCAACCTGAGAGGTGATATCATTCCTGTGTACAGCCTCAGGGATAAGTTCAAGCTTCCTCAGGCTCCGGGAGATACCAAGCTTATAATTGCAAACCTTCCGGATATGAAGTTAGCTATAGAGGTTGATGAGGTCGAGGAGATTGATGACCTTCAGGAAGATGAGATAAGGGATTTCCCAAGCATAGCAACCAATCATGACACAGCATATTTTGTGAAGGTTGCCAATAAGGCAGGCAAGCTTATACTTATAATTGATATTCATAATTTACTCACCGCGGATGAGGCGGAAGACGCAAAGCAGCTGATGGAGGAAAAGTAGGATGGTAAATGTAGCAGTTCTAGGTTATGGTACGGTAGGCTCAGGAGTTGTTGAAGTATTGAGCAGAAATGCAGATGTACTTAAAAAAAGTGCAGGACAGGAAATTAATCTCAAGTACGTTCTTGATCTTAAAGAATTTCCGGGAACACCTATTGAAAACAAGGTTGTTCATGACTTCAATATTATTCTCAATGACAATGATGTTTCAGTTGTTGTCGAGGTGATGGGAGGAGTTAATCCGGCATACTCCTTTGTAAAGTCCGCTCTTTTAAAGGGAAAGAGTGTATGTACCTCCAATAAGGAGCTGGTTGCAAAACACGGCGCAGAACTGCTTGGAATTGCCAAGGAGAAGGGGGTTAACTTCTTCTTTGAGGCAAGTGTTGCAGGAGGAATTCCGATTATCAGACCTCTTGAACAGTGCATTACCGCAGATGAGATACTTGAGGTTTCGGGTATCCTCAACGGAACCACCAACTTTATCCTTACAAAGATGGAAAAAGAAGGTGCCTCATACGATGAGGTGCTTGCACAGGCACAGAAGCTAGGCTATGCTGAGAGAAATCCGGAGGCGGATGTCGAGGGCTTCGATGCAGGACGCAAGATTGCCATTTTAAGCTCCATTGTGAGCAGAAAACAGGTCGATTTTGAGAACGTATATACAGAGGGCATTACCAAGGTAAGCGCAGATGATTTTGCTTATGCGGCAAAGCTCGGAGTTACAATCAAGCTTGTAGCCAAGAGCTGCGTAACACCTGAGGGAATGTATGTCATGGTGACACCAAGAATGCTCAGATATGGCAAGCCGCTTGCCTCTGTGCATGATGTGGTCAACGCAGTATGCGTGAAGGGAAATATGCTTGGCGATGTAATGTTCTACGGAGCCGGAGCAGGTAAGCTGCCTACAGCGAGTGCTGTTGTATCGGATATTGTCGATGCTGTGCGTCATGCGGACGGTCATGTCAATAATGGCTGGTCACAGGAAAAGAAGGAACTCATATCGATAGATGAGGTCGAGAACTGCTTTTATGTGCGCATTGAGGGCAATGCGTCTGAAAGAGAAGAAGAGCTTGAGAAGCTTTTTGGCGGAGTTACGATATGTGACAATGTGATTGACGGGGAATTTGCATTTGTCACAGGTTCTATCAAGGAAGCAGAGTTTGCTAAGGCAGTCTGCAGCGTCAAGGGTATAAAGAATACTATCAGAATAGAATTATAATATTTATAGAAGCCAAAACTACACGGAGGATATGAAAATGTTAAAGGTTGTTAAGTTCGGTGGAAGTTCACTTGCGAGTGCGGAACAGTTTAAGAAGGTCGCAGACATCATTCATGCGGATGAGTCGAGAAGATATGTTGTACCTTCTGCACCGGGAAAACGTTTTAAGGAGGATGTCAAGGTTACGGACATGCTCTATGACTGCTATGGTGTTGCCTCAAAGGGTTATGATTTTTCAGATATTTTTGACGATATCAAGGCGAGATATCAGGAGATTATCGATGACCTTGGGCTTGATTTATCTCTTGAGAAGGAGTTCGCCAACATTGAGGCTGCTTTCAGAGCCAGAGCGGGACGTGATTATGCCGCTTCGAGAGGTGAGTACCTGAATGGTATCATCCTTGCAAACTATCTTGGATATGAATTCGTTGATGCGGAAGATGTTATATTCTTTGATACCAACGGAAACCTTGATGCCAAGAAGACCAATCAGGTGTTGTCAGAGAGACTTTTGACAGTTGACAGAGCGGTTGTTCCGGGCTTCTACGGAATCAGACCTAATGATACAATCAAGACATTTTCACGCGGTGGTTCGGACATCACAGGAGCTATCGTTGCAAGAGCGGTGAAGGCGGATCTCTATGAGAACTGGACAGATGTATCCGGCTTCCTCGTTGCGGATCCTAGAATTATTGACAATCCTAAGCCGATTGTCACAATAACCTACAAGGAACTCAGAGAGCTCTCATACATGGGCGCGACAGTCCTCCATGACGAGTCCATCTTCCCTGTACGCAAGGAGGGTATTCCAATCAATATCCGCAACACCAACAAGCCGGAAGATCCGGGAACAATGATTGTTGAGAGCACTTCGCGTAAGCCTGAGTATGTCATAACAGGTATTGCCGGCAAGAAGGGCTTTACTGTTGTGAGCATAGAGAAGGACATGATGAATTCAGAGATTGGATTTGGACGCAAGGTTCTTGAAGTGTTTGAGAAGCAGGGACTTTCCTTTGAGCATACTCCATCGGGAATCGATACCATGTCAATAGTAATTCATCAGGACGAGTTCGTGGAGAAGGAGCAGGAGGTTCTTGCCGGACTTCACAGAAATGTGCACCCTGATGCCATCGAGATTGAGTCGGGTCTTGCACTTATCGCGGTTGTGGGACGTGGAATGAAGTCGAGCCATGGTACAGCCGGCAAGCTCTTCACAGCGCTTGCCGATGCCAATGTCAATGTCAAGATGATTGATCAGGGTTCTTCTGAGCTCAATATCATCGTAGGCGTGAAGGAAGAGGATTTCGAGAGAGCCTTCAAGGCTATCTACAAGGCATTTTATGAGTCATAAATAAGATAATTAATGTCGTATGAGTATTATATAGACAACAAGCTGCCCTTGCACAGTACTGTGTATAGGGCGGCTTTTTATTTTTATAAAAATATCCCATAAGTTTGTTTTCAAGTGTAATGGACATAGAAAAAGAAATGCTATATAATGTATGAAAGACTTTAAAAGAAAATATTTAAAGAAAAGAAATGATGGAAGGAATTATTTGACATGGATATTATAAAGGCGATAGCCTCCGAGCTTAATGTGAGAAATAATCAGGTCGAGGCGGCTGTGAAGCTTATTGACGAGGGCTGTACGATTCCGTTTATATCACGATACAGGAAAGAGGCAACCGGGGCACTCAACGATGAACAGCTCCGTAACCTTGATGAGAGGCTTAAGTATCTGAGAAATCTCGAGGACAAGAAGGCTCAGGTAATAGCAAGTATTGAGGAACAGGGCTTGTTGACCGAAGAGCTTAGAAGCAGGATTGAGCAGGCTGATACTATGGTGGCTGTGGAGGATTTATACCGACCATACCGCCCGAAGAGAAGAACAAGAGCAACCATCGCGAAGGAGAAGGGCTTAGAGCCGCTTGCCAATATCATCATGCTCCAGATGACGGGAGAGCCTGTCATTAAGACGGCGGCAGAGTATGTGTCTGAGGAAAAGGATGTAAAGACGCCTGAGGAGGCTGTAGCCGGGGCGAAGGATATTATAGCCGAGTCCATATCGGATAATGCAGACTATAGAACAAGGATTAGAGAGATTACGTTTAAGGAGGGTATATTGACCTCTACTGCCAAGGACGCTGAGGCCAAGACGGTTTATGAGATGTATTACAATTTCAGTGAGCCGGTAGCAAAGATGGCAGGGCACAGGATACTTGCGGTCAACCGCGGTGAGAATGAGAAGATTCTGACAGTTAAGATAGAAGCGCCTGTTGATAAGATTCTATCATACCTTGAAAAGCAGATTATAGTGAGGGACAACCAGTATACTACAGGAATTATCAAGGAAGCCATCGAGGACAGCTATGAGAGACTTATCGCACCGTCGATAGAGAGGGAGATAAGAAACCAGCTCACTGAGACGGCGGAGGACGGAGCTATAAATGTGTTTGGCAAGAACCTTGAACAGCTTCTTTTGCAGCCGCCGATTACAGGACATGTTGTGCTTGGCTGGGATCCGGCATTTAGAACAGGCTGTAAGCTGGCTGTTGTGGATGCCACAGGAAAGGTTCTTGACACAACAGTTATATATCCTACTGCACCGCAGAATAAGGTTACAGAGGCGAAAGCTGTACTTAAGAAGCTCATCAAGAAATATAATGTTACACTCATTTCGGTCGGAAACGGAACAGCTTCAAGAGAATCCGAACAGGTTATTGTGGAGCTTTTGAAGGAACTTGATACACCGGTTCAATATATAATTGTGAATGAGGCGGGTGCGTCGGTATATTCAGCAAGCAAGCTTGCGACAGAGGAATTTCCTAACTTTGATGTAGGACAGAGAAGCGCCGCTTCAATTGCCAGAAGACTTCAGGATCCGCTTGCAGAGCTTGTAAAGATTGATCCGAAGTCAATTGGAGTAGGACAGTATCAGCATGACATGAACCAGAAGAAGCTTGGTGAGGCGCTTGAAGGAGTTGTAGAAGACAGTGTCAACAAGGTTGGAGTCGATTTGAATACTGCCTCCGCCTCACTTCTCGAGTATATTTCAGGAATATCTAAGGCTATTGCAAAAAATATTGTGACATACAGGGAAGAGAATGGCAGATTTGACAACAGAAAGCAGCTTTTAAAGGTGGCGAAGTTAGGACCTAAGGCATTTGAGCAATGTGCCGGATTCATGAGAATCACCGGTGGAAGCAATCCGCTTGATTCCACCAGCGTTCATCCTGAGAGCTATGATGCTGCTGCACAGTTATTGAAAAAGCTTGGTTATAGTATGGAAGATATAACATCGGACGGACTTAAAGGTCTGTCCGGCAAGGTGGGAAATGTCGGTGCAATGGCAAAGGAACTTGAAATAGGAGAGCTTACACTTAAGGACATCATAAAGGAGCTTGAAAAACCGGGACGTGACCCTAGAGACGAGATGCCTAAGCCGATACTCAGAACAGATGTCATGGAGATGAAGGATCTTACACCGGGCATGGTGTTGAAGGGCACTGTAAGGAATGTAATAGATTTCGGTGTATTTGTCGATATAGGAGTACATCAGGACGGACTTGTGCACATATCACAGATAACCAATAAGAAATTTATCAAGCATCCGTTGGAGGCGGTGAGCGTCGGTGATATAGTCGAGGTCAAGGTGTTGAGCGTCGATGAGGCTAAAAAACGTATACAGCTTACCATGATTATATAATAACTGTATATTTATTTGTTGGAAATGAGGATTATATGAAGGTAGAATTTAAGGTCAAGCTTACAAGAAAAGAAATGTTCTCTTTTCTTATCAATAACGCGTATCGCAAGCCTATGGGAGTTATCATGTTCATTTTCGGAATAGGCTGCTATGTGGTGGCGGCATTGACATACTCACAGATGGAGCTGTACAGTATTCTTTTACTTATTTTGCTGGGTTCGATATATACGATAATACAGCCGGTCATGCTCTGGAGAAATGCGGGACGCCAGATTGCCAAGAACCCTGTTTACAAGGAGGAGCTTAATTATTGCTTTGACGAGAAGGGGATAACCGTAAGCCAGGGCGAGAGCGTGACTTCAAAGAACTGGGATGAGTGCTACAAGGCGGCAGACTATGGCAAGATTGTGGTTATATATATTACCGTGAACAACGGAATCATACTGCCGAAGGCTGCCATGGGCGGTCAGTATGAGGAGTTTGCCAAGCTTGTGAGAGCACACCTGCCGGGCAGATTAAAGTGATGGATATTCCATGGAGGAAGAAGTGAGCAGTAATTTGAGAACAATAGAGACATTTTCATACGAGGATACATACCACCTTGGGCAGCAGCTTGCCGCACAGGCTGTTCCCGGACAGGTGATATGTCTTACAGGAGATTTAGGAACCGGAAAGACGGTCTTTACACAGGGCTTTGCCAACGGACTGGGAGTGACAGACTACGTCGACAGTCCGACATTTACGATTGTAAAGGAATACCATGACGGAAGAATGCCGTTTTATCATTTCGATGTGTACCGTATCGGGGACGTCAGCGAGATGGATGAAATCGGCTATGAAGAATATTTTTACGGAGACGGAGTATGCATTGTGGAGTGGGGACTTATGATTGAGGAGCTGCTTCCTGATGACTGTATTTTCATCGAGATTACGAAGGATACACAAAAAGGCTTTGACTACCGTCGTGTGTGCATTAAGGAGGGAAAATAAAGATGAAGATTCTTGCGATTGAGAGCTCATCGCTGGTTGCTTCGGCAGCAATAGTCAATGATGATATTCTTGTTGCGGAGTATACGGTTAACCACAAGGTCACACATTCACAGACATTGCTTCCGATGATTGATGAGATTTTGACGATGACGCAGACTGATAAGAGGTCGATAGATGCTATAGCCGTATCGGGAGGACCCGGTTCATACACAGGGCTTAGAATAGGCTCTGCCACGGCAAAGGGACTTGGAATGGCGCTGGACATTCCTTTGATTCATGTTCCGACATTGGATGCTATGGCTTATAATGCCTATGGCTATGCGGGACTTGTATGCCCTATCATGGATGCAAGACGTTCGCAGGTGTACACCGGAATATATGAATTTTCAGATGGTAAGTTCAATATTCTTCTTGAAAACAGTGCGATAACCTTTGACGAGCTTATGGAAAAGCTGGATGCGCTTAACACCTTCGGCAAAAAAGTGATGTTTATAGGTGACGGAATACCTGTGTTCAAGGACAGAATAGATGAGCATTTTAAAGGCAAAGGCTATGAACTTGCGCCTGCCTCAATGAACAGGCAGAGGGCGGCTTCGGTGGCAGTCCTAGGCGAGATATATTACAATGAAGGCAGGACGGAGGCGGCCTCAGAGCACCTGCCGGATTATTTAAGACTCTCGCAGGCGGAGAGAGAGCTGAACGAAAAGAGGGCGGCTAATGGCTGATATTATCATTGCACCTATGACATCGGGGCAGGTGGAGGCTGTTGCGGCGATAGAGAAGGAATGTTTTTCTACACCGTGGAGCTGTAAGGCTTTCAGCGATGCTGTGGAATCGGAGCTGTACGATTATATAACTGCCGTTGCCGGTGAGGACGGTGCAGTGGTCGGATATGCAGGAATGCAGGTCGTGCTTGATGAAGCTGAGATTACCAACATTGCGGTTGATGCACCGTACAGAAAAAGAGGTATTGCAGGAAAGCTCCTTGAAAGCCTTGAGATAATATGCAGAAAAAAGAATGTGAAATATCTTCATCTGGAGGTGCGCGAGAGCAATACGGCGGCACGCTCCCTTTATGGGAAGATGGGATTTGAAATTGATGGAATTAGAAAGAACTTTTACCAGAAACCGACGGAAAATGCGGTTCTGATGACAAAGGTATTATAAAACATACCATTTTTTCAACTGATTTCCACTGGAAAAGAGAATAATTTTTTATTTATAATGAAATCGCGGATCAAGTCATAGATGATTTTTGGCTTGAATATGCACTATGATTATCAAATACGATAATTAGTTAAATGCATGGAAGGGAAAGTGATATTCATGAGAAAATATAAAGGAAATTATCTTACAGCGGTTATATGTAACTGCTGTGGAAAGAATCTGGTTGTTGCCAATGGAATTGTCAGGGAAGGCGTTGCACATATATGTGCCGAGTGGGACTATTTTTCGGAAAAAGACGGAGAAAACCACAGCTTTGATGTATGTGAGGAATGTTATGACAGGATATGTTCAGAATTTAAGTACCCTGTAAAGGTTGTGCAGCGCACAGAATTATTATAAATACAGGAGGTTTTTGATGCTTGATGTTTGTCTGCTTGGTACGGGAGGAATGATGCCGCTCCCGGGAAGGTGGCTTACCGCACTGAATTTGAAATACAACGGCAGCCAGCTTCTTATAGATTGTGGGGAAGGCACACAGGTGGCGATGAAAAAGGCGGGTATCAGCTCCAAGCCGGTTGATATTATATGTTTTACACATTACCATGCCGACCATATAAGCGGACTTCCGGGTTTTCTGCTCAGCATGGGCAATGCGGAGAGAACGGAGCCGCTCACTATAATAGGTCCTAAGGGAGTTGAGAGGGTGGTCAATTCGCTGCGTGTGATAGCGCCGGAGCTGCCCTTTGAAATTAATTTCATAGAGCTTACGCAGCCGGAGGAGGAGATAAGGCTTAATGGGTATGTAATAAATGCATACAGGGTGAACCACAGCATACTGTGCTATGGCTATAGCGTCCGTATTGAACGCGCCGGTAAATTCGATGCGGCAAGGGCGAAGGAACTTGAGATACCGATAAATCAGTGGAGTGTCCTGCAAAAAGGCAGCACAGTTGAGGTTGACGGAAGGATATATACACCCGATATGGTTATGGGACCGCCGAGAAAAGGCTTAAAGGTAACTTACTGTACGGACAGCAGACCGGCTGATGTTATCGGAAAATATGCAGCCGGAGCAGATCTGTTTATCTGTGAGGGAATGTACGGAGAGCCAGACAAGCTTTCAAAGGCGAAAGAATACAAGCACATGACTATGTATGAAGCTGCAACGATTGCGTCAAAGGCGGCTGTGAACCAGTTGTGGCTCACACATTACAGTCCGTCGATGGCACATCCGGAGGAGTTCTTAGATAAAGTAAAGGAGATTTTCCCTGCGACAATAGCCGCTAGGGACGGAAAGAATGTAACACTGAAGTTTGAGGACGATTGATAAAGGAGGATACAGCTATGAAAGACAAATGGAGAATACTGAAACCTGTTCTTGTAATCACACTTATGGCGAGTGTTATATTGGCATGCTATATAAAACTTACCGCCAATCCTTCAAATAGTGAGGAGCCGGAGGTTGATACATCGGAAGTCGGACAGATATTGTCGAAGGACATGCAGCTTAATTATCCGTCCAACCCACATGATGTTGTGCTCTATTACAGCAGGATAATAAAGGCATACTACGATGGCGAGTATAACGATGACCAGCTCAACGGTCTTGCACAGCATGCGAGGGCAACCTTTGACGATGAACTCTTATCATATAATGATTATGATGGATATATGGAAAGGCTTAAGGAGGAAATAGAGTCCTATAAGCTTAACAAGAAGAAAATTGTGGAGTATACAATTCAGAGAGCATCAGATATAGAGTATCTTATTGATAACGGTATTCAGTATGCCAAGGTCAAGGCTGTATATTACACTGCCGAAGAGGGAGGAAACAGAAGTAAAGTGTATGAGGAGTATACCCTCAGACAGGATAAAAACAGTCAGTGGAAGATAGTTTTCTGGGATGTAATTCCTGAGACAGGCGTGGAAGGTGACTGATTATAAGAGACTTATTCCATGTAATTGATGGAGGAAAGAAAATGGAAGAGAATTTACAGGAAAAAACAGAGAATGGCAGCAATCAGGAGAAGAAGGATGTGCTGATACTTGCAATCGAGAGCTCATGTGATGAGACGGCAGCAGCCGTGGTGAAAAACGGAAGGACAGTACTGTCGAATATTATATCATCACAGATAGATTTACATACACTATATGGAGGGGTTGTCCCGGAGATAGCCTCCCGCAAACACATGGAGCAGGTCAATCAGGTTACACAACAGGCGCTTAAGGAGGCGGGTGTAACTCTTGATGACATAACGGCGGTTGCGGTTACTTACGGACCGGGACTTGTAGGCGCATTGCTTGTAGGCGTTGCGTTCGCAAAATCGTTGGCATTTGCCGCAGATAAGCCGCTTGTGGGAGTACACCATATAGAAGGCCATATCAGCGCCAACTATATAGAAAATCCAGATCTTGAACCACCTTTTACATGCCTTGTAGTATCGGGTGGACATACTAATATTGTGCTTGTAGAAGACTATGGGGTATATAAGATAATAGGAAGAACAAGGGATGACGCCGCAGGTGAGGCGTTTGATAAGGTGGCACGTGCTGTTGGCTTAGGTTATCCGGGTGGACCGAAGATTGACAAGCTTGCCAAGGAGGGGAATAAGGACGCTATAGTATTTCCAAGAGCTAAGGTTGACGGCGCTCCTTATGATTTTAGCTTTAGTGGAATTAAGTCCGCTGTGCTCAATTATATCAATCATTGTGAAATGAAGAATGAAGAAATAAATCGTGCAGATCTGGTTGCATCATTTCAGAATGCAGTTGTGGAGGCACTTGTTTCCCGTGCTGTCATGGCTGCAAAGGAAAATGGCTGCAAGAAGCTTGCTGTGGCGGGCGGTGTTGCGGCTAATAGTGCGCTCCGGGCAGCACTTGAGGAGGAATGTAGGAAGAATAATATTAAGTTCTACCATCCATCGCCTATTTTCTGCACCGATAATGCTGCAATGATAGGCAGCGCAGGCTACTACGAATATATGGCAGGCGTGAGGGCAGGATGGGATTTGAATGCGGTGCCTAATCTTAAGCTCGGAGAGAAGAGCCTAAGAGGAAGAATTGACAGCTAAATCTATGGAGGGAGTAGAAAAATATGGGTAAATGTACACATATAGCAATAGTGCTTGCAGGAGGCAGGGGAAGCCGCATGAAAAGCAGTGTGCCTAAGCAGTATTTGATGCTGAATGAGAAGCCTGTATTATATTATTCATTGAAGGCTATGGAAGATAGCTTTATTGATGCTGTTATTCTGGTGTGCGGAGCAGGTGAGGACGGATACTGCAAAAAAGAGCTGATTGACAAGTACAATCTGAAAAAGGTATGTTCAATAGTGCAAGGCGGAAAGGAACGCTACGATTCTGTCTATAACGGACTTAAGGAGATAGCGCGCTTAGAAATTGCAGATGAAGCTGCCTATGTGTATATACATGATGGTGCAAGACCGTGTGTGGATGTTGAACTGTTGAATGAATGTAAAACAAATGTCGAAGTATATGGGGCATGCGTGCCGGCTGTGCCTGTAAAGGATACCATAAAAATAGTGGATTCGGATGGATTCAGTGCAGACACGCCGAAACGTTCATCGCTTATGGCTGTTCAGACACCTCAATGCTTCAGATTTATTGATGCTTTGAAGGCTTATTCCGATATGGAAAATGCTGCCGCCGGAGGAGCCGATATCAGCGATGTAACAGACGATGCCATGGTGGTTGAACGCTTTGCCGGAATCAGAGTCAAGCTATGTAAAGGCTCATACAATAATATTAAAGTCACAACGCCTGAGGACATAGTGACGTTGGAAAATATGCTGCGAAGCATATAGCTTAGAAGAGAGAGCTTTTTCTGAGCTATATGCAGTATATGCAGTCGGATATTACACGTTGAAAAACTGTGCACATAGGTATGAATTATATAAAAAATATATTTAATTAAAAAAATTTTAAAAAAGCTGTTGACTTTATGCAGGAATGGTGATAATATAAATCCTGCGCTGAGCAAGGCGCAAGAATAATGGAGAGGTACCGAAGCGGTCATAACGGGGCGGTCTTGAAAACCGTTTGTCTTCACGGGCGCATGGGTTCGAATCCCATCCTCTCC
>JBNMLM010000035.1:0-20558 GCA_050874845.1 Eubacteriales bacterium | reverse complement strand
TTTACTACATTAAGTCCAGAATAAACCTCTTCAATATGACCATTTAAATTACCAAGTTCAGTTTGTTTCATGGTAAAGTATTTTTGACTTTTTGCAAGTACTGAAAACATAAACATAAATCCTAATAAACTTGATACAATTGCTGTTATAGCCATTATATAATTTGTATAAAACATCATATTTTTTATTTTCTTTTTAAAATATAATTATCAATGTAGCGAAAACATTTACGTGTGGTTCTTATGATATGAGAACCGAGAAAGGAAAAGGTGTTTTATGATTAAAAAACGATGGCGAAAAATGACAGCAGGTTTTTTAGCAGCAGTGACATTGGTAAGCTCTTTCGGAACAATTGACGTGTCTGCCGCGTCATTGGACATGTCGGAACAGAGTGAGACTGATTATGATTTAATGGGGAACATATGGACGGGTTCCGGGGAGGTATGGTCCGAGCCTGAGTATGACGGATGGCAGCTTACATGGAGTGCAGGAATTTTCTATGACCGGCTTGACAGAATAGAGAAGGATGGAATAATATACATATATAGTTATGATGATAATGGTCGTAGAATTAGTAAAAGTTCGGATGGATTATTGGTAACATATGAGTACAGTGCAGATGGATATTTGCTTTCTGAGAAGAAAGAAGATACTGTGATTGAATACAGTTATGTGTATAACCAAGTAACAGGGAGAATGAGGTTATATGGTTTTACATATGATGGTGTAGAATATGTATACGAGTATGAGCATGATGATGCAGGGGCGATAATAGGGATTGCTTCCGAAGGTAATGAAGTTGTTAGATACACATACAATTATGGAGTATGTGAGAATGTATTAGGAATTGATGAGAATGGAATGTGGGTTGAAAAGAGCGATGATAGTACATTCGTAGGTAATATCAATCCGTTCAGATATACACAGAAATATCTGGATGTTGAAACAGGCTGGTACTGGTCAGGAAGATATTATGCACAGGCAGACGGAAGATACATTGACGGTATAAGTGACGAGAAAGCAGAGCAGTTGTATGAGTTGCATGGAGATTCGATTGAAATATATTGTAAGAGATACACGGTTGGTGCCGATATTACCGGAAATAATGCTGTTATGAGTTTAGCTGATAATGAGGACGCGACAATAGATTATATAGCCAAGGTATTATATTGTGAATCCTCAGCGTACATACCAGACCAGCAGGGAGTTGCATGGTGCATTAAGTCCAGGATGGATGCCGGATATGAAGGTAGGACAACGGCAATAGGTATTGTTACATACAATAATGAATTTGCGGGTGATATGCAGCATAATGACACCAATGGGGATGGGATAGCACAGGATGATGAAAATATACGGCTGGATTTTCATGAACACGAAGATAATGCAGCATGGAGGTCTGCATGCCAATTGGCGATACAATTAAATAAAGGTAACAACCCAACTTCATACAAGCCATCCGGTTATACGGGGCAGATGTATTTTCGCTCAATAGACACAATGACACGTAAGTTGATAGATGATTCAGGTACATTAAGATTGGGAGCTGGTGGTCCGGTAATTTACAGCCTGCTGATTATTGATTTTGGAAATATTGCAAGTAGAGCAGTTTTAGATTCATCTATAGTACAGGGATACAGCGGACAAAGAAATGTGTTTTTTAAAATTAAATAGTTGTATGAAATACGATATTATTTTAATATAATCAATTATTGGAGGATTAGGGATGAATAGAAAAATTATGAAGCTCATGGCAGCTTGTATTATTACAGTGATATTTTTACGCAATGGCATGGCAGATATCTGTTATGCAATGAATAAAACAGAGATAGGCAGGGATGATGCTGGAGAGGCAAGTGTAACGGCTTCGCTGACTGCTAATGGAGCGCGAACGAGTTTGAATGCAAGTTCATCTGAAACTTCGGATTTTCGTGTTGAAGGGATAGTATATAATTCAAAAACATATGAAACATACCTGCATTCTGCTTATCAGACTTCAGCATGTTCATTCAGCGACACATGGAGTTTTGAACCGATATTTGTGAATGCAGTATTTGAGGTGTCAGGATATACGGGGGATTGTATCATTAATTTGAGTGTAACAGAGTAATAAAACACAACAAAATTCTATTACACTTTCAAAGTCAAAAGAAAGGAGAAAATTCGATTATCACCTTTGTTAGGGTGATAATCGGATTGAAATTTATGATGAGCAGGAGAACAGGAATATTAATAAAAGGTCTGATAGTATTTTTATCAGCGCTACTGGCGTTGACAGCATGTTCAAAACAGGATAATTTGTCCGATGAGACAGCAAGCGAAGATGGAGAACGCTATGAGGAGTACCAGCCTGTGTGGAAAACCAGAGAGATAACGGCAGGTCCGGATGGTTTCTACTATGATATACCTGAAAGTGGTAATGATGGCACAATCTGGCTGACTTATTTTTTTGACAAGGATACAAAGGAGCAGTATCCGATATGTAGTAAGCCGGAATGTTTGCACAATGACAGCAGTTGTATGGCAAGCAGTGGATTCATGGAATACATGACAGGAATATGGTACTACAATGATAAACTCTATCGTCTAAAAAATGATAGGGGTTATGCGGTGCTGTACAGAATGGATACGGATGGAAGCAACAGAGAGGCTTTGTTCGAAATTGGGGAGGCTGATTTGAGAGGAGGAAATTTATATTATCTGTATTTCAGGGATGATGATGTATATATCACATGCGAGCGGGTTTCAGAAGGAAATAAGATTTATATAAGAAAAAGAAGCCTTGACGGAACTCATGACGAGATAGTGTATGAGAATGCGGATGATAGCTATATTCAGGAAGAAATACAATGGTATTCGTCGAAATTATACTTAAAGGAATGTATAAGAGATGGGAACCATGAAAGTGAAGTAAATGCGACAAGACTTGCTGCTTATGATTTTGATACGCAGAGGACAGAGTATATTGAACTTGGAAATTTCAGCGGTTATTGTTTTTCAAAGGATGAGAATTATTGCTTTTTTTACCGTATTAATGATGGACTGTACAGAAAGGATATGAAGTCCGGAGAGGAGAAAAAGATATTTGAAAGCAGTGACGATAGCAATAGATTTAATATTAGATGCATAAGGAAATATTTGCTGCTGGAAAACGAGGCAAATGGTGAGTTTTACAGTATGTATGTCATGGATATTGATGGAAATATTATTAATGAAATACCGAGAGTTTCCAATATTGACAGTGTGAACTTTGGAAATGAGGATTACATATTTCAGCGTGGAGTGATTGCTAGCGGTCAGGTGATAGATATGACATATATGTATATACCAATGGCGGATATAGAAAATGTGAAGGAATGGACAGTATTTGATGATGACCTGTCACAGTAATCTATTTAGAGGAAGGCAGATTGCGTATGATGAGTGGGATAATGGAAAAGAAAAAAATAATAAAGAAGGTACTGGTGATTCTAATTGTGATACTGTCATTGCCTGCCTGTTCAAAAAATGATAGCTCATCCAGTGGCACCACAGGGGACAGCACACAGAATAATTATGAGGAAACGCAGCCGGTATGGAGACTTAATGAATTTACGGCAAGCCAGGATGGTTTTTATTATAGGCTGGGAGATTTTAACTGTTCTCCTTCTGTGGAGAAAATCTATTATTTTGACAAGGAAACACATGAGCAGTATCCGGGGTGCAGTAAACCGGAATGCCAACATAATGATGAGAGCTGCACAGCAGTTCTTGGATGGACAGAATACAGGGGAGGTATATGGTACTATGCAGATAAGTTGTATCTTGTCAAGAATAGCGGAGGATATACATGGTTATACAGAATGGACACAGACGGAAGTAATAGAGAAAAGCTGTTTGAAATAGGAGATTGGGATTATGGTGGAGCTAACACATATTATCTTTACTTTAGGGATGACAATGTGTATATAATCTGTACCCATATTGAGAACGGACAGAATACATTTATCAGAAAGAGAAGTCTTGATGGTAAAGTTGATGAGATGGTATATGAGAATATGGATGAGGCATACATGCTTGAGGAGGAGCTGCAGTGGTATTCTTCCGGATTATATATGAAGGAATATATCTATAATACTGAGAATATGGAAGACAGTACGCAGGGCACAAGACTTGTTGCGTATGATTTTGACACTAATAAGACAGAATATATTGATTTGGGAAATTTTAGTGGTTACTGTTTCTCAAAGGATGAGAGATATTGTTATTTTTACCGTATCAATGACGGTCTGTACAGAAGGGATATGAAGGAAGGCAAAGAGAAAAAGCTATATGAGAGTCCTGAAGGGTACAATCTATTTGATATGAGGTGTATTGGCAATTATATAATAATGACAGATTTATTGTCTGTAAGACATTCAGATAGTGGTAAAATGCCAAGCGTATATGTAATTGACAATGATGGAAATTTGGTAAGGCAGATAAATGGCTTCTCACGTTACGATAATTTGTTCTTTGGAAATGAAGAGTATATATTTGCGCGTGGACTTGCCGGCGACAGAGGGATGATATATGCGTATATTCCGATGGCTGATATAGAGACTGTTGATGGCTGGACATTGTTTCAGATGAGTATTATGGGGCAGTAAAAAGGGAGATATTATGGATAGATATAAGACGATAATAAATAGAAAAAATATAATAATACTTGTATCTATTCTGATTGTATGCGCAGGTATGTTCCTTTTCAGGCAAATAGAAGATACAGGCTTTGCAGGGCTGCGTGACAATAGGAAAGCTTTGGAAACATACGTTGATGCATACGGCGGAACCGATTTTGCGACAGCGTATAACATGGCATTGGAGCACAGGAAGAATAATTATTCGGATAAGGTCCTGCGCATGGTATGTGACAAGCTTGAATATCTCAGCGGATATGATGCTTATGTGGACAGTATAATCTCTAATGCGGAAACGATGAGCAGGCGTAAGCTCTTTGCCACGCAGGGCGGCTACAGACTTAAGAATATTATCAGGACAATGCAGGATTACCAGAGAATCAAAGATACTGTGCTTGTGTTTGACAATGACAGAGGAATTGAAGCATTTTTTGAATATAAGGCATTGTATTATTTTATAGCTGCTGCCATGCTTGCAGTGGTTATGATGATGGTAGAGTTCAATTCATCTAAAAGCCGCAATATAACGTATTATTGTCCTGATGGCAGAGGTAGGTTGGGAATCAGTCATCTGGTACAGCTTTTCGTTATGCAATTGCTTGTAAGTGCAGTTATCTATGCGGTGGTATTTTTGGAAGCCTTTGCGGTGTACGGTGCATGTGATTTGAGTGCACCCATACAGAGCACGGAGCTGTTCAAGGATTATACCTTTGCCGTGAGCCGTGGAGAATATATTTTGATTAATTATGTGCAATTATTTATTATTGTATATATGCTTTCACTGGTCTTGTGGGTATTTTTAAACAGTTGCAATGCTTCAAGCCTTGGAATTATTGCGTTGTGCATGCTTATGGGAGTGGAGGTGCTCCTGTATGTAAATATTGAACCGAAGAGCAGATGGGAATTGTTAAGAAAAATAAATGTTGTAAATTTATTATATGTTCCGGGACTTAATACAAAGTATGCCAATGCGGATATTTTCGGAGTACCGTTCAGCTTCATAGGAGTTATCATAGTATGTTCGGCAATATTTATAACCGCTTTTTCGATAGCCGGTGTGTTGATGGAGGCATACAGAAAGCCTGTTGAAGAGTATCCTTCGGGAATAAAGGGACAGCTTGCACAAAAGATGCATGAACTCTCATCAAAGAGCACAGTATTCATTAAGGAGCTGTATAAGCCTCTCATAACAAGAAAAGCACTTGTAATCGGTCTGTTTTTTTATGTAACGGCAATATGCTTTATAAATGACAGTAAAGTACATATCGGAGACAATCAGATTAGTGATGATAAGATGTTTATGGAGATAGGTGAGAAGGGCGTAGCCGGCTTAAGGGAGAAATATGAAGAGCTGGATGCACAGATAACACAGATATTGGACGATATGAGCACTGCGGATTCTAGGCTTGCCACAGGTGAGATAACAGAAGATGAGTACATGAGTATATATGTCAGATATATGGAGGTTGAAAATAAAAAGACTGTAAAACTCAGACTTCAGAATAAGCTCAGCTATCTCGAAGAGGTTAAAGCAGTATATGGAATACAGGTAGTGGTTATACCTGAGAATGGTTATAATAATGCTATTGGAAGAGGAAGTATTAAAAGAGAGCTTATAATAGGAATACTATTCACGGTAGCAATATGGGTAATAGTGGTTGATTATTTTGCCTATGAGAGAGCATTAAATTCCGGGGAATTGTTCTACATGATGAAAAAAGGAGGAACGTGGTTGTATGCTAGAAGAATATTGGTATGCTTGACATTGACAGTCATAATGTTTCTTTTAGTGTATGGATATGATATTGCCAGAGTGCTGAGGTGGTATGATATGCCGTTTTCTGGGGCGTCGGCAATGAATCTAAGCTTTATGGGGGATTCAGGATATACGGGAAGCATAAAGGGATATGTGGCGCTGCTGATATTTGAGAGGCTGGCGGCGGGTATAGCGGTATGTCTGTGTGCTGCTGCATTTTCAATAAGATTCGGGCAAAAAGCCCAGGCAGGGGTGATACCTGCGGTTGGAACAGCGGTGATGGTGGTATTTCTTGCATTCAGTAAGGTGTGGCTTATATCCATGTTTGCCGGCTTCATATTGATGACGGTGGTAATGGCAGCGGCAGGCGGCAGAATGTGGTGCAGAAGATGGGAGTGATTACATGGAACTGGCTGTAAAGGAACTTAAAAAGTCATACGGAAAAAAAGAGGTTTTGAAAGGTGTAAATTATGTGTTCACACCGGGAATATATGGCGTGCTTGGCGTGAACGGAGCGGGAAAAAGCACTTTTATTAAGCTTATTGCCGACTACATAAAGGCGGACAGCGGAGAGATAATCTTTGACGGTGAAAGTATAACTGCGTTAAAGAGAAATTTCAGAAAGAAGCTTGGTTATATGCCACAGCAACAGGATATCTACAAGGATATGGCGGCTCAGTCATTTTTGTATTATATAGCTGATTTAAAGGGCGTCAAAAGACGAGAGGCTGCGCTGCAGATTGAGGAGCTTCTGAATGCATTGAATCTTAAGCAGTACCGGTATGACAAGATGGGAAAGTTCTCAGGAGGAATGAAACAGAGAATCCTGCTTGCGCAGGCACTTATCGGAAATCCGCAGGTGCTTCTTCTTGATGAACCTACGGCAGGGCTTGACCCCAAGGAGAGGATAGCGGTCAGGAATTATATTTCATCATTATCTGACAACAGAATCATTCTTTTGACAACACATATTATCAGTGATATTGAATCGATAGCGGACGATGTTCTGTTCCTTGAGAATGGGAGGATGGAAATATCCGGTTCGCCGTTGGAGCTTATAAATATGATATCGGATAAGGTTGGAGAAATATATTTTGACGGTGACGGTCTGGATGAGATAAGAAAAAAATATCCTTATGGAACGATTGTCCAACGTATGAACGGAAGAGCATACAGGATAGTGGGAGATAAGCTTCCGGATACGGCAGTAAGGGTTGATGATAATATTACTCTTGAGGATGTATATATGTATATACAGCAGAAGAGTGTAATGTGAGATATTGAAGCCTTGGGAGCCGACAGCACCTACAGGTTCTTAGTGAAAATATAATCGGATATGGTCGGGTGATTATGTCTTGATAAGCGTCCACGGATATGTTAAAATAAATACAATCCGTGGACTTTTTTATACTGATGGCGCGGGAAGCGTCTGATACCGTAGAGAAATGAGATTCGCGGAAATGTTTCGTATGCATCTATTGGGGGTGCAGGAAGGAGATAGCATGTCATACATGGATACCTACAAGCAGTGGTGTGAGAATCCTTACTTTGATGAGTCGGTCAGAGAGGAGCTTAAGTCCATCGCAGGTAATGAGAAGGAGATTGAGGACAGATTTTACAAGGATTTGGAGTTTGGTACGGGTGGTCTCAGAGGAGTTATTGGATACGGTACTAACAGAATGAATGTCTATACAGTAAGAAGAGCTACACAGGGACTTGCGAACTTCATTATCAAGGAGGGCGCACAGGACAAGGGTGTTGCCATTGCATTTGACTCAAGAAGAATGTCACCTGAGTTCTCAGACGAGGCTGCACTTTGCCTTGCCGCTAACGGAATCAAGGCCTACATATTCCCATCACTTCGCCCGACACCGGAGCTTTCATTTGCAGTGAGATATCTTGGATGTACAGCAGGTATCGTTGTAACAGCCAGCCACAATCCACCTGAGTATAACGGCTACAAGGTATACTGGGAGGACGGTGCACAGATTACAGCGCCTAAGGACAAGCAGATTATAACAGAAGTACTCAATGTCACTGATTTCAATACGGTTAAGACTATGGATAAGGAGGCTGCTAAGGCAGCAGGTCTTTACAATGTAATCGGCTCCGACCTCGATGATGCTTACATTGCAGAGCTCAAGAAGCAGATTGTTAACCCTGATGTAATCAAGGAGATGGGTAAGACAATGACTATCGTCTATACACCTCTTCACGGCACAGGTAACATTCCGGCAAGAAGAGTTTTGAAGGAAATCGGTTTTGAGAATGTATATGTTGTTCCTGAGCAGGAGCTTCCTGATGGCAACTTCCCTACAGTAAGCTATCCTAACCCTGAGGATCCGGCAGCATTCACACTTGCGCTCAAGCTTGCCAAGGAGAAGAATGCGGATGTTGTCCTTGCGACAGACCCTGATGCGGACAGACTCGGCGTGTATGCTAAGGATTCTAAGACAGGTGAGTATGTGTCATTTACAGGTAATATGTCCGGTATGCTTATTGCAGAGTACCTTCTCTCACAGAAGAAGGCAAAGGGACTTATTCCGGCTAACGGCGCATTGGTTAAGACCATCGTTTCAACCAATATGGCTGATGCGGTTGCCAAGGAGTATAACCTCAAGCTTATAGAGGTTTTGACAGGCTTTAAGTATATCGGAGAGCAGATTAAGTTCTTCGAGCAGCAGCATACTTATGAGTATATGTTCGGCTTCGAGGAGAGCTATGGCTGTCTTGTCGGAACACATGCAAGAGATAAGGATGCCATCGTTGCTGTTATGGCTCTGTGTGAGGCAGCAGCATACTACAAGAAGCAGGGACTTACTCTCTGGGATCAGATGGTCAATATCTATGAGAAGTACGGCTATTACAGAGAGGGACTTAAGTCAATCACACTCAAGGGCGTTGAGGGTGTAGCTAAGATTAAGGAGATGCTTGATAATCTTCGTGAGCACACTCCTGAGAAGTTCGGTGACTTCACTGTGCTTTCAGCAAGAGATTATGACAGGGATGTGATTGTTGACATGAAGACAGGCGAGAAGAAGCCTACAGGTCTTCCTAAGTCCAATGTTCTCTACTATGACCTCAATGACGGTGCATGGTGCTGTGCAAGACCATCGGGAACAGAACCTAAGGTTAAGTTCTACATGGGCGTTAAGGGCACAAGCTTCGACGATGCGCAGACTAAGCTTGCTGCATTATCGGACGCTGTTATGAAGGTTGTTGCAGGTGAATAAATACATTCAATTGAAAAATGCTACATTGAATAATTGATAATGATTTATACCTATTGTGAGGCTGGCATATTCGTAATATGTCAGCCTCATATAATGCCAAGGGATATGTATAATATAACTTACACAAGTAATTGCCAAACGCAAATTTGCCGGTAAACTTACACAACGTACGGCTGTCATACACTGCGTTTCACAATTACCTAAAATGATTTACAAAAAGAGGTAATTAAAACCCACATGAAGGATTTAACACATGGAAAACCGGCGAGGATAATACTGTATTTTGCACTTCCGATTTTGATTGGAAATCTTTTTAACCTTGCCTATAATCTTGCCGACACACGTATAGTCGGAACTTATCTTGGAAATGATGCGCTTGCCGCGGTCGGTTCAATAAGCACATTGAATGACCTGCTTGTAGGATTTATTGTCGGGCTGGCAAATGGCTTTGCGGTCATCATGGCGCAGCATTTTGGAAGCGGGGATAAGAATAAATCGAGAAAAGTTTTTGCACTGTCAATTCTGATGGGACTTGTTGTTACTGCTATAGTTGTGGCGGGAAGTCTTATTTTTATGGATGGACTCCTAGACTGGATGAATGTGATGGACGAGCACAGGGAGGCGTCTGTTGCGTATATCACGGTTATCATAGAGGGACTTTTCTTTTCAATTATATACAATGTGCTTGCTGCAAATTTAAGAGCCATTGGTGATGCGTACACGCCGCTCATTTTTCTCATAATTTCCGCTGTGCTCAACGTGGCACTGGATATATTGTGCGTGAAATATATGGAGATGGGCGTGAGGGGAGCCGCTGTGGCTACTGTTGTGTCACAGGCTGTTTCGGCTGTGCTGTGTTTTGGATATACATGGAAAAAGTATGCGTTTTTGCATTTTAATATAAAGGATTTTGTGCCTAAGAAGGAATTTGTGAAACCGATGCTTGAGGGCGGCTTGTCGATGGGGCTTATGAACTCACTTGTCTCATTCGGTACACTGTCATTGCAGACGGCTATAAATACATTGGGAACGAACACGATTGTGGCACACGCGGCGACGCGAAAGCTCACGAACCTGTATATGCTTCCGTTCAGTGTGCTTGGCACAACCATGGCTACATACAGTGGCCAGAACTATGGTGCCGGAAGGTATGACAGAATACGTGAAGGGCTTAAGGTATCGTTAGGATGCTCCTATATCTGGTGTGTTATTGTGTTGATTGCGAGCTATACAGTATGTCCGTATCTGATTGTTGCCATCACTGATACCAATATAAGGGAGGTTATAGACACAGCCTGCCTGTATCAGCGTTTTGACACATGCTTTTATCTGCTTGTGCCTACTATAACAATACTCAGAAACAGTCTTCAGGGCATGGGCGACCATATCACACCTATTTTTTCGAGCGGGCTTGAGCTTGTGGGAAAAGTACTAATCGCCATGCTTCTGACACCGGTAATAGGATATTGGGGCATAATCGTTTCAGAGCCTATAGTATGGGCGGTTATGGTTATTCCTCTTATAGTAAGCATGGTCAAAAGGATGAAGCGGGCATTTGTAAATGAGAAAATGAGGAATAAAAAATAGTACATTATTCCGTATTGACATTTCAGTGTATACACTGCATAATGTAGCATGTACGTTATGGAGACACAATATATTGTGGTTATAAGTTTGGGAGGGTTTCGATGAAGATTATTAAGAGAAATGGCTCGGAAGAGGGATTTGATGTCAGCAAGATAGTGGCGGCCATCACGAAGGCTAATGCTGCTGCGGATAATTCACCTCTTAGTAAGGAGCAGATAGCAGATATAGCAGATTATGTTGAGTACAAGTGCAACAAGCTTAACAGAGCTGTATCGGTAGAAGAGATACAGGATATGGTAGAGAACCAGATAATGTCCACAGGAGCATTTGATGTTGCAAGAGACTATGTACGCTATCGTTATAAGCGCTCTTTGGTAAGAAAAGCCAATACTACGGATACGAGAATCCTTTCACTGATTGAATATAATAATGAAGAGGTTAAGCAGGAGAATTCCAACAAGAATCCGGCTGTAAACAGTGTTCAGAGAGATTACATGGCAGGCGAAGTGAGCAAGGATATCACAAGAAGGCTTCTTCTTCCTACTGAGGTTGTGGAGGCAGACGAGCAGGGAATAATACATTTCCATGATTCGGACTACTATGCACAGCACATGCATAACTGTGATTTGGTAAACCTTGAGGATATGCTCCAGAATGGAACGGTTATAAGCGAGACTCTTATTGAAAAGCCACATAGTTTTTCAACAGCATGTAATATTGCTACACAGATTATAGCGCAGGTGGCATCAAGCCAGTATGGAGGACAGAGTATATCACTTGCACATCTTGCTCCGTTTGTCAATATATCACGAGAGAAGATTCGTAAGGATGTGATGGAAGAGCTTGAACTGTTAGGCTGCGCTCCGTCCGATGAAAAGATTGCGGAAATAGTCGAGACAAGACTTAAGAAAGAGATTACCAAGGGTGTCCAGACAATTCAGTATCAGGTAATCACACTCATGACTACCAATGGACAGGCGCCATTCCTCACGGTGTTCATGTACCTTAATGAGGCGAAGAATGAGCAGGAAAAGGCCGACCTTGCCATGATCATAGAGGAGACTCTAAAGCAGCGTCTTCAGGGCGTTAAGAATGAAGCAGGAGTATGGGTTACACCGGCATTTCCTAAGCTTATATATGTGCTTGAGGATGACAATATAACAGAGGATTCCAAGTATTTTTACCTCACAGAGCTCTCTGCCAGATGCTCGGCAAAGAGACTTGTTCCTGATTACATATCAGAGAAGAAGATGAAGGAACTCAAGGAGGGAAACTGCTTCCCTGTTATGGGCTGTAGAAGTGCCCTCAATCCATGGAAGGATGAGAATGGCAACTACAAGTTCTACGGAAGATTTAATCAGGGCGTTGTCACAATTAACCTTGTTGATGTGGCACTTTCCTCGGGTGGAGATTATAATAAGTTCTGGGAGATATTTGACGAGAGGCTTGAGCTGTGCTATCGTGCGCTCATGTGCCGTCATAATAGACTTAAGGGCACTGTTTCAGACGTTGCGCCGATTCTCTGGCAGAATGGAGCACTTGCCCGCCTTAAGAAGGGTGAGAAGATAGATAAGCTTCTCTACGGAGGTTACTCTACAATCTCACTTGGTTATGCGGGACTCTATGAGTGTGTGAAGTATATGACAGGACTTTCACATACGAATCCGGAGGCAACGCCATTTGCAATCTCAGTCATGAAATATATGAATGACAAATGTGCAGAGTGGACTGATAAGACCAATATAGCATTCAGCACCTACGGTTCACCTATCGAGAGCACCACCTACAAGTTTGCCAAGTGCTTACAGAAGAGATTCGGCATTATACCGGGAATAACAGATAAGGGCTATATAACCAACAGCTACCATGTTCATGTAACTGAGAAGATTGACGCATTCTCAAAGCTTGCATTTGAGTCCAAGTTCCAGGCACTCTCCACAGGCGGTGCGGTGAGCTACGTTGAGGTTCCTAACATGCAGCATAATATACCGGCTGTACTTGAGGTTATCAAGTTCATATATGAGAATATCATGTATGCGGAGCTCAATACTAAGAGCGACTATTGCCAGAAGTGTGGATTCTCAGGAGAGATACAGACTGTGGTGGACGATGACAAGAAGATTGTCTGGGAGTGCCCACAGTGTGGAAACAGGGATGAGAACACACTCAATGTGGCGCGCCGTACCTGCGGATATATAGGAACACAGTTCTGGAATCAGGGCAGAACGCAGGAAATCAGGGAGAGAGTTCTCCATTTATAAAATAAAAGAGATGCGAAGCATCATTTTTATATGAGCAGGCAGCGAAGCGGATTGCGAATATCATTGACAAATAAAATATAACTGTCCGGATTAGGGGGGATTTTTATGAAATTAAAGTTCAATCCATTACCCTTGGGTGATGGACTGAACTTTTTTTGCTATGTGTTGCTTTCAGGCGGGGCACCTGTGGTTCTGCATTTTTGGTTGTTTTTTTTGAAGATTATGGTATAATAATTAACAAAAAATAATCTTATATATCAAGACGATTTTAGTAAATATGCAGAAAAAATATGGAGGATGATGAAACATAATGTGTTATTTGAAGATAGATTTTGATATGTAAGTTATAAATATAAAAAAGACAGAACCATATAAAAATTGGAGGGATTCTTGAAGTATGAAGAGCAGGACGATAAGTTTTTACACGATATTATTGTTGTTGGTGCTTGTTCCGACAATAACAGTGTCGATAAGCTTAAGCATTGTGATGTATAATATGACATCCAGGGAAATAAGAGATTCCATGAATAATTCAATGGTATCTTATATTACTGAAATGGGTATTGCATATGATAACACAGCGGAGACAGCCAAGACGATAATGGGAACATTTGCATCCAATCCGGATGTGATAAGCTATCTGAAAAATCAGGATGATACTGAACTTGGCGAAAAAGTACAGGAGTATACTAAGAATTATTTCGGCCAGCTGGACGGGTGGGAAGGCATATATCTTGCCAGTTGGGAATCAAAGGTCTTGTCGCATCCGACAGACTCTGTAGTTGGAAGAGTTATGAGAGAAGGGGACAGACTTAAACAACTGCAGGATTCGATGCTGTCAAGTGATGGGGTATATAATGTAGGAATTATAAATTCACCTGCTTCGGGGCAGCTCATTATGTCAATGTATATGCCTGTAATGGATGGAAATGTTCCGTTAGGCTATGTAGGTGCAGGAACATATGTGCATGATAACATAAGACCATTGGATAATGCTGATAATATAGGACTGGAATCAGCATATACATATGTTGTGGATAATCAGGGAACTATTCTTTATCATCCGGATAGTGGAAAAGTAGGCGGGATGTCCGAGAATGAGGCATTGCTTGAGGTACTTGCAAATCTGGGAAATGCGGATAGTAAAAAGACCGGAACAATATCATATGTTTACAATGGTGTTAAAAAACATGCAGCATACTATGTCGGCAAAGAACAGCATTATGTGGCAGTATTTACAACTGATGATAGGGAAATATTGACTAATACGAAAAGAAATTTAAATATAATGGTTATAAGCGCTGGTGTTCTTATATTGTTTTTCTCTGCACTTGCTTTTATTATATCCAAATTGATTGTAAAACCACTTAAAAAGATGGTTAATGTAATTGAGGCATTATCCAAGGGGAACACTGATGTTAATATAGATGTCAGGACGATAGTAACAGAGAGCCGTAATATAAGGGATTCTGCCACGGACTTTAAGAGTGCTCTCAGGGAAGCCTTAGGAGCGGTGAAAAATGCTTCATTGGTACTTAAGGATTCTATTGATGATGTCAGGGCAAAGACAGTGGATAACACTGATAAAGTAAATCAGATTAACACTGCTATATCAGAGATATCCCAGACATCGCAGAATGTTGCACAAAATGCCCAGGATATTACAGAGCAGACGATTGCTCTGAGCGATAAAATAGATATATTGTTCAAGGACGTTGCAGAACTTGATAAGAGTGCCGGTTTGATTAAAACAAATAATGAGAATGCGGCAGCACAGATGAGCATTGTAATGGCAGCAGCACAATCATCAGTGGAGGCAGTAGATGGAATTGCGGAGAAGATACAGGAGACCAATCTGGCTGTCGATGAGATTAGTAAATGTGTTTCTGTTATTGAAGAGATTTCAAGCCAGACTAATCTGCTTTCACTTAATGCAAGTATTGAGGCAGCGCGTGCCGGTGAGGCTGGTAAGGGCTTTGCTGTGGTCGCAGAGGAGATAAGACATCTTTCTGATTCAACTGCGGAAAGCGCACAGGAGATAAAGCAGATTATTGAAAAGGTGGTTAAACTCAGTGAAGTGACTGTTGATTATGCGAATAAGGTTGTCAGAACAACTGAGGAGGAACAGCAGAATATTTCTGATACACAACAGCAGTTTGCAATTCTGTCTGATGCAGTGACTAATAGCCTTGACAATATATATGATATCAAGAATGTGACAGACATTCTTGAAAATATAAAGTCACATCTTGTAACAGCAACAAGTAACCTTGGTGCGATAGCTGAGGAGCTTGGAGCATCCGCACAGGAGGCCAGTGCAAACTGCCATACTGTCGCTCAGACCTGCAATGATACTGAGCTGAGTACCAGAATGATGCAGAAGGCTGATAAAGATATGATGGATGATATAGAGTTTTTTAAGCTTTAAGGAATAGCAGACTAATAGAAATTTAAAAGAGTGGATGGATTGTGAAAAGATTTCTCAATTCATTCACTTTTTTATCACAAAAAGAACACAATTCGTTGTTATATTGTACTCATAAAAGAGAGAGGGAAATGAAGAAATAAGTAAAGAAAATAAGATTCCCTCATGATGAATACGGAGGTAAGAACTATGGATAACAATGAATATGGATTTAACAATATGAATGGCGAAAATAATAATGCTGTGGAGAACGCTGGTGTAAGCAGTGAGAATGATGTACAGAATGTTGTGGAGGCTGAGACAGCTTCCGGTGAGCAGGTATATGGCAGCACATATAGCGAGGCACAGACAGGTGAGGCTGCACACGAGACATACCAGACAGACTATAGCCGGAATCAGTACAGTAATCAGTCAGCCTACAGCACTATGTATGGCATGAATAATGAAAATGTTAACAACAATGATAGCAATGACAGGAAAGATAAAAAGGCTAAGGCAAAGAAAGAGAAAAAGCCTCATGGCTTCTTCTTCAGGGCAGTAAGAGGTGTTGCATGTGCAGTTGTAATTGGTGCGGTTGCAGGAGCTTCGTGCTATGGCGCAATGTATGCAGGATATGTGAATTTCCCTGCTAAATCAAATAATGAGCTTACAGATGAGCAGTTGAGCCAGATAGCAAAGGAAATCAACAAGAATTATCTTGCTTCATTAAGTGATACATTAAGCGATGGAACATCAACAAACGGTTCGACACTTGCAAGTGTTTCATCAGATGCTGTGCAGACAGGAATGAATGTCATTGATGTTTCGGGTATTGTTAAGAATGTTATAAGCTCGGTTGTTGCGATCAGCGGTACACAGACTGTAACAAACAGCTCCTATAATTTTGGCTTCTGGGGAGGCTTTAACAATCAGTCCTATGAGGCAGGGGTAAGCGGTTCGGGTATTATTATCGGAGCGAACGATACAGAGCTTCTTATCGTTACAAATGCACATGTAGTTGAGGACGTAAACAATCTCAAGGTTACATTTGGCGATGATACACAGGCTGATGCCGTTATAAAGGGAATGAAGGCAGACAGTGACCTTGCAGTGGTTGCAGTTAAGCTTGACGATATAAGTGCCGATACAATGAGCGCCATCTCAATAGCTAAGCTTGGCTCATCATCTGATGTCGAGGTAGGTGAGGCTGCAATTGCAATAGGTAATGCAGCAGGTTATGGTATATCAGTCACAACAGGTATTGTAAGTGCGGTTGGCAAGAGCCTTACTGTTGATGATGTTGTATATGAGAACCTTATTCAGACAGATGCCGCTATCAACCCTGGTAACAGTGGTGGTGCATTGTCCAATGCCAACGGTGAGGTTATAGGTATCAACTCCGTAAAGATGTCGGATACAAAGGTAGAAGGTATGGGCTATGCCATCGCGATTGAGTCTGTCAAGGATATAATCGATGACCTTTCAACACAGACAACGAGAGTTGCACTTGACAATGACGAGGGGGGCTATATAGGTGTATCAGGAAGCTCAGTGACATCTGAGATTTCACAGACCTATGGCTGGCCTGTAGGTGTCCTTATCAGAAGTGTGACAGAGGATTCAGCGGCAGAGAAGGCAGGGCTTCAGGTTAACGATGTTATCACAAGCTTCGACGGCAAGGATGTCGATTCATGGGAGACACTTGTAAATCTTATGAAGTATTATCAGGTAGGTGAGCAGGTTGAGGTTGTGTACTCACGTCTTGAAAATGGTTCGTTTACAGAGTATACAACTACTTTAACTCTTACAGAGAAGCCACAGGTAAGCAATAAATAACGATAAAACAGTTGCATAATAAAATTGATGAAGCTTTAGAATGAAGGCATTGTAAGGGCGTGTTTTCAGAAAGCGGATTTATTAAAACATAAAGCGGAGATAGGCATGATATATCGGCAGTGTATCTACCTGTCTCTGCTTTTTCTTGCATTAATAGGGTACATTGTGTATACTGTATAAATAGTTGAAGCAACTCAGTATGCTGCTATGCGAGGAGATTTCGGATGAAGGATTTAATTTCAGTTGTAGTGCCATGCTATAACGAGAGCGAGGCATTGCCTAAGTTTATTGAGGTTTTGGATGGAATAATAGCTAAGATGGATTATGCGGACTTTCAGGTGGTGTTGGTCAACGATGGTTCAAGGGATAACACACTTGAGGTGATGAAAGATATAGCACAGACGCGTCCCTATGTTAAATATGTTTCTTTTTCAAGGAACTTTGGAAAAGAGGCTGGAATGTATGCCGGACTTACATACGCGGATGGTGACTATGTAGCTATCATGGATGCAGACCTTCAGGATCCACCGGAATTTTTAATCGATATGTATGAAGCAGTATCGAAGGAGGGCTATGACTGTGCTGCTGCAAGACGTGTTACGCGTAAGGGGGAGCCGCCTATAAGATCTTTTTTTGCCAGGATGTTTTATAAGCTCATGGGCAAGATGTCGACCACAGAGGTCATGGATGGCGCAAGAGACTTCAGATTGATGAACAGAAAATTTGTTGACGCACTTCTTAACTGCAGGGAATATAATCGTTTCTCCAAGGGGATGTTCGGCTGGGTAGGATTTAAGACGAAGTGGATTGCCTACGAGAATGTTGAGCGTGTGGCAGGGCAGACGAAGTGGAATTTCTGGTCATTATTCAAATACAGTATTGAGGGAATAGTTGCTTTTTCGACAACACCGCTTGTATTTGCCTCGTTTATTGGTCTGCTATTTTGTTTTATTGCGTTTGTGGCAGTAATCTTTATTGTAGTAAGAAAATTTGCTTTCGGGGATCCGGTTGCAGGATGGGCGTCCATGACATGTATAATAACATTTTTGGGTGGCTTACAGCTATTTTTCATGGGAATTTTTGGACAGTACCTTGCAAAAACCTATCTTGAGGTGAAGGACAGACCGATTTATATAGTTGCTGATACTAATATGGAGGGAAAAGAAGGAGTAAGATATGGCAGAAGATAGAAATAATATAGAAGATAAAGATGAAACAAAGATAAATTCTGAGAACAATCAGAGCATGGGAAACACAGATAATTCTAACAAAAGTAATGATGATGAATATGAAAAGATATGTTCCATCTGCCGCCGACCTGAGAGCAAGGCAGGCAAGATGATACAGATGGGCATGGGAATGTATGTATGCCCGGACTGCATGCAGCGTTCAATGGATACAATAATGAAGGGCGATTTCAACTATGACGAGATGATGAAGCTCTCAAAGGATATGCCGGGAATTCATTTCATGAATATGTCTGATTTAATGGGGGATATACCACAGAAACAGAAGATTAAGAAAAAGAAAGAGGGGGAGAAGAAGGTACCTCTCATCAATCTCAAGGATATACCTGCACCGCATAAGATTAAGGAGAAGCTAGATGAGTATGTTATCGGTCAGGAGTATGCGAAGAAGGTTATATCTGTAGCAGTTTACAATCACTATAAGAGGGTTGCTACAGACACGATGGATTCCATCGAGATAGAGAAGTCCAATATGCTTATGATTGGACCTACAGGAAGCGGTAAGACGTATCTTGTAAAGACACTTGCAAGACTTTTAAATGTTCCTCTGGCAATTGCGGATGCAACCTCACTCACGGAGGCAGGCTATATCGGTGATGATATAGAGAGCGTTGTGTCTAAGCTTCTCGCAGCCGCAGGCAATGACGTTGAGAAGGCGGAGCAGGGAATAATATTTATCGATGAGATAGATAAGATTGCCAAGAAGAAGGAGACACGCAGCCGTGATGTCAGCGGTGAGTCCGTACAGCAGGGAATGTTAAAGCTCTTAGAGGGAGCGGACATAGAGGTGCCTGTTGGCTCTAACAGCAAGAATGCGATGGTTCCGCTTGTGACCGTGAACACGAGAAATATTCTCTTTATCTGCGGCGGCGCTTTCCCAGACCTTGAGGATATAATAAAGGAGCGTCTCAACAAGCAGGCTTCAATAGGCTTCATGGCGGACTTAAAGGACAAGTATGACAATGTGGACAATCTGATTTCACAGGTAACGATAGAGGATTTGAGAAAGTATGGCATGATACCGGAGTTTCTTGGACGTCTCCCGGTTGTATTCACACTTGATGCACTCACCAAGGAGATGCTTGTCAAGATTCTCAAGGAGCCGAAAAATGCCATACTCAAGCAGTATGAGAAGCTTCTTGAGCTTGATGAGGTCAAGCTTGAGTTCGACGATGATGCGATAGAGGCCATAGCGGAGAAGGCACTTGAGAAAAAGACAGGCGCCAGAGCGCTCCGCTCCATAATAGAGGAATTTATGCTTGATATAATGTATGAGATTCCTAAGGATGATAATATAGGAAAGGTAACTATAACCAGAGCCTATATTGAGAAAAAGGGCGGACCATTGATTGAGATGAGAACGGCGGGGTATCTGCCGGCATAGTTGGCAAGGGGCGTTGGGACACGGTGTCAGACCCCTGTCCCAGAATATATGGGACAGGGGTCTGACACCGTGTCCCAACGCCCCTTGTTTCGGTATAATTTCGCGGAAAGTTCATAGTATTAAGAAAAAGCATATAGGAAGTATAATGAACAACTGCGGAAAATATATAACAGGTGAGGAATATATCGACCT
>JBNMLM010000034.1:0-21143 GCA_050874845.1 Eubacteriales bacterium | reverse complement strand
GTGTTGTAAAGCATGTACTTGAGCAGGTAAGAGGAGAGAGCTTCGAAGTTCTCTGCGAGACAATCAAAAAGACTGCTTTTAAGATTACACGAGTAGGACAGCTTGTTGCACAGGAGGCATCCAAGCGCCTTGGAATTCCTTTTGGAATTATTGACCTTTCACTTGCGCCTACACCGGCAATAGGCGATTCTGTTGCTGATATTCTTCAGGAGATAGGACTTGAGAGAGCAGGCGCACCGGGCACCACAGCGGCACTGGCTCTTTTAAATGACCAGGTAAAGAAGGGCGGCGTTATGGCTTCATCCTATGTCGGCGGCTTGAGCGGCGCATTCATACCGGTGAGCGAGGATCAGGGAATGATTGATTCGGTGCTTGCGGGTGCGCTCACCATAGAGAAGCTTGAGGCGATGACCTGTGTATGCTCGGTCGGACTTGATATGATAGCTGTTCCGGGAGATACCAAGGCAAGTACAATATCAGGAATTATAGCTGATGAGGCTGCCATAGGAATGGTTAATCAGAAGACCACGGCGGTGCGTATTATTCCTGTTATCGGAAAAGGTGTGGGTGAGACGGTTGAGTTCGGCGGTCTTTTGGGATATGCACCGATTATGCCGGTTAACTCGTTCGACTGTTCAGCATTTGTCGGACGTGCCGGAAGAATACCCGCACCTATACACAGCTTCAAGAACTAAGCTGTTGCTTATGAAATATAGATAAAATATGGGGATAGCAAAAAATGAAATGCTGTCCCCCTTGGCACTGAGGTAAGACATGAATTCTAAAGAAATTGCAGAAATTAAAAAGACGTTCAAAGAGGATAGAAGTTCGATTTCCCGTATATGCGGATGCTACGTTGACGGAGAGAAGAACAAGGTGACTGAGTTTAAGGAGGCATTTCTTGCTCTCCCGGAGGAAGATTTGTTCAAGTACTTTTCTATATTTAAGAAAAGCCTTTCGGGAAGCCTTGGAAAGAATCTTCTCAATATGGAATTTCCGCTTGAGGAGGAGCTTGAGGGTGAGAAGTATGCTCTCTTGATGAAGCTTCGTGAGACTGAGCTTAAGGATGATGAGGTGCTGCATGCATTCTATGACCGTGTTATAGAGAACTATGACACAGTGGACAATTACCTTATATTACTCATACATCAGGCATACGATATTCCGGGAAAGACTTCCGACAATATAGAGATGGAGGATGCTTCCGATGAAGTGTTTTCCCATATACTCTGCTGTATCTGCCCGGTATCACTCACAAAGGCAGGGCTTTCATATTTTGCCTCGGAGGGCTGCTTTAGGAACCGAGTGAGGGACTGGGTTGTCGATATGCCGAGTATCGGCTTCCTGTTCCCGGCATTCAACGACAGAAGTACGGATTTACATAGCCTTCTGTACTATACGGCAAAGCCTGATGAGTTAAGACTTGATTTTGCCGAGCCGGTGCTTGGGTGCAATATTCCTATGTCGGCGGGAAATCAGAGAGACACCTTTAACGGTGTTATCGAGGAAGCACTTGGTGAGAAGTGTGACTTCGAGGTTGTCAAAAATATCCATGAGATAATCAACAATAAGATTGAGGAGACGAAGGAGGAGCCTGAGCCGTTAGAGCTTAACAAGCATGAGGTGAAGCAGATTCTTTCGGACAGCGGTGTGGAGAATGAGCTTCTTGAGCGCTTTGACAGGTGCTATGACAGTCAGGCGGGTGAACAGACTCCTCTACAGGCGACGAACATTGTTGAGACGAGAAAGTTCGAGATAAAGTCTCCTGCGGTTGTGGTAAAAGTCAAACCGGACAGGACGGACCTTGTAGATACGAGAATTATTGACGGAATACCGTACCTTACAATCAGAATTGAGGATATGGTTGAGGTGAATGGCATACCTGTCAATTTCCCGGGAGTGCCGATGCCACAATCAGATGATGGAGACGGTGCGACAGAGGAGAACATAGAGGGCTGAATATAGGGCTTGACAGGAAAATGTTACGAATAAAAAGAGTATACCGTGGAACTCTATCTATAGAAGTGAAATATATTTTCAAATCTATATGAAAGAGAGGGACACAGTATGGACAATGATGGAATGCCAATGGAAGGGATGGTCGGAATAGGCGGCTATCCCTTTGGCTTTATGGAAGCACTTGCCATGGATGAACGTCTCATGACAGGTTATGCCGGGCTCACTGAGGCACAGAAGGAGGATCTTATATTCAGATATAAGGACGCCGAGACTGAGGATGCAAGGCGTGAACTCCTAAAGATGATTATGCCGGGGAATGAGTGATTCTTGCAACACCGGCTCTATATTCGTCGGGCATTGTGTATCCGAATTTGTCCGCAACGATAGAGGAATATATATCAGAAGCAAGAATATCATAGTGCATAAGTGACTGTGCATTTTCATCCAATAGAGGCATGGATTTACCGAGGCTGTTGATAAGAATTGTATCACAGCCTTTTTTTGCTGCACCGATAAAGCTCTGCCCGGACGGTGACAATGCCAATATGCGCGCATAAGGAGAGCTGCAATTATGAAGATAATCTACCGCGGTTTGGTGGGCTTCATTGGTGTATCCGGTGAGAAGATGAAGCATGGCGCGCTTAATGCGTGCCGCGGTCATCTCCTTTGTCTTTATGCGCAGAATAAAATCTTCATAGCTGCCGTCAAACAGTGATGTACCTTCTTTGTCAAGCAGACGCTGCACACGGTTTGAAAGTGCCGGAGTGAAGTCACAGAAATCTTCAAGGTGGCTGCGGTTCATAAGGACAGCATAGCGGATGAGAGTGAACATATCGTCATTAAATATAGGAAATATTCTGTTGTAGCCGGACAAAGCAGAGGCGGCACTCACAGCAGGAAGAGTCTCGGACATAAATGTCTCCAGCTCTGCCGGTATACTGCTTCCTGATAAAAATTGATTTGATTTCATGATGTTTTCGGTATTTGCTCTAAATGCGGAAGCGGATATATGACCACTTGCTTTCGAGTAATTTATGTCATTGTAGCCTGAACCTGAACGCTGTACTGCTACAGGCTGTATGTCCGAGGACATTTTTTTAATGGCTTTTATATACTCTATTGCAAGAGTATTATTGGGAGTGAAGATTGCGTTGGTATCACTACAGGCTGAATATGCCTGCTCAAATGCTGCCGGAAATGACATCCCTGATGTGAGGCAGGAATTAAGGATTGCTTTAAATTCCGGAGGTTCTTTTATGAGCAGTTCTGCTGCGGTTGAAAGAGCAGATATGTCACTGCTTTCGGTTCCAAACACAAGGAAATCTATTTTTTTAAGGGAATTGAGCAGGGCTATTGCACCGGATGCAAAAAACTCCGCACTTGATGTAGCATATACAAATGGAAGCTCAAAAACTATGTCGGCTCCACAGCCTATTGCGGCAGCAGCCCGGTCATACTTAGGGGCGATAGCTATATCACCGCGTTGTGTAAAGCCTCCGCTGAGCACTACGACAATGCAATCCGCACAGGTTATGCGTCTTGCCTCTTTTATTATATATTCATGACCTGAGTGAAGCGGATTAAATTCCGCAATAATAGCTGTTGTTATCATATTTTCTCCACGTTTTGTCCTTTTATATATGAATGATTTTGCAAATACACAAAATTGTTTTTATATTATATCCTAAATACGGAGAAAAGTAAAATCCAGATAGAAAGATAATATTGCTTATTGATTTTTCTATGGTAGAATATATATGCTATATGTATGTAGGTAAAAGCACACCTTTGGGAAATGAGGATTGATATGGAAAATAAAAATAAGAACTTCAATGTAAAGATGATATATACAGTTATAGGAATAGCGGCATTGGCAGCTGCGCTGGTATGCGCGGTGATACTCGCCGTAAAACAGTACAGGCTGTGGAAATCGGAGCAGATGTATGAAAAACTTGCCGAAAGCACAACTGTGCCGTCTACTACAGTATCTTTGGAGGATGATATGTATGAGGATACAACGCAGGAGCTTGAGGGGTATAAAAGGGAGGCTGTGAGACTGATTACAAAATACGGTATAGATGTGCCGGAAAAAAACATTGATTTTGATAAATTACATAATGAGGTATCGGAGGATATATATGCATGGATATATATTCCGAATACACATATAGATTATCCTGTGTTTCAGCACCCTACCGACAACAGTTATTACCTTGAACATAACATTGATGGAAGTGAGGGGTATCCGGGATGCATATATACTGAGAATTATAATGCAAAGGATTTTTCAGACCCACATACGGTTATATATGGTCATAATATGCGCGACACGACGATGTTTTCGGACTTACATTTGTACGAGGACGAAGAATTTTTTGAAAACAACAGATATGTATATATATATACGGAGGACATGGTATATGTGTACAAGATATTTGCGGCTTATCAGACAAACAATGCCCACCAGCTTTTAAATTATGATTTTTCACAGAAGGAAACGGTTAAATTGTATCTCGAAAATACTACTATGCGTATGCAGGAGCCTATGGTATATGATGATACAACTGTCTTTTCGGGGGATGACCAGATATTGACGCTGTCAACATGTGTCATGACAGAAAGGCAGTTCCATTTAAGATATATTGTTCAATCGCTGAGATTACGGTAAAATTGTATTTAATTTAAAACATGCACATTTTTGGCTTGATTTTATAAAAATATTCTTGTATACAATAAACATAAGGAGTATAATGATATTATCAATGGACTTTTAAGATGAAGTCAATTATATACTGAAAGGAGTCATTTTATTATGGCATTTATTGATGAGATTAAGAAAAAGGCAAGAGCAGTGAAGAAGACAATTGTACTTCCTGAGTCAATGGACAGAAGAACATGGGAAGCAGTTGAGACAGTTCTTAAGGAAGATATCGCTAATGTAGTAGTACTTGGTACACCTGAGGAGGTTGAGGCTAACAGCAAGGGTCTTGAGGTATCAGGCGCTACAGTTATCAATCCTAATACTTCCGATAAGCTTGATGAGTATGTTGATGCTTTAGTTGAGCTCAGAAAGAACAAGGGTATGACTCCTGAGGAAGCTAGAAGACTTCTCACAACAGATTATATGTTCTATGCTTGTATGATGTTAAAGAGCGGTGCGGCAGACGGTATTGTATCAGGTGCATGCCATTCTACAGCTAACACATTAAGACCTGCTCTTCAGATAGTTAAGACTAAGCCGGGTTCTAAGATTGCTTCTGCATTCTTCGTAATGGATGTTCCTAACTGTGAGTACGGTGAGAACGGTACATTCGTATTCGGAGACTGTGGTCTTAACCAGAATCCTACACCTGAGGAGCTTGCAGTTATCGCTGTTTCCTCAGCAGAGAGCTTCAAGTTCTTAGTAGGCGCAGAGCCTAAGGTTGCTATGCTCAGCCACTCTTCAAAGGGCAGCGCTAAGCATGCAGACGTTGACAAGGTAGCAGAGGCTACAAGAATCGCTAAGGAGCTTGCTCCTGAGCTTAAGCTTGACGGAGAACTTCAGGCAGATGCAGCTATGGTTCCATCAGTTGGCGCTTCTAAGGCTCCGGGCAGTGATGTTGCAGGACAGGCTAATGTTCTTATCTTCCCTGACCTCGATGCAGGTAACATCGGTTACAAGCTTGTACAGAGACTTGCAAAGGCAGAGGCTTATGGTCCTATGCTTCAGGGTATCGCTAAGCCTGTTAACGATCTTTCAAGAGGCTGCTCAGCAAGCGATATCGTTGGTGTTGTAGCTATCACAGCTGTACAGGCTCAGATGCAGTAATATTCAATAGTTATTTACACACAATACATATATAGGTAATTGTTGGTATGCCGGCAGTTACCTATAATTATGCTATAGACCTGCCGGTTTTTTGAATGTATTTGCAGTCATAAGATAATGTGAAGGCGGGATATTAAAAGATAATATATTTGGAGGATTTATTTAATGAAGATTTTAGTAATCAACTGCGGAAGCTCATCATTAAAGTATCAGTTATTTGATATGACTAATGAGTCAGTTATGGCAAAGGGTCTTTGTGAGAGAATCGGTATTGAAGGTTCTAAGCTCACACATAAGCCAACAGGCAAGGAGAGCTGCGTTATCGAGAAGCCTATGCCGGATCACAAGGTAGCTGTTAATCTTGTTCTTGAGATGCTTCTTGACAAGACATACGGTGTTATCTCAGATGTTAAGGAGATTTCCGCTGTAGGACACAGAGTACTTCATGCAGGACAGAAGTACTGCACATCTGTAATTGTTAACGATGATGTTAAGGCAGTTATCCGTGAGTGCTTCGATCTCGGACCTTTACATAACCCGGCTAACCTTATCGGTATTGAGGCTGTTGAGGCAGCTATGCCTGGTACACCTAATGTTGCTGTATGGGATACTGCATTCCATCAGACAATGCCTGAGAAGGCTTATATGTATGCTATTCCTCATGAGTATTATGAGAAGTACGGCATTCGTAAGTATGGCTTCCACGGTACAAGCCACGCATTCGTATCTAAGAGAGCTATAGAGTTCGGCAATCTTGACCCTGACAATTCAAAGGTTATCGTATGCCATCTTGGAAACGGTGGTTCACTCTCCGCTGTTGTCAATGGCAAGTGTGTAGATACAAGCATGGGTCTTACACCGCTAGAGGGTCTTATCATGGGAACAAGAAGTGGTGATATCGATCCTTCTGTTATCCAGTTCATCGCAAACAAGGAAGGCAAGGATATCAACGAGATGATTAACATGCTCAACAAGAAGTCAGGTGTTCTTGGCATGAGCGGTGTTTCAAGTGATTTCCGTGATGTACAGAAGGCTGCTGATGAGGGCAATCACAATGCTGAGGTAGCTCTTGAGGCATTCAAGTACAGAGTAGTTAAGTACATCGGCGCTTACACAGCAGCTATGGACGGCGTTGATGCAATCGTATTCACAGCAGGTGTCGGTGAGAACGATAAGAGAACAAGAAAGGATATCTGCAGCGCTCTTACATTCCTTGGAATCAAGATTGATGATGCAGCCAATGACAAGAGAGGCGAGGAGGTAGTTATATCTACTCCTGATTCTAAGGTCAAGGTTATGGTTATTCCTACTAACGAGGAGCTTAAGATTGCTCAGGAGACATTAGAGTTAGTCAAGTAATTAAAATGTAAATAAAAAATAGTTGACAAATCTTTACACAGTGGATATAATAGTCTGCGTGTGATTAAAAGAAGAGGTTTTTATGCTGATTGATTTGTACGGAGTTCTTTCTCACGAAGGAGAAGTTAAGAGACTTGCAGCGCCTATAGAAGCTGAGAGCTTTGTCTCTAAGCTTGGTGATTTTGCATTTGTAAAGAAACAGGATATTGAACTTGCCTTTACTAATGTTGGAGGGAAGAAGATAGAGGTTACCTCACACCTTGATGTGACACTAGATATTCCATGTGACAGGTGCTTAACGGATGTTCCTTGGCAGATATCGGTAGATTCTACCAGAACACTTAATTTTGGTGAGGAGTCACCGGATGCAGATGAGACATTGGAGGACATGCCTTTTGTAGAAGGCACTGAATTTGATGTTGAGAAGTATGCATATAGTGAGATTTTAGAGAATTTTCCGATGAAGGTTCTGTGTAAAACAGACTGCAAGGGAATCTGTAACGTATGCGGCATGAATCTTAATCATGGCTCGTGTGAATGTGACAGACAGGTATTAGATCCTAGAATGTCCAAGATACGCGATATATTTCAACAGTTTAACCAATAGAACTGCTTTGTAAGGAGGTGTAACAGATGTCAATTTGTCCAAAGAATAAGTCTTCTAAGGCTAGAAGAGATAAGAGAAGAGCGAACTGGAAGATGAGCGCTCCTAACTTAGTAAAGTGCAGCAAGTGCGGTGAGTTAATGATGCCTCACAGAGTTTGCAAGAACTGTGGTTCATACAACAAGAAGGAAGTTATCTCTGTTGCTGAATAATTTAAGATTATAATGCGATAATATGAGCAGGAAGCGAAGCGGATTGTGAATATTATTGACGGGAAAGACACCTTTATGGTGTCTTTCTTTTTTTGTCCCCAATGGTTGGCTTTTTGTGATGAAAAAAGGTATTGATTTCTGAAATACAATCTTGTATTATGTATGAAGTGGTTGTCATAGTATGGAAGAGGAGAATATTTATGCAGGAAAAAGTTATAGTAGCTGTTGATGCCATGGGCGGAGATAATGCTCCGGCAGAGATTGTTAAGGGTGTTGTCGATGCGGTTTCACAGAGTGAGAATGTGATTGTGAAGCTTGTCGGTCAGGAGAATGTTGTTTCGGAAGAACTTAAGAAATATACATACAGAGAGAACGCGATTGAGGTTGTCAATGCCACAGAGGTTATTGAGACCGGAGAACCACCGGTTATGGCTATACGCCGCAAGAAGGATTCATCAATCGTGGTTGCGCTTAACCTCGTCAAGAAGGGTGAAGCTGATGCGTTCGTATCGGCTGGAAGCTCGGGAGCTATCTTAGTTGGAGGTCAGCTTATAGTCGGCAGAATAAGGGGCGTTGACAGACCACCTTTTGCACCACTCATACCTACAAAGAAGGGCGTTTCACTCTTAGTTGACTGCGGAGCGAATGTGGATGCAAGACCTGCACATCTTCTTCAGTTTGCCAAGATGGGCTCCATATATATGGAATATGTTCTTGGCGTCAAGAATCCCAAGGTTGCGATTGTGAATATCGGTGCCGAGGAGGAGAAGGGCAACCAGCTTGTAAAGGATACCTATCCATTGCTCAAGGAGTGTAAGGAGATTAACTTTGTCGGAAGTGTTGAAGCACGCGATATTCCGGAGGGGGATGTCGATGTCATAGTTACGGAAGCATTTGTAGGCAATGTAATACTCAAGCTTTATGAGGGAATGGGAAGTACTCTTATAGGCATGATAAAGGCAGGTATGATGACTAGTCTTAGAAGTAAGATTGGTGCATTGCTTGTCAAGCCGGCACTCAAGAAGACGCTCAAGAAGTTCGATGCCACAGAGTATGGCGGAGCGCCGATGATAGGTCTTAACGGTCTTGTTGTAAAGACACATGGCAATGCCAAGGCTAAAGAGGTGTGTAATTCCATCCTTCAGTGTATGACATTTAAGGAACAGGGAATTAACGATAAAATCAAGGCGTCCATTGCGGCAGAGCAGGCGGACGAACAGTAAATTAAGAATTTTTTAGAAAAGGAAGGAAGTATTTAGAAATGGAATTTGAAAAGTTACAGTCAATTATTGCAGAGGTTTTAAACATTGATGCCGATGAGGTTACAATGGACAAGACATTCGTTGATGACCTCGGGGCAGATTCACTCGATGTATTCCAGATTATTATGGGTATCGAGGAGGAGTTTGATATTGAGATTCCTAATGATGCTGCTGAGAATATTTCAACTGTAGCAGATGCTGTAGAAGCAATAAAGAATGCACTTAACTAATTAAAATAGGATGTATTTATTCGTTGACAATAACGAGAGCATATAATTAAGAAAAAAGCCCATCATAGGTGGGCTCTTTTTCTTAATGGTCTGAGAATGACAAAATACATATAATACGGAGGTGCGTGAAGTAAAATTATGACTGATACACAGTTGGAAAAATTTGAGAAAATTATAGGCTATGAGTTCAAGAATAAGAGATTGCTTGAGAGAGCACTCACACATAGCTCATACTGTAATGAGATTAAGAGACTTAAGAATCAGAGCAATGAGCGCCTTGAGTTCTTAGGTGATGCGGTACTTGAAGTTACCGTAAGCGACTATCTTTTTGAAAAATATCCTGATAAAACAGAGGGAGAGCTCACCAAGCTTCGTGCAAGCATTGTGTGCGAGCCGACGCTTGCGCTGTGCAGCCGACAGATAAAGCTCGGGGAGTGGATTCTTTTAAGCAAAGGCGAGGAGCACACAGGTGGAAGAAACAGAGACTCAATCACATCTGATGCCATGGAGGCAGTGATTGGCGCTATATACCGTGATGGCGGCTTTGAGCCGGCACAGGACTATATCAGAAGATTCATTCTTGAGGATATAGACAACAAGAAGCTGTTCTATGACAGCAAGACGATATTACAGGAGCTTCTTCAAAAGGATAGTGGTTTTGAACCGGAATATGAGATTACCGGTGAGAGTGGACCGGACCATGACAAGCATTTCACAGCAGTTGTAAAGTGCGATGGCACAGTGATAGGCGATGGCGAGGGTCATACAAAGAAGGCGGCACAGCAGGCGGCGGCATACAATGCAATATTGAAGATGAGACAGAATGGGAAATAAGTATGTATTTAAAATCCATAGAGGTACAAGGCTTTAAATCCTTTGCCAACAGATTAGTATTTGAGTTTCACAATGGAATAACAGGTATTGTGGGTCCTAATGGAAGCGGTAAGAGCAATATTGGCGATGCAGTTCGCTGGGTTCTGGGTGAACAGAGCGCGAAACAGCTCCGAGGCGGCAAGATGGAAGATGTCATTTTTGCAGGAACAGAGCTTCGTAAACCTGTAAGTTATGCTTCGGTTGCCATCACGATTGATAATTCCGACCACGCTCTTCCGATTGATTTTGATCAGGTTACAATCACAAGAAAGGTTTTTCGTTCAGGAGAGAGCGAATACCTTATGAATGGCTCCGCATGCAGGCTCAGGGACATCAATGAGCTTTTTTATGATACAGGAATAGGCAAGGAAGGATATTCTATTATCGGACAGGGTCAGATTGATAGAATTTTAAGTGGTAAGCCTGAGGAGAGAAGAGAACTTTTCGATGAGGCGGCAGGTATTGTCAAATTTAAGAGACGTAAGGCCGCAGCACAGAAGAAACTTGATGACGAGAGCAATAACCTTGTGCGTGTCAACGATATACTTGCTGAACTTGAAAAACAGGTGGGACCGCTTGAACATCAGGCAGAGAAAGCCAAAGAGTACCTTAAGCTCAAAGAGGAGCTTAAGAAAAACGATGTTAATCTGTTCCTCACGGAAGCCGATGAATTCAAGGCAGAACTTGAAAAATTCAATGAAGCGTTCAGCGTTGCGGATTCGGAGTTGAAGGCTGCTAAGGACGAGTTTGAAAAGTCCGGAACAGAGTATGAGGCGAATGAGGAAAAGCTCGGAAGTCTTAACCGCACCATTGAAGAAAACAGCAGTATTGCAAAGCAGGCTGAGATTGATAAAAACAGGCTTTCAAGCCAGATAGACCTTCTGAATGAGCAGATTAAATCAGTCCTTGCGAGCGATGAACAGTTCAACAAACGTCTTGAGTCCATAAAGGAACGCCTTTTAGACTATGACGAAGAGAAGAAGCGCCTTATCTCAGATCGTTTTAAGCTGACAGACCGTCTCGATGAGATGAAGTCGAACTGTAACGAGGTTGATACACAGGTAAAGACTCTCAGCGAGAAAATAAAAGAGCTGGAGGATACGGTTGAAAACTGCAAGGACGATGTCATTGACAACCTCAATGAGAGAGGTCAGATAAAGGCGAAGCTCCAGAAGAATGTGACACTTCTTGAACAGGTTAACATCCGCAAATCAGAGCTCACAAGACAGCTTATCAATTGTAAGAGCGAGGAGGATACCCAGAAGCAGAGTCTTGATCTGCTGCAGAAGGGATTAGATGACATCCGCACGGAGCTTGCCACACTTAACGAAACACTTTCCGACAGGGAGAAAGGGCAGCTTTCTGCACGCGATACGATAAATAAGCTCAATAATGATATAAGCGGACTGAGCCGTGTCGTTATGGGTGAGTCTTCAAGGCTCGAATCCCTTAAAAACATTACCGAGAGATATGATGGCTACGGAAACAGCATCAGGAAGGTGATGGAACAGAAGGAAAGATATAAGGGTATTGTCGGAGTTGTGGCAGATATCATTAAGACAAAGAAGCAGTATGAGACAGCCATTGAGACAGCGTTAGGCGGAACTATCCAGAATATTGTAACCGACAATGAGGAGACTGCAAAGGGGCTCATTGCCTTTTTGAAGCAGAACAAGTTCGGACGAGCTACATTCCTTCCGCTTTCGGCTATAAGCGGCAGGGATATCAAGGTTGATGCGTCGCTTGTTAAGGAGAATGGCGCTGTAGGCTTTGCCAATCAGCTTGTAGAATGTGACAGTGAATTTACAGAGCTTGCGAGATACCTTCTTGGAAGAATATTGGTTGTCGACAACATAGACAATGCTCTTGCCATAGCAAGGCGACATAACCATTCACTCAGGATAGTAACTCTTGAGGGAGATATGTTAAGTCCGGGAGGTTCCATGTCCGGTGGTGCGTTTAAGAACAGCAGCAATCTTCTTGGACGTCGAAGAGAGATCGAGGAGTTGGAGGCTTCCATTTCAGTAAAGGAGGCAGAACTCAAAAATAGTGAGGAAAAGCTCACAGCTGCAAGAGAGCAGCTTAGCACGCTGAGGACAGAAATCGAACAGATAAAGGCGGCAATACAGGACAAGCAGCTGGCGGAGAATACAGCAGCGATGAATCTTGACACAGCTTCTAAGAAGCAGGAGGAGTTAAACCGCGCCTACACCAACAGCAAGCGTGAGTCCGATGAGATTGAGAATACAGTAATCCAGATAAACGCAGAGATTGATGCCTGCAAGGTGGCTCTTTCGGAATCTGAACGCATTGACAGGGAGCTGAATGAGAAGATAAGCTCATGCAATGCCGCGATTGAGAACAGCAAGGCTGAGCTTGCCGATAAGCAGAGGTCTGCGGAGCAGCTCCACATTGAGCTTTCTAATTTTTCACAGCAGGATAATTATGCCGAGGAGAACATAAAGAGAGTATTAAGAGAGATATCAAGACTCAACGATGAAGCCGATGAGATTAAGGACAGCTTAGGCTCTGCGGGTGATGAGATAAATGAAAAGAAGGAAAATATCGCAAAGATAAATGAGGCGATAATGTGTGCAGAAGCCCAGATAGCTGAATATGCGGATATCACGGCGAAGGAGCGCGAGGACAGGGATAAGGTTCAGGAAAAACAGCGTGAGCTTTTCAATAAGCGAGAGCAGATTTCGGAGCGCATCAATACACTTGATAAGGAATGTCTCAGAATATCAGGCAGGATTGAGAAAATAGAGTCGGTGCGCGATGAGAGAATTGATTACATGTGGAATGAGTACGAACTCACACTTATTCGTGCTGCTGAGCTTAGAGATGAAAATTTAACAAATTCTGATGAACTTAAAAAGAATATAAACGTATTGAAATCGGATATCAGAAAGTTGGGCGATGTCAATGTCAATGCAATTGAGGATTATAAGGAAGTATCCGAAAGATATACATTTTTAAAGACACAGCATGATGATCTTATAACGGCACGAGATACACTCATCAAGGTTATTGAAGAACTTGATACCGGCATGAGAAACCAGTTTATCGAAAAGTTTCAGGAGATTAAGGTTGAGTTTGATAAGGTATTCAAGGAATTGTTTGGCGGAGGAAGGGGGACACTTGAGCTTGAGGAAGACGCGGATATTCTTGAAGCCGGAATCAGGATTATTTCACAGCCACCTGGAAAGAAGCTCCAGAATATGATGCAGCTATCCGGTGGTGAGAAGGCGCTCACGGCTATCTCACTTCTTTTTGCAATCCAGAATCTTAAGCCGTCGCCGTTCTGTCTCCTCGATGAGATTGAGGCGGCACTTGATGATTCGAATGTAGACAGATATGCGAAGTATCTGCACAAGCTGACAAAGAACACGCAGTTCATTGTAATCACGCACAGACGCGGAACCATGGCTGCTGCGGACAGACTGTACGGCATAACAATGCAGGAGAAGGGTGTATCTACACTTGTGTCTGTTGACCTTATAGAGGATCAGCTTGACGATAAACCTGCTAAGCAGGCATAGAGATATAAAAGGAGGCTAAATATGGCAGGTTTTTTTAAGAAGCTTGTGTCCGGTCTTACAAAGACAAGGGACAATATTGTGCATGGTATAGATAATGTGTTCTCCGGCTTTTCAAAAATTGACGATGATTTTTATGAGGAGCTTGAGGAGACTCTCATAATGGGAGATCTCGGAGTGAATACAACAGAGGAGATTATAGAGAATCTCAAGGAAAAGGTTAAAGAGAATCATATCAAGGATCCGGCAGACTGTAAGGAACTTCTGATTAACACAATAAAGGAGCAGATGGACTTAGGGGAGAACGCTTATGAATTCGAGAACCGTAAGTCGATTGTGCTTGTTATAGGTGTCAATGGTGTCGGTAAGACAACCTCCATCGGAAAGCTTGCAGCTCAGCTTAAGGCGCAGGGAAAGAAGGTTGTTCTTGCTGCGGCAGATACATTCAGGGCTGCGGCTATTGAGCAGCTTACCGAGTGGGCTAACCGTTCGGGCGTAGATATCATATCGCAGAGCGAGGGCTCAGACCCGGCAGCGGTAATATATGACGCGATATCGGCAGGAAGGGCGAGAAATGCTGATGTCATTATATGCGATACCGCAGGACGCCTCCACAATAAGAAGAATCTTATGGAGGAGTTAAAAAAGATAAACAGAATTATTGATAAGGAAATGCCGGAGGCATACAGGGAGAATCTGATTGTTCTTGATGGAACAACAGGCCAGAATGCACTTTCACAGCTTAAGGAATTTAAGGAGGCTGCGGACGTGACCGGAATTATTCTCACCAAGATGGACGGAACCGCCAAGGGTGGAATTGCGGTTGCGATTCAGGCAGAATACGGCATACCTGTAAAATATATCGGTGTAGGTTAGCATATCGATGATTTGCAGAAATTCAATTCACAGGATTTTGTCAATGCACTCTTTGACATTCCGGAGCAAATCTGATATAACAGTTACAAGGATAATATAACTAAGTAATGAATTAACGGGTTAAATTACAGACCATTACTTAAATCTTATGAAGAAAGAAGCGTACCAGAAATGAGCGAGAATTATCTTACATTGGAAAAATTTGAAGAAGCAGCAGAGATAGTCAAGAGAGTTACTCTTGAAACTAAGCTTGTATACAGCGAATATTTCAGCAATCTCACAGGAAATAAGGTATATTTTAAGCCGGAGAACCTTCAGTATACAGGAGCCTATAAGGTCAGAGGAGCTTATTACAAGATAAGTACATTGTCCGACGAGGAGAGAGCCAAGGGACTTATAACTGCCTCAGCGGGAAACCATGCACAGGGCGTGGCTTACGCGGCGAAGCTCTACGGAGTCCGCGCGGTTGTCGTAATGCCTGTTACAACACCTCTTATGAAGGTTAACCGCACAAAGAGCTATGGCGCGGAGGTTGTACTCTACGGCAACGTATATGATGAGGCTTGCGAGTATGCACTCAAGCTTGCGAAGGAGCAGGGACTCACCTTCGTTCATCCTTTCGATGACTATGATGTCGCTACAGGTCAGGGAAGCATTGCCATGGAAATCATCAAGGAGCTTCCTACAGTTGACTATATTTTAGTTCCAATCGGCGGAGGCGGACTTGCGACAGGTGTTTCAACACTTGCAAAGCTTCTCAATCCTAAGATTAAGGTTATCGGAGTTGAGCCTGCCGGCGCTAACTGCATGCAGGAGTCGATAAAGGCAGGAAAGGTTGTCACATTGCCGAGCGCAAGCACTATCGCTGATGGTACGGCTGTTAAGACACCGGGAAGCAAGATTTTCCCTTATGTGAAAAAGAATATTGATGATATCATCACAATTCAGGATGAGGAGCTTATAGTTGCCTTCCTTGATGTTGTAGAGAATCATAAGATGATTGTTGAGAATTCGGGACTTCTTACGGTTGCAGCACTTAAGCATCTTGATGTAAAGGGCAAGAAGGTTGTATCAATATTAAGCGGTGGCAACATGGATATAATCACAATGTCATCTGTTGTACAGCACGGTCTTATTGCGAGGGGAAGAGTATTCACTGTATCGGTTCTTCTTCCTGATAAGCCGGGTGAGCTTGCGAGAGTGGCAGGTGTCATCGCAGAGCAGAAGGGTAATGTAATCAAGCTTGAGCATAACCAGTTCGTAAGTATCAACCGCAATGCTGCCGTGGAACTTAAGATTACAATGGGGCATTCGGCGAGGAGCATAAGCTGCAGATTATTGAGGGTCTTAAGGCAGCAGGGTACGATGCAAAGCTGATTTCGACTAATATATAATTGTTTTGCTTATACAAAAAACTTAAAAAGGGGTTATATATGTTTGGCAAAAAAAGAATATCCAAGGTGCAATTTATTGCCCTTGGATTTTTAATAATAATTATTACGGGAACTATTCTTCTTATGCTGCCTGTTTCGTCGAGAGACGGTCAGGCAACAGGTTTTTTAGACGCTCTTTTCACAGCGACAAGCGCTAGCTGCGTGACAGGGCTTGTCGTTGTCGATACATATTCACACTGGTCATTGTTTGGCCAGATTGTGATAATATGTATGATTCAGGTGGGCGGTCTTGGCTTTATAAGCCTTGGTGTTGTTCTTGCACTTATGCTTAAACGTAAGGTTTCGTTAAGACATAGAGGGCTTATGCAGGAGAGTGTGAATACGCTTCAGATTGGTGGCATAGTCAAGCTTACCAAGAAGATGCTTCTTGGAACTTTGATTTTTGAAGGGATAGGAGCGATAATACTTGCAATTCGTTTTTCGTTCATGATGAGTCCGGCAAGGGCAATTTTTTATGGAATATTTCATTCTATATCGGCTTTTTGTAATGCGGGTTTTGACCTGCTGGGCTGTTATGGGGAGTACAATTCACTCTGCGGTTTTGAGGGAGACTGGACAATCAATCTAACCATAAGTGCTCTGGTAATTATAGGAGGACTTGGCTTTGTTGTGTGGGATGATATTTCTAAGAATAAGCTTGCATTAAAAAAATATAGACTTCATTCTAAAATTGTACTTGCTGTCACGGCTTTTCTCCTTGTCATCGGAACAATATTATTTTTGGTGTTTGAATGGAATAATACGATGGCAGGCATGGATGCTTCTACCAGATTCCTTGCCTCATTTTTCTCAAGTGTCACACCTAGGACTGCCGGAATGAATTCGGTGGATACGGGGGCACTTACACCAGCTTCTAAACTGTTGACCATGGTGCTTATGTTCATAGGTGGAAGTCCGGGTTCCACATCGGGTGGAGCTAAGACAACAACACTTTTTGTAATGGTGGCGTATCTGTGGACTACAATGCGTGGCAAGTATGGTATTGACGTGTTTAGCAGAAGATTAAAGGAGGATGTCGTAAGAAAGGCTGCACTTGTAATAGGTGTGAATATGCTGCTGTTTATAATCGGAGCGATGGTTATTTTCGCTGTTCAGCCTGAGCTTGGCTTTGCCGATGTGATTTTCGAGGTCATATCGGGAATAAGTACGGTCGGAATGACAACAGGCATAACAAGGTCACTTGGTACTGTGTCGAGAATTGTTATTATAGTTCTGATGTACTGCGGAAGAATCGGAAGCCTGTCTTTCGCTCTGTCTTTTTCGGAGAATAAGAGGATTGTGCCGTTACAGCAGCCTGAGGAAGAGATAAATATCGGATAGAATAAGGAGGAATACTACACCATGAAATCATTTTTGATAATTGGAATGGGACGTTTCGGACATCATATAACAATCAATCTTGCCAAGCAGGGAGCGGAGATTATGATTGTTGACACTGATCAGGCCAAGATGGAGGATCTGCTTCCTGTTGTCACAAGCGCCAAGATTGGCGATTGTACCAACGAGGAGGTGTTAAAGACACTTGGCGTCAAAAATTTTGATATGTGTATTGTGTGTATCGGCACTAATTTCCAGAGTTCACTTGAGATAACAAGTCTTCTAAAGGAAATGGGAGCCAAGCATGTTGTGAGCAAGGCAACATGAGATATTCATGCCAAGTTTCTGCTCAGAAATGGAGCAGATGAGGTAATATACCCGGACAGGGATATAGCCGAGAAGCTTGCTGTAAGCTACAGCTCGGATAAAATTTTCGATTACATTGAATTAGGCGGCAACTATGCAATATATGAGATTCCTGTTATGAAAGAGTGGATCGGCCATTCCATCAAGGCGCTCAATTTCAGAAGCAGATACAATGTGAATATCCTTGGCACGAAAACCGGTGATGACAGGACTTCACTTATGCCTACAGCGGACTATGTGTTCGAGAAGGACGTGCACCTGCTGGTTGTGGGAACGCGCGAGGATGTGCTTAGAATAATCAAAAAAATATAATATCAGGCAGAAGGCTGGGACAGGGGTCAGGTCCGTGTCCCAGCCTTCCAAATTAAGAAAAGGAGCTTGTTATGAGAGAGAATGAGTTTAACTGGTATGCAGATTTAGGCGACGGAAATTACAGAAATCCTATTTTGTACACGGATTATTCGGATCCGGATGCAATCCGCGTTGGCGATGATTATTTTATGACTGCGTCATCGTTTTGCAACACACCGGGGCTTCCGATTTTACATTCCAAGGATCTGGTGAACTGGAAGGTTATAAATTATGCACTTACGAACATTCCGTTTGAGAGGTATGCAACACCTCAGCATGGCTGTGGCGTGTGGGCTCCGGCTATAAGATACCATGATGGTGAATTTATCATATTCTTTCCGATGCCGGACGAGGGAATATTTGTCACAAAGACAAAGAATCCGTGGGGAGAGTGGTCAAAGCCTCATGCGATATTCGAGGGCAAGGGATGGATTGACCCATGTCCTTTCTGGGACGATGACGGAAGGGCGTATATGGTATCGGCATTTGCCAAGAGCCGTATCGGTTTTAAGAGCATACTTCATATAACAGAGATGAAGCCGGACTGTTCGACGCTTCTTGACGAGGGAAGGCATGTATTTGATGGCAATGAGAACGGACAGACCACTATAGAAGGACCTAAGCTGTATAAGAGGAACGGCTATTATTACATAATGGCTCCGGCGGGCGGGGTTAAGCCGGGCTGGCAGGTGGTAATGCGCTCTAAGAATATATGGGGACCTTATGAGTACAAAAATGTGCTTGTTCAGGGAGACACGGAGGTTAATGGACCTCATCAGGGAGCTTGGCTTGACACACAGACCGGAGAGGATTATTTCATTCATTTTCAGGATGTATATGCGGCGGGAAGAATCGTCCACCTGCAGCCTGTTAAGTGGATTAATGACTGGCCGGTTATGGGTGAACAGATAAGCGAGGATGCGGGGCAGCCTGTGATGGTGCACAGAAAGCCTGATATCGGAGACAAGGCGATTGCTATGGCGGAGAAATTCAGACATGAGAATGGACTTGCGGATATATATGCGCCTGATGCCTCGGACAGCTTTACCGGTGAGAAGCTTGGGCTTCAGTGGCAGTGGAATGCCAACCACTCAGAGGACTGGTACAGCATGACCGGACATGGGATCGGGCTCTATCCTGTGGATAAGCAGCAGGATACTTCGATTGCCGATGTGCCGAATCTTCTTTTGCAGAAATGGATTGCACCTGAATTTACCGCTGTCACGGAGCTTGACGCAGATACAGTTGGTGAAGGTGACGTAGCCGGAATGGTTTCGCTCGGAGTGGACTATGGCGCAGTTGCACTTAAAAGAGAGAATGGAACACTTTCGGTTGTAGCCATATCGGGAAGCCAGACATTTAAAAATGAGAAGGCTTATTCTCAGGACAAGGTGGTTGAGCTTGCAAGGCTTGATAAGCTGCCTGGTAATTCTTCTTCGGACAGTAGAAAAATATTTTTCAGAAACCGCGTTGAGCTGCTTCCTGTGATTGAAAAGAATGTCACAAGAAATATGATTTATCTTGATTACAGCATTGATGGTGTCAATTATGACAATGCACTTGCCTATGAAGCCACGGCAGGGCGCTGGGTCGGCGTGAAGAACGGTATATTCAGCTGCCATATCGTTTCAGATGCGGCGGATGTGAAGGAAACGTCGGTTGTTGAGGCTGCTGCTGAAGCAGGGAATGGCAGGAAATGTGAATGCTTTAGCTATTTCAGGATAGAGGGCAAGGAATCGGCAGAATAGAAGCGGAAAGTTACGTGAGGCGGACGAAAACACAAAAAAACAGGTTATTCCATTATCTATAGGGACTTGTGGCGACTTTTTATAATTAGAAAAGTCGGAGAAGGTCATACGAATTTGGTTAAAATGTATAATTTTCAGTTTTTTTGGTTGATGAAATTAAAACTAAGTAATATAATACAATCATACCAATGTTAATTTTTAGACAAAATTACACATGGAACACACACATTTTTGCATTTTATTTTACAGCCGTGTGGCAGAATTGGAGGATTATTGTATGATTAACATTCCTGAAATGAAAGTAGGAATTGTGGCAGTATCAAGAGACTGCTTCCCAGAGTCTTTATCAGTAAACAGAAGAAAGGCACTTGTTGACGCATACGCAGCTAAGTATGACAGCAAGGATATATATGAGTGCCCTGTATGTATCGTTGAGAGCGAGATCCATATGGTACAGGCACTTGAGGATATTAAGAAGGCAGGATGTAACGCACTTTGTGTTTATCTTGGAAACTTTGGCCCTGAGATTTCAGAGACACTTCTTGCAAAGCATTTTGATGGACCTAAGATGTTCGTAGCAGCAAGCGAGGAGAATATCGCTACACTTTCAAGCAACCGTGGTGATGCATACTGCGGTATGTTAAACGCAAGCTACAACCTTAAGCTCCGCAACATAAAGGCATACATTCCGGAGTATCCTGTAGGCAATGCTGAGGAATGTGCAGACATGATTCATGAGTTCCTTCCTATTGCAAGAGCAGTATATGCACTCAATAACTTAAAGATTATCAGCTTCGGTCCTAGACCACTCAACTTCCTTGCATGTAATGCACCAATTAAGCCATTATATGACCTTGGAGTAGAGATTGAGGAGAACTCAGAGCTTGACCTTTTCGAGAGCTTCAACAAGCATGCAGGCGATGAGAGAATCCCTGAGGTTGTTAAGGATATGGAGGCAGAGCTTGGCGCAGGCAATAAGAAGCCTGAGGTTCTTGCAAAGCTTGCACAGTATGAGCTTACACTTCTTGACTGGGTAGAGGCACACAGAGGCTACAGAAAGTTCGTTGCCATCGCAGGAAAGTGCTGGCCTGCATTCCAGACACAGTTCGGTTTCGTTCCATGCTACGTTAACAGCCGTCTCACAGGCAGAGGAATCCCTGTATCATGTGAGGTTGATATCTACGG
>JBNMLM010000033.1:0-21308 GCA_050874845.1 Eubacteriales bacterium | reverse complement strand
GGACAGGGGTCTGACACCACCGTCCCAACAATGAATAAACTTATCGTTTTGACATCATAATCTATATAATATCAAGAAATTGTATAAGGAGTGATGTCGGATGAAAAAAGCAATGTATGCAGTGATTGTATTGTGGGCGGTGTTGACCGCGGTGTATATGACGAATATGGGGAGGGCTAAGAAGGTGTCGATAAGCACCGCGTTTACAGACAGTGCGGATGGGGAAGAATGGTGTGAGCTTGACACGTATATAGAGGGCTACGGAAAATTCGGGGTATGCTATCTCACGCAGGAGGAGAAGGAAGGGCTGGTAGAGAATATTGCGTCGGCGCTTGGAATAACGTCATCGTATGGTCTGGCAACGGTATATGAGGAGGAAGTAAACACAACGGTTCTCTCAAAGGAGAGCGTCAATGGGAGCGTGACGATAAAGGCGATTACGCAGGAGCAGCAACGCACAGAGAATACGGCTGAACCGGCAGTGACAGAGCCACAGGCGCAGTATGTGTATGTGAATATAACCGTGTACAATAATATAGACTGCGCCGTCTCCTACAGGGAGCTTGTGGAGGGCATGTTCGACGCGATGGGGATACAGGGTAATGTGAATATGAACCTTGTTGGTTCGCTTGAGGGGGCGCTCAACAGCACAGAGAAAAATGAGCTTGCGGACGGTCTGTTAGATAAGCTTGGTGCCAAGGTTGTGGCGGAAAACAGGGACAGCGATATATTTACTATTTATGCGTATTCGAAGGGAGCAGGTTCGTATATCACGATAGGTGGAAATAAAATCAACATGAATATTGCGATTGGGTATGACGAGGAGCAGGACAGGACGAAGGTATACCTTGCCTCCCCGATTAACAGCCTTGATTATTAAAAATATTATATGCCGTTAAATACTATTGCATCGGTCTTGTTTTGTACGGTGCAGCTTATTTAATAAAATATATATACTATTTTTAAAATGTTTGTGATAAACTTATACGGTATATTGCTTGGAAAATATTCAATACGTTTTTTAAATAATAGTATTGACCGGATATGCCGGTGAAAGAAAGGAAATCACATTGAAAAATTTTAAATATAAAGTACTTATATCAATTCTTGTATTCGTTGCGGTTGCGGTCATCACGATTGTTCTTACCAGGGCAACGGATGAAGTCCGCCAAAGCAAGGAGAATATGTCTGCGGCAACACTGCCCGTAGTATATATGATAAGTGAGGGTGGGCAGGAGTTCAATCTGCTCCATGGATATGTGAGCAACATCGACGAGAGTATGCTGCATGAGTGCATCACGCCTCTGCCGGAGGGAAGAAAGCTAAGAATCGGTATCGGAACATACGGACAGAAAATAACAGGGATATCGTATGAGATAAGGAGTCTTGACGGCTCAGAATACATAGAGAATACAACGGTTACGGATTATCAGACAGTGAGCTATGCCAATGATGAAAATGGTAATGGCAGTTACGAAATCAATGATGTCAACGCAACAGGCAATATGGGTGAGCGCGTTGAGGCGGTTCTCAACATAAAGAACCTCCTTGAGGATAATACCGAGTATATGATGAAAATTAATGTCTCGACAGAGAAAAAGACGGCATCATATTATACAAGGATTGTGCTTGGCGATGGGTTGAACCTTGACGATAAGCTGAGCTATGTGATTCATTTTTCGAATGTGACATACGATGAGGAAGCGATAAATGAGATTATCCCGAAGCTTGAGCCGAATTCGTCCGGTGACAACACGAACCTTGGACATGTGAACATTCATTCCAAGCTTTCGCAGGTCGGCTGGGGCGCATTACAGCCACAGTATTACGGAAAAATATGGCCGATGGTTGTGGAGATGCAGGGGAATACAGCGGATATCAGACTTGACTACCGGGTGAGCACGCCGGCGGCAAGAGGACTGGATATCTATGACGTGAAGGAATTTTTCCGTATCAGACGCGCAGATGCTGATACAACCTACGTTTTGGGATATGACAGATATGTAGACCAGATATTTGACGGACTGGAGGATTTGAATGATTCGGGAAGAATTTATCTTGGAATTACATCGGGGCTTGAAGAGCTTCAGATGATGAGCGATAGCAGTGGCAAGGTGACCTGCTTTGTAAGGGGCGGGGAGCTGTGGAGCTATAATTCCAAAACAAATCAGTTTGTTCAATTGTTTACGTTTGCAGATGATGATTCCGCCTATGATTCTGTGAGGGAAGCCTACCAGGAACATGGAATTAAGATTCTGTCGGTGGATTCGGATGGGAATGTGAGCTATGTTGTGTACGGATACATGAACCGAGGAAGCCATGAGGGCGAGATGGGGGTGTCCGTGTGCAGCTACAATGCAGAGAAAAACATTGTTGAGGAGATTCTGTACATTCCAAGGAATGAGATATATGATGTCATAAAAAAGGACGTAGAAGTACTGACATATCTTAATGACGAGGGAAGATTTTTTATGTATCAGGGAGGAAGCATATACTCTGTGCATTATGATACCAAGGAGTACATGGTTGTGTCCTCGCAGGTGGTTGAGGATTCCTGCCTATTTTCCGAAAAGTATTCGATATTTGCTTATCAGGAAGGCGAGGACGAGAATCACGGTGAAGCTGTGAAGATAATATATCTTGATACCGGTGAGACGTCCGAGATTGCTGCGGCGGATACGGAGTATATAAAGACCTTGGGACTTATAGACGGAAATATCATATACGGAAGGGCAAGAAAAACTGAGATAAATGCAAAATACCCGATGTACCGCATAGAGATAGTCAACGGCAGTCTTGAAACAATCAAGGATTATGAAAAATCAGGCGTAAGAGTTATGGATGTCACGGCGGACAGCAACAAGATTATTATTAAGAGAGCAGAGATAAATGATGATGGAAGCCTTACGGATATGGCTGATGACCAGCTTTTAAGCACGACAATGACGCCGGATGGAATTTTGACGACCAGACAGGTGGCAACGGATGTAAGGCAGAAGGAGCTGTATATAATTCTAACTGTATCTGTGCCTTCGTCGGATGACACCAAGGTCATATATCCTAAGAGCATTATATTTAATGGGGAAGCACAGCTCTATATGAGTGAGGTCACGAGGAAAAATGACTATTACAGAGTGTACAGCATGGGAGAGCTTTCGCTTTTGACCGATAATCCTGCACAGGCGATAGCGCAGGCGGACGAACAGGCAGGAGTTGTTGTCGCACCATCAGGAAGCATTATATGGGACAGATATAAGACCAATACAGCCAAAATCTCTGTTCCGGATAGTTATAGGTTAGAGCAGGTTATGGATATAACAGGTGTGAGCATTGATGAGGCACTGTATTATATTCACAAGGGATACGCACTAAATGTAATAACTGAGGACGAGAGTATGCTTGTGTATGCGTATGATAAGAGTAATGTCGCGTATGTATCGGGAGAAAACAGCTTTAACACGGCAAAAACAGAGCTGGAAAAACTTACAGGGTTGAAAAATACAGTGATATTGGTCTGCAATATCATAAAAGACTGACAAAACGATTGACCATATTGGAATAATATTGTAAGATGAAGAGTGACAAATCAGTTATTTGTCCAGCGGTAATACATTATTCCGATATAGGGATTTAGAGAGGATTATTGATATGGAACTAATTAACATCAGAGATTTATTCAGGGACAAGGAAAAGTATCTTGGAAATAAGGTTACAGTCGGAGGATGGGTGCGCAGCGTCCGTGACTCTAAGACATTCGGATTTATAGTTGTGAATGACGGAACATTTTTTGAGCCTCTTCAGGTTGTATACCATGACACTATGGAGAACTTTGCACAGATAAGCAAGCTCAATGTTGGTGCAGCTATCATTGTTACAGGTACGCTCATCGCTACACCGGATGCCAAGCAGCCGTTTGAGATTCAGGCAGACAGCATAGAGGTTGAGGGAGAGAGCACTCCTGATTATCCTCTTCAGAAGAAGAGACATTCAATGGAGTATCTCAGAACAATCACACATTTAAGACCTAGAACCAACACATTCCAGGCGGTGTTCAGAGTACGTTCACTTATAGCTTATGCTATCCATCAGTTCTTTCAGGAGAGAAACTTTGTATATGTTCACACTCCACTCATAACAGGAAGTGACTGCGAGGGTGCAGGCGAGATGTTTCAGGTAACAACCATGGATTTAAACAATGTTCCAAAGACAGAGGACGGCAAGGTTGATTATTCCAAGGATTTCTTTGGAAAGCCTACTAATCTTACGGTAAGCGGTCAGCTTAATGGCGAGACTTATGCAATGGCATTCAAGAACATTTATACATTCGGACCTACCTTCCGTGCAGAGAACTCCAACACAACAAGACATGCTGCTGAGTTCTGGATGATTGAGCCGGAGATGGCGTTTGCAGACCTTAAGGATGATATGATACTTGCTGAGAGCATGATTAAGTATGTTATAAGATATGTGCTTGAGAACGCTCCGGAGGAGATGAATTTCTTCAACAGCTTCGTTGACAAGGGGCTTCTTGAGAGACTCAACCATGTGCTCAACTCAGAGTTCGGCCATGTGACATACACAGAGGCTATCAAGATACTTGAGCAGCATAATGATAAGTTCGAGTACAAGGTATCATGGGGCTGTGATTTACAGACAGAGCATGAGCGTTTCCTTACAGAGGAGATTTATAAGAGACCTCTTTTTGTTACGGATTATCCGAAGGAGATTAAGGCATTCTACATGAAGCTCAATGACGACGGAAAGACAGTTGCAGCTATGGACTGCCTTGTTCCTGGTATCGGTGAGATTATAGGTGGAAGCCAGAGAGAGGACGATTACGATAAGCTTGTTGCGAGAATGGATGAGCTTGGTCTTAAGAAGGAGGACTACCAGTTCTATCTTGACCTTAGAAAGTACGGCTCAGCAAGACATGCCGGCTTCGGTCTTGGATTCGAGCGCTGCGTAATGTACCTCACAGGTATGGGCAATATTCGTGATGTTATTCCGTTCCCAAGAACTGTAGGTAACTGCGATTTATAATTTATAAGTACAATTATGAAATAATGAGCGCTAGGGAGTTAACATATTTATGTGCTTAACGAACTGCGAATGTAATCATGGATGAAATTCATGATATAATATCGACAGCGTATGGATGGTGTGGCTGCTTGCAGTCGGGCAGTCTGTACGCTGATTGATTTATATACCGAAGATTCAGAGGTGGATATGAAGAGAGGCTTAAAGATATTTTTAATTGTCTTTATCATATTGTTGTCGATTGTGGGGCTGGGGCTTGTCGCTGTCAGCCCTTATTTGTCTGCGGTAGGGAAGTATATAGGCAATGCGAAGGCTATCGCGGCTGCAAGCAAGCTTTCTGATTTCCGAAGTACGGAGACGAGCATTATCTATGACGTGAATGGGGAAGAGATAACAACAGTCAGCGGTGTAAAGGAGCTGTATTATCTTGAGTCCTACAAAATACCGGAGGTCGTAAAGGACGCATTTGTTCTCATCGAGGATAGAAAGTTCTACAGACATGGTGGTATCGATATCGCCGCCATAATAAGAGCCGGGAGCATTAACTTTAAGACCAAGAGCAAGGCGCAGGGCGCGAGTACCATAACCCAGCAGGTAGCAAGAAACATCTATCTTTCACAGGATGTCACATGGGAGAGAAAGATAACCGAGATATTTCTTTCGATGGAGCTTGAAAAGCGCTATACCAAGGATCAGATACTCGAATTTTACATAAATAATATATATTTTGCCAACGGTCTGTACGGCATTGAGGCGGCGGCGCAGGGGTATTTTAACAAATCTGCGAGTGAACTGTCGATATCACAGCTTGTATTTTTGACAACAATTCCTAATAATCCATCCAAGTATGACCCATTTGAGCATCTGGACAGAGGAGTTGAGAGAAGGGATTATATACTTGGTCTGTTGCATGATTATGGGAGCATATCCGACGAAGAGTATCAGAATGCGATAGACGAAGAGATTGTGTTGACCCCATCCGAAGCTGAGAAGTATGATTCGGTTGAGACCTATGTGTACTACTGTGCAACGCGCTCACTTATGAAAGCGGCGGGCTTTAATTTCAGATATGAATTTATCGACGAGGATGACGAGGCGGCATACAAGGAGTTGTATGATGACTGGTATTCGCGTTACCAGAGAACTCTTTTTACAGGTGGATACAGGATATACACGGCGATAGATATGGACAAGCAGCAGCTTCTTATGGATTCGTTGGATGATGCACTGTCATGGAATACGGAGACTAACGATGAAGGCGTGTATAAGCTTCAGGCTTCGGCGGTATGTATAGACAATGCTACAGGATATGTCACAGCGATTGTGGGAGGCAGAAATCAGGGGCTTCCGGGCTATACGCTCAATCGTGCTTATCAGAGCTTTAGGCAGCCGGGAAGCGCCATCAAGCCGCTTGTGGTGTATGCACCGTATCTGGGACTTGGACATAACTCGGATGAGCTTATAGATGATTCTCCGATGGAGGGAGGCCCGGAGAATTTTGAGAACAGATATCCGGGGGAGGAGACCTTACAGGAGGCGCTCGCATGGTCATCAAACGTGGCGGCATGGAAGCTTTTTGAACAGCTCACACCTGAGTACGGAATGTCCTTTGTAAAAAATATGCATTTCAGAAAGATTGGTGAGGACGAGCATTATATGGCGGCATGCCTTGGAGGCTGGAGCTATGGAGCGAGCGCGCTTGAGATGGCGAGCGCTTATGCGGCACTTGCCGGTGACGGAGTTTTCCACGAACCTACGGCGGTTATGAGGATAACCGACTCAAAGGGCAGGACTATTGTGGATAATGGAGGCAATGGGACGCAGATTTATGAAAAGAATGCATCCAGAATGGTGAGCAAAATGCTGCAATATGGTGTGGAACACGGAATTGCCACAGGGGCTAAGCTTGATAACGCGGTAGTTGCGGTAAAGACAGGAACGACAACGGACAACAAGGACGGCTGGACCGTGGGCTACTCTGCATACTACACAACAGCGGTGTGGGTTGGGTATGATATTCCAAAGAGGATGGCTAATCTTACGGGCGGCACATATCCTATGACAATATGGAAGAGCTTCATGCGGGATATCCACGAAGGACTTGAAATAAAAGAATTTCCTGAATACACCAGATATGCCGATAACAGTACCGGAACAGATACACTGCCCGACAACATTATGGATAATGGCAATAACAGCCAGCAGGAATCGACCGCAGCTATTGAGGACATACAGAACGCACTGGGCGACAAGAGCTATAACGGCGCAGGAGGAGACGGCAACGCAGCGTCATCGGCGGGCGGAGACGGCAATGCCGCAGGAACGGTATCAGGTGACGGCAATGTGTCCGGTCACCCCGGCGGAGACGGCAACGCTTCCGGCACTGTCGGCGGTGACAAGAACGCAGGAGCGCTTGGCGGGGACGGCAATGCCTCCGGCTCTGTGGGCGGCGATAAGGGCGCAGGAGCTGTCGGAGGAGATACCAATGCACCGGGAAATAACAGAGGAGATTCAAATGCCGCCGGAACAGCCGGAGGAGATTCGAGCGCGGGAGCCGGCACTTTTGCAGGTGGCGACACCAATGCCGGGTACACGGCAGGAGGGGATACAAGCGCGGGAGCCGGCACCTCTGCAGGCGGCGACACCAATGCCGGGTATACGGCGGGTGGAGATACGGATGTTAAGCTGCCGTAGCCGGAGAGCAGTTAGTCGGTTCTGCGCAGAATAGTTGACTGGCTTAATAAGACTGTAAAGTAAGAGTGATTCCAACTTAGCGGAATTACACTTGCTTTACAGTTTTTTTACTTGGGAAAGATAGCATGGGAAGGTTGATTTTTAATACAATCAATAAAGACATACTTATGCAAAACTTATTGGAATACAAAAACAGGGTGTTAAAACATGCTCAAACACCTATGCCGTGTATGCGCCGGTTGTATATATGCATAGCGCGACTTTTGGTCACAACGGAGTCGCTATGCATATATACAACCGGCACATACACTTCACAGTCCTGAAAGCATGTTTTAACACCCGTCCTGGTTTGCACTAACTTACTTCTTATTGTACTCCTTGAGAAGCTTCTGGATTCTGTCAACCGGGTCGAGAAGCTTGCTTATAGAAGCATCGTGGTTGAGTGTGTCGATGATGAGTGCGATGTATTTGCTCATATCTACACTGATATAATATGGCTTGGAGAGAAGCTCAGGTGTCTGGTAGATAACATTCGTTGTGAGAACCTTATCTATAAGACCTGCCTCATAAGCCTCATCGAACTTCTCAAGACCGTTGGTAAAAAGACCGAAGGTGCTTGCAAGGAATACTCTCTTAGCCTTGCGTGCCTTTAATTCCTTTGCAACATCGAGCATGCTCTCACCTGAGGAAATCATATCGTCGATGATAAATACATCCTTACCCTCAACAGAGCTTCCGAGGAATTCGTGTGCTACGATAGGGTTACGACCATTTACAATCTTAGTATAATCTCTTCTCTTGTAGAACATACCTACATCAAGACCGAGCACGTTTGCAAAGTATACGGCTCTATGTGTTCCTCCCTCATCAGGGCTTATAATCATCATGTGGTCGCTGTCGAATGTTATATCAGGTACGTTTCTGGTGAGATACTTGATGAACTGGTAAGCAGGCTGTACAGTCTCAAATCCCTTTAACGGAATAGCGTTCTGTACGCGTGGGTCATGGGCATCGAAGGTGATGATGTTGTCAACACCCATGTCTGTGAGCTCCTGAAGTGCAAGAGCACAGTCTAAGGACTCACGTCCGCTTCTCTTGTGCTGTCTGCTCTCATAGAGGAAAGGCATGATGACAGTGATTCTTCTTGCCTTACCGCCTACAGCAGCGATAATACGCTTTAAATCCTGATAATGGTCATCAGGTGACATGTGGTTCTCCTTACCGCATAGAGAGTAGGTAAGGCTATAGTTACATACATCGACTAAAAGGTACAAATCATATCCGCGGACAGATTCGTTGATAATTCCTTTTGCCTCTCCTGAGCCAAAGCGTGGTACGCTTGCGCTTAAGATGTAGTGGTCTCTCTGGTATCCTGCAAAAGCTATTGTAGACTTATGCTCATTTTCTCTTTCGGTTCTCCATTGAACAAGGTAATCATTTACCTTCTGGCTGAGCTGTTCACAGCCCTTAAGGGGAATGATTCCAAGTGCCCCCACTGGTATGGTTTCAAGGTCGCGTTCTTCCTGAAGCATGATATTTTCCTCCGTAGATGTGTGTTGTGATTAAAGTTTCTTCAAACGAATGTCGTCACCATATATTTTGAATATCTGGTATGACATGGTGAGTCTGGAAAAAATACGCTCGGAATAGGTATTCATAAGCTCCTCAAGACTCAGATTCGTTGATATTATTGTTGACAGACCTGCAAGGATTCTTTCATTAATACAATAAAATAATCGGGAGTTGGTAAAGCTGTTAACCAGCTCTGTCCCCAGGTCATCTATAATAAGCAGCTCGCAGTCAAGAATCTGTGAAAATGCATCCCTGTAATCTGCCTCGCTGTCATTATCAAAAGCATATTTTGAAAAAAGGTCAAACAAATCTATGGCTGACAGATACAGCACGGAATACCCCTTTTCAAGAAGCTCACCTGCAATGCAGTGGGTGAGGAAAGTCTTACCGACACCGGTATCACCATAGAACAAAAGATTATCCCCTGATGGAAAATCACTTATGAATGAATTGACATTCTTTGTGACATTGACTATATTCTCCAGAGCAGATATTCCGGAAACAGGGTCGATGTAATCTTCCGAATACCAATCATAATTGAAGTTAGAGAAATTTTCAAGTAGGAGAATTTTTTTAATGTTAGATTGATTGTATAAAAGGTCTATTGCAGCCTGTTTGAAGCATCGGCATTTCTGACCGTTTATAAAGCCTGTATCCTTGCAAAGCGGGCATTCATATTGAAGCTCAAGATAATCCTCCGGGTATCCTGCCGCAACGAGCAGAATATTTTTTTCTTCGTTGATGGAGGCAAGCTTTTCCGAAAGACGTGCGCGCTTACTCATGTCTCCCATGACGGCGGCGCGGGCTGCCTCAGCGGAAACGGTTGCCGTTTCCTTTCGAAGCTCATCATACTCAGGGATTCTTGCGTTTATTTCCTCAATTCTTGAACTTTGCACGGCACGCGCGTGGCTCTGCCTGGTGTCGTACATTCTCATAATGGTATCATATTGCGAATTGTTTAACTTCATCTATTATCTCCTTGCATACTGCAAGCTTTGCTTGCAGTACTGCCATCAATATGTAGTTTGAAAGTTTTACTTTCAAACTTTAATCCTTCTTGCTTATAATCTGTTTTTCCAGCGCATTGAAATCATATTTCCTCTGCGAAAAATTATTGAATCGGTTGGTGTTCTTTCCTGTTCTTATGGCAGGGGAGCCTGTAGTGTCCGCTTTGCCGGAGGTTTTGCTGCCGGAAAAGCCATTGCTGTCTTTTTTAGAGACTGCGTGAGCGGCATCGACCGATTCGATATCCGATACGGTATGTACATTTTTCTTTCTCCAGTTGGAAAGAATCGTGTCTGTATACTCAAAGCTCGGCTTATGCAGTGCTTGGATTGTGCGGTTGCATGCTTCTATCACGAGTTCCGTCTCAAAACCGTACTCATCATACCAGCGAGTGATGAAATCAAGTTCAGGCTTGCCTGGCATGCGGTCATTGATACCGAATGCCTTCATGACAGAATAGATTTTCTTGCTGTGTATCTCATGCTGCTGTTTTGCCTGCTCGGCTGTCACAAGACCTTCCTCATGCCAGCTTATGGCTACACGTTCAAGATAGCGGAAGCTTCTCTTTTCAAGAGAAACGCAGTATTCAAATAGATATTCAAGCAAATCATCGGAGAAATTCAAATCATTGTGGATATATATTATTGTGCTGATTTCTGAGTTGGTGAGTGTCTTGCCAAACAGCCTCTCTGCGACAAAAATCAATTGATGTAGGTTGTCATCACTGTCACACATGCGCTTGATGGCGGCAGGGGAATAATTGTATTTGCCGGGAAGAGTCTCATCAGGGGCATGGACAGGTGTCTGCTCGCCGAGGGCATTAACTCCCTCTGCTGAGGCAGCTGTTTCAGATGTATTGTAGGAAGGCTCTTCTGCTGCGCTGTCTGCGGAAAGCATGTCCGGCTTCTGGCTGATCGGTAAAAGTGTAATGCTCACGGGAATATCGCCGCTGTATCCAACGGATAGAAGCCCCGCCTTTTCCCAGTACTTTATGGCACGGATTATATCGCCTTCGGTATGATTGAGCAAATCGGCAATATCGGTGAGGGTCGAAGAACGCCCTGCCGGATTGGCATACATCCTAAGCAGACACAAATAGACCTTCACAAACTCGCCGTTTGCCGAAGGCATATATCTATCCAGAAAAATATTGGGGATAGTTGTCTCATTAGGAGTGTAGGTTGAAGTTAGTGTAATAGGTGCCATATCTGTACTCTCGTTTCTTAAAAATTCTATAGTAAGTATAGCATAGCCGGGCTTTTTTGAGAATAGATTTTGTGGCAACAAAATAAAGTTGTGAAATTTGTGGATATGGAAAATGTGGATAATGTGGATAAGATGTGGAAAACCCCCTAAAATGCGGAGATTATAGGGGGTTTTGGATGTGGATAATTTGTGTATGCTATGTGAATATCGCAATATTTACTTAAGCAGGTCTTCTCCGACCTCAAGAATGTTGCCTGCCCCCATGGTGATTACAACATCGCCCTCTGAGCAGTTGTCTTTTATAAATGCTTCTATCTCAGGGAAAGTCATAAAATATTCACATGGGGTACCGCTGTCGAGAATAAGCTTTTGAATATCTGCTGAGCTTACCCCATATATATCCTGCTCGCGCGCGGAATATACCGGAGCTAAGACTACATGGTCTGCGTGCGCAAGCGCCGTGGCAAACTCAGGCAGAAATGCCTTCGTGCGCGTGTAGGTGTGAGGCTGGAATATGCACCAGAGCTTATTGTGCGGATAGTGCTGTGCCGCCTTCAAGGTTGCTGTTATCTCAGCAGGGTGGTGCGCATAGTCATCAATGATTGTGAAACCGTTGCATTTGCCCTTAATCTGGAAACGGCGGTCAACACCGCTGTAGGAGCCGATTCCCTTCACGGCGGTATCAAGCCTTATGCCGAGGGTGACGGCGGCAGCTATTGCTGCAAGGCTGTTTAATACGTTATGTTCTCCCGGAACCTTGAGTGCAACCTTACATTTTTCTTCATTATTATAAAGAAGTGTATAGCAGTAGTCACCCTTATCGTCAATATGAAAATCTGTGGCAGAGTAGTTACTTGTCTGCGGGTTAAGTCCGAATGTAATCACATTACAATTGCTGTCCTTGTAAAAATAGGAGTAGTCCTCAATCCCGCTGTTTATAACCAGATATCCGTCATCAGGCAGCAGCTCTGTGTATTTTTTGAACGAGGCGCGGATATCGTCTAAGTCCTTGAAGAAATCAAGATGATCCTCCTCAACATTGAGAATAATGTTCATGGTTGGGTGGAAGGACAGGAAGCTGTTGGTATATTCGCATGCTTCGGTGAGAAAGACATCCGAATGGCCTATTCTCATATTGCCTCCGATTGATGGGAGCATACCGCCCACGGATATGGTTGGGTCGGTGTCTGCTAACATGAGTATCTCACTGAGCATTGATGTTGTGGTTGTCTTTCCGTGTGTTCCTGAGACGCCGATGGCTGTGCGGTAATTTTTCATTATCTGACCGAGCAGTTCGGCGCGCGACAGCATCGGTATGCCAAGCTCCTCACAGCGGGCATATTCAGGGTTATCCGGGTGAATGGCAGCAGTATATACGCAGACATCAACAGATGAATCAATATTGTCTGCCTTCTGTCCTATGAATATATTGCATCCGGCATCGGAGAGCTGCTTTGTGAGCGCGGATTCCTTGTTATCTGAGCCGGATATTTTAAAATTCTCCGATAAGAGAAGCTCCGCAAGACCGCTCATGCTTATTCCGCCGATTCCGATGAAATGTATATGTATGGGTTTATTAAAATCAATCTGATACATTCTATAATCCTCCTGATTACTATTTTATTATGAATATATTGGATATATACACAATATAATATAACACCAATCATGAAAAAACCAGTATTAAGTTGAATAATGGAATATAATGGTAAAAAAACAAATTATCAATCAATTATCAGAAAAAGATATATTTTTTTAACAAAAAATATAAAAATTCCTTCACTTATAAAAAAATTTATGTTATAATAACATTACAAAACCATAAATGTGATGATTGGCTTTAGTAAATTGACAAGAGGTGGTAGCATGATTAAAAAAGAGATGATTGCTATGCTGCTGGCAGGTGGACAGGGAAGCCGTCTTGGTGTTCTTACATCGAATATGGCAAAGCCGGCTGTAGCATTTGGCGGTAAGTACAGAATAATTGACTTCCCGCTCAGTAACTGTATTAATTCGGGAATTGATACCGTAGGCGTTCTCACACAGTATCAGCCGTTACGACTTAACACACACATTGGAATCGGTATTCCATGGGATCTTGACCGTAATCGTGGTGGAGTGACGGTACTTCCGCCGTATGAGAAGAGTACAAGCAGTGAGTGGTACACAGGAACCGCCAATGCAATATATCAGAACCTCGAATATATGGAGCTCTACAATCCGGATTATGTACTCATCCTTTCAGGTGATCATATATACAAGATGGATTATGAGCTTATGCTTGATTATCATAAGGCTAATAATGCCGATGTAACAATAGCAGCTATGCCTGTTCCTATTGAGGAGGCAAGCCGTTTTGGTATTCTTGTAACGGACGAGCATAATAAGATTACCGAATTTGAGGAGAAGCCTGCTAACCCGAGCAGTAACCTCGCATCTATGGGAATTTACATATTCAGCTGGCCTGTTTTGAAGGAAGCTCTTATCAAGATGAAGGATGAGCCGGGCTGCGATTTCGGAAAGCATATTATTCCATACTGCCATGAGAATAAGCAGAGACTTTTCGCTTATGAATTTAACGGATATTGGAAGGATGTAGGTACACTTGGTTCGTATTGGGAAGCCAATATGGAGCTTATTGATATTATCCCTGAGTTTAATCTCTATGAAGAGTTCTGGAAGATATATACGAAGAGCGATATTCTTCCGCCTCAGTACCTTGCGGATACTTCGAAGGTTTTCAGAAGCATAATAGGAGAGGGAACACAGGTCTATGGTGAGGTATATAACTCAGTCATTGGTTCAGGCGTTACTATAGAGGAAGGCGCTATAGTAAGAGACTCGATTATAATGCAGAATGCAAGAATCGGTGCGGGAGCCGTGATAGATAAATCTATTATTGCAGAGAGCACAGAGATTGGCGAGGGAGCGGTATTAGGTGTCGGTGATGAAGCACCGAATACTCTTAACGCCAAGGTATATGCTTTTGGTCTTGTGACAATAGGAGAGAATTCATATATTCCGCCAAGAGTGCAGATAGGCAAGAATACTGCTATCTACGGAGTGACAGAGCTTTCAGATTATGAGAATGGTATGCTCCCGAGCGGAGGAAGTATTATTAAGGGAGGTGCAGCAAGATGAGAGCGATAGGACTTGTATTAGCGGGCGGAAATAATAAGGCGATGAAGGAGCTCACCAGCAAAAGAGCAGTGGCAGCTATGCCGATAGCAGGAAGCTACAGAAGTATTGATTTTGCACTCAGCAATATGTCCAATTCACATATACAGAAGGTTGCGGTCATCACACAGTATAATGCGCGCAGCCTCAATGACCATCTTAGTTCATCTAAGTGGTGGGATTTTGGACGTAAGCAGGGTGGACTCTATGTATTCAACCCAACAATAACTGCCGACAACAGTGTGTGGTACAGAGGAACTGCCGACAGTATGTATCAGAACATTGACTTCTTAAAGAACAGCCATGAGCCTTATGTTGTGATTGCCTCAGGCGACGGAGTTTACAAGCTTGATTTCGCTAAGGTGCTTGAATACCATATTGAGAAGAAGGCGGACATTACGGTTGTAGTAAAGGAGCTTCCGGCAGGTGAGGACGCCAATCGTTTTGGCGTTGTCCGTATGAACCAGGATATGAGAATTACCGAATTTGAGGAGAAACCTATAGAGGCTGAGGGAAACATTGTCTCCACAGGTATCTATATAATAAGAAGACGCCAGCTCATAGAGCTTCTTGAAAAGGCTGCTTCCGAGGACAGATATGATTTCGTAAAGGATATTCTTATACGATATAAGAATATCAAGAGAGTGTACGGATATAAGCTTGACAGCTATTGGAACAATATTTCGACAGTGGATGCTTATTATAAGACCAATATGGATTTCTTAAAGAGGGATGTAAGAGAGTTCTTCTTTAACCAGTATCCGGATATCTACTCAAAGGTGGATGATCTTCCGCCTGCTAAGTATAATCCGGGCTCCGAGGTCAAGAATTCACTTGTTGCCAGCGGATGTATTATCAATGGTACAGTTGAGAATTCCATATTGTTCAAGAAGGTATTCGTTGGAAATAATTGTGTGATCCGTAACTCGATTATTCTCAATGATGTATATATCGGTGATAATACGGTCATCGAGAACTGTATAGTTGAGAGCAGGGATACAATCCGTTCCAATTGCAGATATGCAGGTGAGGACGGCAAGGTAAAGGTTGTAGTGGAAAAGAACGAAAGATACAGCTTGTAGAGCTACATCGTGGTGTAGACATATATGGAGGGTTAATATGCAGGTTACAGACGTGAGGGTAAGGATGGTATCAAAGGACAGCAAAATGAAGGCAGTTGTCTCAGTGACATTTGACAATGAGTTTGTTGTGCATGATATTAAGGTAATCGAGGGAGAGAAGGGTTTATTCATCGCCATGCCAAGCAAGAAGTCGGCAGAAGGAGAGTACAGGGACATTGCACATCCTATAAGCTCAGCTACTAGGGATATGATATCCAATGCAATATTGGAGGCTTATGATAAGGCAGTGGCAGAAGAAGGCATATAGATTATTTTACTATAGCAGACATCACAGCGAAGGAGTCGGGGAAACCCGGCTCCTTTTGCTGTCCATAGGCAATTTGACAGTATCTCTATCAGAGTATAAAAATGTTGATAAAAAATTCACATTATACTATAATTACTATAAGTTGCTTACGCTCGGAATGATGGCAACGATATCCACACTATACAATGGAGGTAGGATTATGAAAGAGAAGATGCTTCAGGAATTTAAGAAGATATATGGGAAAGACAGAGACGTCAAGGTATACTTCGCACCGGGAAGAGTTAATCTTATCGGTGAGCATACAGATTATAACGGAGGCCATGTATTTCCATGTGCACTCACGATGGGAACCTACGCTGCGGTAAGACGCAGGGATGACAATAAGCTTCGCTTTTACTCAGCTAACTTCGATAATCTCGGAGTTATAGAGACATCGCTTGATGACCTTGTATGGGATAAGGCGGCAGACTGGACGAATTATCCGAAGGGCGTTATGTGGGCTTATATGCAGAAGGGCTACCACTTTGACAAGGGCTTTGATATGTGCTATCTGGGAAATATACCTAATGGCTCAGGACTTTCATCATCAGCTTCCATAGAGGTGCTCACCGCACTTGTGCTCAAGGATACATTCGGTTTTGACACGGATTTTATAGACATGGCACTTATCAGCCAGTTCGCTGAGAATAAGTTTAACAAGGTCAACTGCGGAATTATGGATCAGTTTGCAATTGCGATGGGCAAGGAAGGACACGCTATTTTCCTTGACACATCGAATCTTTCTTATGAGTATGCTCCGGTTAAGCTTGACAATGCAAAGATAGTAATAGCATGCAGCAACAAGAAGAGGGGATTGGGCGATTCTAAGTACAATGAAAGACGTGCTGAATGTGAGGAGGCACTTGAGGAGCTTCAGAAGGTTATAGACATCAAGACGCTTGGTGACCTCACAGAGGAGGCATTCGAGCGCTATAAGTCTGCAATAAAGAGCGAGGTTCGTCAGAAGCGCGCTAAGCATGCTGTATATGAGAATCAGAGAACAATCAAGGCAGTGAAGGCATTAAAGGCCGGAGATATCGAGGAGTTCGGAAGACTTATGGTTGCTTCCGACACATCACTGAGAGAGGATTACGAGGTTACAGGCAAGGAGCTTGATACTCTTGTGGCAGCAGCACTTAAGCAGCCGGGTGTCATCGGTTCACGTATGACAGGTGCCGGATTCGGAGGATGTACAGTAAGCATTGTAAAGACAGATGCCATCGACAATTTCATTGAGAAGGTTGGCAAGGAGTATAAGGATACAATAGGCTATGCCGCAGACTTCTATGTTGCTGATATCGGCGGTGGCCCGGTAGTGCTCTAAAGTATGATATGGCAGTGATGACGATTATAGAGAATTAGTTAAATATATTAGATTATGCGTTTATGGCAGGGCATTGATATGCTGAATGGGTTCGGGGATGCTGCATTGCAGGATTTTCCGCATTATGCAGAGGTGTGTTTTGTCATAATAAGTATTTAATATGGATAGGAGTATATTGTGAGTGATTTTGTGATGAAGACAGCGATTGCCTTCTTTGTGTATAACAGGCTTGACACAACACAGATTGTGTTTGAGCGAATCAGGGAGATTAAGCCGCCTAGATTATATCTTATCTGCGATGCGGCAAGACCTGCCAAGGAGGGGGATGCCGAGAAGGTAGCGGCTGTCAGGGAGTTTCTTGACACACATGTGGACTGGGACTGTGAGGTTCACAAGAACTATGCCGAGAAGAATATGGGCTGCAAGAATCGTGTATCGTCAGGCATAAGCTGGGTATTCGAGCATGAGGAGGAGGCAATCATCATCGAGGATGATGTGCTCCTTGATGTGTCATTTTTCAGATTCTGTCAGGAGATGCTTGAGCATTACAGAAATGACCCGAAGGTAATGATGGTTGGCGCTCACAAGAAGCTTGAGAACTATAAGACACCTCATGATTATCTTTTTACGGCGGACAATTATATATGGGGCTGGGGTACATGGAGAAGCACATGGGAGAAGTATGATGTGACACTCAAGAATTGGCCGCAGCGCAAGGCTGAAGGTCTTATGCATAAGGTATTTATGGATGCAAAGGCTGATTATGTCGAGAAGGAGCTTGACTTGATATATGAGGGTAAGCTTGATACATGGGATTATCAGCTTATGCTTTGTCTTGCGGAGAATGATGGCCTCTGCGTTGTGCCGAATGTTAACCTTATCAATAATATCGGCATGAACCGCGAGGATGCCACCCACACCAAGGGACCGGGAGAGGAAATGCACGCAGGTGCATATCATTTCCCTATTAAGTTCAGGGATAAGGTTGAGCGCGATATAGATTACGATATAGCGGTTCAGAAGGATATATATTATCCAAGCTTTTTTAAGAAGGTTGTCAGGAAGCTCAAGAGGATTTTGGGCAAGGCGTAATTTATTACCGCATAAAGTCATTGTACAATACATTCAAATTGCGCAATGACTTTATACTGATATTAAGCAAATAAGTTCTGAATATATGAAATGCTAGTTGTGGAGGTGTGTTATGGTATACGAGGCAATAAAAAAATTGGTTACATACGGAATGGAAACCGGTTTGATTTCGGATGAGGAGAAGATTTATTCAACAAATCTTATTCTGGATGTCTTAAAGCTTGATGATTATGAGGAGCCGGAGGAAAACTATGAGAAGGTGGAGCTTGAGCCTGTTCTTAAAGAGCTTCTTGACTATGCTGTCGAGAGGGGACTTATTGAGGATAGTGTTGTGTACAGGGATTTATTTGACACAAGGCTTATGAACTGTCTTATGCCAAGACCTTCACAGGTTATAAAGACATTTAATGAGAAATATGCAGTTTCGCCTAAGGAAGCTACGGATTATTACTATAAGCTCAGCCGTGATTCTGATTATATAAGAAGATATCGAGTATGCAAGGATATGAAGTGGGTGACTAAGACGGAGTATGGCGATATTGACATCACAATCAATCTGTCCAAGCCGGAGAAGGACCCTAAGGCGATTGCCGCAGCAAAGCTTGCCAAGCAGAGCGGTTACCCGAAGTGCCAGCTCTGCCGCGAGAATGAGGGATACGCAGGACGCACCAATCATCCGGCAAGGGAAAACCACAGAATCATACCTATAACGATAAATGGCGGACAGTGGGGCTTCCAGTACTCTCCTTATGTATATTACAATGAGCATTGCATAGTTTTCAACGGACAGCATGTTCCGATGAAGGTTGAGAGAGCGACATTTGTCAAGCTTTTTGATTTTATAAAGCTGTTCCCGCACTATTTTATAGGCTCAAATGCAGACCTTCCGATTGTCGGCGGTTCAATTCTTTCACATGACCATTTTCAGGGCGGCAACTATGAGTTCGCCATGGCTAAGGCGCCTGTGGAGAGAGAGTTCACGGTCAAGGGGTATGAGGATGTCAAGGCAGGAATAGTCAAGTGGCCGTTATCGGTAATACGTCTCAGCTGTGCGGATGAGAAGAGAATCATCGACCTTGCTGACCATATCTTGAAGGCATGGAGAGGCTATACTGACGAGGAGGCTTATGTATTTGCCGAGACAGACGGTGAGCCTCACAACACAATCACACCTATCGCGAGAAAGCGCGGCGATATGTATGAGCTTGACCTTGCGCTCCGCAACAACATAACAACACCTGAGTGTCCACTGGGTCTTTACCACCCTCACAATGAGCTCCATCATATTAAGAAGGAGAACATTGGACTTATCGAGGTTATGGGACTTGCGGTTCTCCCATCAAGGCTCAAGGAGGAGATGGAGATTCTTTCGGATTATATTGTAAACGGTAAGGATATCCGCTCCAACGAAAAGATAGAAAAGCATGCGGACTGGGTTGATGAGTTCAGACCTAAGTACCCTGTGATAAATGCAGGGAACGTCGATGCGGTTCTCAAGGAAGAGATTGGAATTGTATTTAAGAAGGTTCTTGAGGATGCGGGCGTGTTCAAGAGGGATGCCAAGGGACAGGCAGCATTTGACAGATTTACGAGTACACTGTAAAAAATAGAAATGAGGATTATCATGGCGGATTTTATTTTTAGCTTAAATGCGACGTTGCCTATATTTCTCATTATGGTTCTGGGCTGGTTCCTTATGCGGATTGGTCTGTTCACCAAGGAATTTAATAGGGTTGCGGATAAGTATGTCTTTAAGGTGGCACTTCCTGTGCTGCTGTTTAAGGACATCGCAACCGCAGACATAAGGTCAGATTTCAATCTGACCTTTGTTTTATTCTGTATGATAACGACAACCATAATGTTTCTTGCGATATGGGGACTCAGCTATGTCTTTATAAAGGATAAGACGCAGGTGGGGGCATTCGCGCAGGCGAGTGCGCGCGGAAGTGCGGCGGTGCTTGGAATTGCCTTTATCAACAATATATATGGCAATTCAGGGATGGCTCCGCTTATGGTTGTGTCGGCTGTGCCGCTCTACAATATTCTTTCGGTGATTATATTGACGTTTTCGGCGGATATGGGGAAAGATGCGAAAAAAGATAAATTGCCCGATGACTTATCAGATAAAATACATAAGAGGAATGTGGGAGAAATAAAGTCAGGGATAAGTAAGAGTGCCGGAGGTATAGAAACTAATTCGACAGATACACAAAAAGAAGTCAGAAATAGTAAATGCTCCAATATCAAAAAAGCCTGCATTAACGTGGTTAAGAACCCAATCATAATAGGAATATTCCTAGGACTGCCGTTCTCAATATTCGGGATAAGCATACCGGCAATACCGTTAAAGGCGGTGACAAGCATAGCCCAGACGGCAACGCCGATAGCACTTCTTGTCGTAGGCGCAGGCTTTGAGGGGGCGAAGGCTATCAAGAAGATTAAGCTTACCTCAATTGCCACCTTTATAAAGCTGGTACTTCTTCCGCTCATTTTTTTCCCGTTCGCGATAGCTTTCGGCTTCCGTGGCAGTGAGCTGGTCGCAATCCTTATAATGCTTGGTTCACCGACCACGGTGACCTGCTACATAATGGCAAAGAATATGGGAAATGACGAGGTGTTAAGCTCCAGCATAGTGGTTATGGCAACGCTTCTGTCATCCGTGACACTCACAGGGTGGATATTCGTGTTGAAGGTAATGGGGCTGATTTGACAGCGCTGGGACAGGGGTCTGACACCGGCGTCCCAATAAAGTGGTATAAAGGAGAACCATTAT
>JBNMLM010000032.1:0-21374 GCA_050874845.1 Eubacteriales bacterium | reverse complement strand
TCTATATACTTAGCTGTGTATAACGTATTATGTTTATGCATATCACGACTTTTGGGAGGGGCTTAGATGTTCTTAGAACATCTTGCTTCGGACAATGGAGCTGATATGCATAAACATAATATGTTATACACTCATATATCAAATTGGCATGTTTTGCCGCTCATATTTTTTTGAGTACTGCCTTGACCGCTCCCTCGAATATAAGACTTATTACGATAACCGTTATTGTCCACGCAAAAAGCTCAGGTGTCTGTAGGTATATCTTTGCCTGATTGAGATGGTTGCCTATAGAGTTGCGGCTTATTCCGATGACCTCTGCGGCAATTCCGGATTTCCATGCAAGTCCGATACCTGTTGAAAGGGAGGAGGAAAGATATGGCAGAAGGCTGGGAATATAGACTAGTTTTATCCTTTTTAACGCAGGTGTCCGGGCTATGTATAACACTTCAAGCAGTGCGGAGTCTATATTTAAAAGCCCTTCAAGAATGTTTTCATATACAATGGGAACCACCATAAGAAATGAGATAAGCATTGAAAGTCTGTTAGATGAGACCCATAGCAGTGCCAATATTATGAATGAGGCAACAGGAACAGTGCGTATTATTCTTAAAGGAAGCGATATGAAATCTCTTACGATTCGCAGTCGGTATGAGACAACAGAGAGAATAAGTCCGCTTAAAAGAGCAAGGAAAAATCCGGCGAGTATGTTTTTCATTGAGTTTAAAACAGACAGCCAGAAAATTCTGCTTGCAGATAGTCGACAAAGGGATGACAAGACTAAAAGAGGACCGGGAAGAAAAAGTTCCCGGTCAATTATTTTTGCAGCGATTGTCCAGATGGCAATCCACAGTAATATAGAGACAAAACGTGAAAAAAATTGTGCTCTTTTTGATAAATTTTTTCTTATTACATGAGGTGTGACTTTATTCATGCAAGCTGCCACTCCTAAAATGATATATTGTATGTAATAACCACGACATTATCTGCAAAGTACCATAAATTACAATAAATGTTGGCTGCTATTGAGAGATGTAGTAGAAATTATCGTCCGGGAGCTTGCCGCCTACCGAAGCAGGATTCTGTTCGTAGAGCACAGCAAGGTAACGTCCAATCTTATCTTTCATTTCACTGCCGCTTATGAAGGTTACATTGCAGTACGGAATGGCTTTCTTTGCTATGGCAGCCTTAAATATGCCGAAAGCTTCGATGAGTGCGGCTGCATCGTCCACATTGTCATTGGTGTAGGCGGCTGATGCCGGGTATTCATCTAAAAATGCATTGAATGCATCTGTATGTGCGTCAACCCATTCCTTTCTTGCGACAACCACACCTGTCACAACGGTACTGGTGCTGTCAAGCTTTTCCCATTCCTCGGTTATATCAAGCGCTATATGAAGCTGTTCGTTATTGTTCATGGCGACAGTCACATAAGGCTGTGGAAGCATGGCTATTGATTCAGGGTTTTCGGACAGGGCAGCGACAACCTCTGCGGCTTCGCTCTTAAATTCTATGTCTACATCGCTGTCCGGGTCTATTCCGTTGCCTGAGAGAATGTAGCGCAGAGTATATTCCGGTGTTGTTCCCTGACCGGTTGTATATATGGTCTTTCCTGCTAAATCGCTTACAGACTGGATGGAATTACCTGTTTCAACTATATATAATACACCAAGAGTATTTATTCCGGCTACAACAATTCCACCTTCGGTCTTGTTGTAGAGCACACTTGCAAGATTACACGGAACGCATGCGACATCCAGCTCGCCCTTAACAAGCCCGGTTGATATTTCCGTCGCTTCACCAAAAACCTGAAAATTGTAATTGTTGGCGGCAGCTCCGTCCTCGTTGTCTTTCATTACCTTCACAAGACCGATGGCGGTAGGACCTGTCATGACGGCGATGTTGATGTCTGCTGCGACAGGCTGCGTTTCCTCTGCTGTGGATTCGGTTACATCAGTCTGTGTCTCCTGTGCCGTGGATTCAGCTACGGCAGTGGATGAAGAGGCTTCATCCTGCTGTACCTTTGAAGAACAGCCCGCCAGCGTGCAGGTTAACATAGTGAGAGTCAATGTGCTTACGATTGTTCTGATTATATTTTTTTTCATGTTGTCTAAGCTCCCGGGTGTACGTGTTTTTTGATGGCGTCAAAGCTCTCAGGACTGATGACATGCTCAATCTTACATGCGTCCTCAGCGGCAGTTTCAGGGCTGACTCCAAGCTTTATAAGGCATGAGGACAGAAGCTCATGTCTTTCGTATATCATCTCTGCTATGGCACGTCCTTCATCGGTCAGATAGATAAAACCGGCATCGGTAACTGTAATCTGGTTTTTGAGCCGGAGATTCTTCATCGCGATACTAACGCTTGATTTTTTAAAGCCAAGTTCGTTGGATATATCGACAGCGCGGACAACAGGAAGCTTTTTGCTAAGAATTAATATGGTTTCAAGATAATTTTCAGCTGATTCGTTTGTATTAGTCATGTTAAACCTCTTTTCCGGTAATTTAGATGTTATGGTAAAGCGACCATAACAATATACATAATAAATATAGCACAGAATGATTTATTTTGCTATACAATTTTGTTTTATGTATAATTAATGACTTTGTACTAATTTTTGTTACTAATTATTTATTGACGGATAGCTGTCTGCGTGCTAAAATTCGCCCATGGATGGGCGTATAAATACATTTAAGCTGAGGTTATACGAAAAAAGTATGAAAATAGTTTTATCAGGAGGAAAGTCGGATGAAAATGAAGTTTTATCAGTCGATAAAATTCAGACTGATGATGATGACACTGTGTGTGTGCCTGTTTATGGGAGGTTTGATTAATTACTATTCCATACATCAGTCAAGGGTAAGCTACAAGCAGCTTGCATGGAATTATATGGGAGATTTAGCACTGGCATACGGACATCAGGTAGAGACATTGCTTGGGGAGAGCAGGGAATTTGACATGAGTGCTCTTGAAGTTATCCTTAAGAATGCCAATATGGAAGGTGTCGAATCGTCATACGCTTACATAGTTGATTCAGAGGGCAATATGCTCTATCATCCTAATAAGGACAAGATAGGAAAAAGTGTTGAGAATGTAGTTGTAAAGAGTTATGTTCAGGATTTAAAGTCGGGAATTAAGCATGACACCGGTGTTGTCGAATATGATTACAACGGTAGTAAAAAATATGCTTCATGCTATACAGATGAAAACGGACGTTTTATTCTTGTAGTTTCCGCCGATGACAATGATGTACTCAAGGATTCAATCAGTCTTATACGTGATGTTACAGCTATCTCCGTAATTATAGGTATCGTCGCAATTGTAGCGGTATTTATTTTTATCGGAAAGATTGTTGCACCTCTTTCTTATGCTTCAAATGCGGTTGAGGAGCTTGCGGCACTTGACTTCCGCGTAAAGAATGAGAAGCAGGAGCGCCGCTTTGCAGGGTTTAAGGATGAGGTCGGCAATATTATGAGAGCTGTTTTAAAGCTCAGAGGTGAGCTTACAGCGGTTGTGACTGATCTTAAGGCTCAGAGCAGCAATCTGTTTGAACAGTCGGATTCCCTGAGCAAATCGGCTTCCGATACAATGAACAATATGAAGGATACGGACAGAGCGGTTGACGAGATGGCTAATGGCGCAACAATGCTTGCGCAGGAGACACAGAGTGCGTCCGAGAATGTAATAGAAATCGGCAATATGATAGACAAGGTGAATGACAATACTGAGGAACTTGCCAAGGATGCCGATAATATGAAAGAATTGGGCGAGAATGCTGAGAATATATTAAAACAGCTTATTGCCGGACAGAAGGAAATGGTGACACATATCGGTGTTGTCAATGATAAGACTCACGAAGCTAATAAAGCAGCCGGAAAAATATCCGAGGTTGTAAATCTCATAACGGAGATTGCAGGTCAGACTAATCTTCTCTCTCTTAATGCGTCAATAGAGGCAGCAAGAGCAGGTGAGGCGGGAAGAGGATTCGCCGTTGTTGCCGAGAATATCAAGCAGCTTGCCGAGCAGACAACATCATCTGCTGCGGACATTCAGGATATTATACATGATCTTGAACAGAAATCAGGCGAGACGGTAGAAAAGACGGAGGCAGTTAACAATATTGTCAACAAGCAGTCCGAGGATATGAAGCAGACAGCAGACATCCTTAATCAGGTAATTACGGGAATCACCGGACTTATAGACAGAATAGACAGCATTGCGATAAGCGTTGAGAACATGGATAAGTCCAAGGAGAAGGTTGTGGATGTTATCGGCAACCTGTCATCTGTATCACAGGAGAATGCCGCTTCTACAGAGGAGACAAGTGCTTCTACCACAATGGCAATGGAGACTGTCAAGAAGATAGCGGACGAAGCCGTTAGTCTTAAGAAGGTAGCACAGGATCTTGAGGATAGAATGAAGCAGTTTATTATACAGTAGTTTAATACAATGTACGATATGATGAGAGCCGGGGATATTCCCCGGCTTTTTGATATTTTATGGAAAAATAAAAAAGTGCAAAGTACACTTGACATTTTTTGCAAAGCACACTATACTAAAAATGCAAAGTTAACTATGCAATAAAAATAAGGTGATTATCATGAAAAACAGAATAAAAGAACTGCGCAAGGAAAACAAGCTCTCTCAGAGTGAACTCGCAGACATTGTTGGCACTACACGCCAGACAATCACCTCTATCGAGGTGGAGAAGTATACTGCCTCACTTGTGCTGGCTTATAAAATTGCACATTATTTCGGTCTCACTATCGAGGAAGTCTTTGATTTCAGCGATATAGACAACGAAGAATAATAGGAGAGGAGGGGGTTCGTTGTGGAGAGAAGGATAGAAAGAATAAAAAAAGAAATAAAACATCAGAACAGGCTGTATATTGTAACCGCAGTGGTGGGTCTTGTGGCAATAGCAGCGGATTTATCAGGTTTCCTTACATCAGCATATACTAATCCGGATGCGGCTTCGTTTGTGCAGGGCTTTCTGGTCGGCTTGCTTGCTGTTGTTGAGGTGTTTTCCGTTATAAGGTTTGTAAAGAACTGCAGGGCACTCAAGGATGAGACGGCGCTCAGACGGCTGTATAATAAGTACCACGATGAGCGCGAATTACATATCGAATCGCTTGCGGCGCGCAAGGGGCTTGAGATTACCTCACTGGTTTCTGTGATTGCAGGCCTTGTCGTATGTTATTTCAGCTTTGAGGCATTCCTTGGGATGATTGCGGTGGTGATAATTGCAGGGGTGGCAAGAAAATGCAGTAAGGTCTATTATAACAGAACTTATACAGGAGAATAGAAAACGGAAACAATAAGGTTGTGTCAGCATAATATCATAACCGATATTAAATAGGAGGGAAAAGGGAATGATAGAGATTAAGAATCTTACCAAGATTTACAAGCTTTCATCCGGACAGATGAAGAAGCTCAAGACGAAGAGCAACACGAAGGTGGCAGTCGATAATATTTCATTTGAGGCTAAGCAGGGAGAGATATTAGGTCTTCTCGGACCTAACGGTGCAGGAAAGACAACTACACTCAGATGCATAGCGACACTTTTAAAGCCTACAGACGGAACGGTGATTGTAGACGGACATGATACGGTTAAGGAACCGGAGGCGGTCAGGGCAAGCATTGGCTTTTTGACAAATGAGATTAAGCTTGATCCACAGTTTTCAGCCAGATATCTTTTTGACTTCTTCGGAAGACTGCATCAGGTTCCTGAGGATAAGCTTAAGGAACGCAGGGAGGAATTGTTCTCATATTTTGGAATAGATGGGTTTGAAGATAAGAAGATAGAAGAGCTTTCAACAGGTATGAAGCAGAAGGCGGCTATAGCGGTAAGCCTTGTGCATGATCCGGATATAGTTATTTTCGATGAGCCTACCTCGGGTCTTGATATCATAACGGCGCGCTCCGTTACAGATTATCTTTTGGAGCTTAAGAAGAAGGGGAAGCTTGTCATTGTGTCAACGCATATCATGTCTGAGGCTGAGAAGCTGTGCGACAGGCTGGTTGTGATAATAGATGGCAAAAAGGTTTCGGAGGGAACACTTGACAATATCTATTCTGATACAGGCAAGGATAATCTTGAAGATGCATTCTTCGAACTTTACAGACTTAATCATAAGGAGGACAGATAAATGTACGGTATCAAGGCTATTGTATCTAAGGAACTGAGAAGAGTTTTTAAGGATAAGAAGATGATTATGTCGCTTTTTGTTCTGCCTGTTATACTTGTAGTTGGTTTATTTTCACTTATCGGCGTGTTGGTAAAGGGACAGATGGATGATGTTCAGGCACATGATCCTGTTGTATATATTATGAATGAGCCGGCAAGCTTTGAGACATTTGCGGGGGCGGCAGGTATCGAGGGCTATACTGTGATAAGCGATACGGAGAGCTTCGAGAATGCAAAGGCGGGGCTCTATGATAAGTCGGTTGACCTTGTTATGATGTTTTCGGATGATTTTGAGGAGCAGGTAATGACCGGAATGGATAAGTTAGACAACATAAAGACTCCTGAAGTTGAGCTATACTATAACCCTTCCGAGGATTATTCATCAGAGGCAAGAGATACCTATGCGGCTTATCTTGATGCCTACAAGCAGATACTTCTGGGAAACAGATTCGGGAACTATGCGGCTGTTGAAATGTTCAACGTGAACAATAATACAGTTCAGGATGAAGATAAGGCTGTCGGAAAGATGCTTGGAACCATGCTTCCTTATTTTATCACAATGCTTATTTTTGCAGGAGCTATGGGACTTGGCGTTGATATGATAGCCGGAGAGAAAGAAAGAGGAACACTTGCTACCATGCTTCTTTCACCTGTAAAGCGTGAACAGATTGTACTCGGAAAAGTATTCTCTCTGTCAATTCTTGCGGTTATGTCGGCAGCGGTATATATTATTTCCATGGTAATTGCCCTGCCTATGATGATTAAGAACGTCGGTGGTGCGGATGCATTAGATGGCATGTCGGTTAACTTTACGGGAGGGCAGATAGCCCAGATGATAATACTCATGATTGGCGTTGTACTTTTATATGTCTCAATCATCTGTATGGTGGCTGTGTTTGCCAAGAATGTGAAGGAAGCATCATCTTATATATCTCCGGTATATATTCTTGTTCTTGTGGCAGGCATGATTACAATGTACACATCGGCAGATGGAGTATTTTATAAGTATCTTATCCCTGTATATGGCAGCTCGATGGCATTTAAGGACATTCTCACAAGAGAGATAACAATGACTAATTTCCTTGGAACAACGATAAGCACATACTTATATGCGGTTATCATGGTTGCAGTGATGACAAAGGCATTTAACAGCGAGAAGGATATGTTTAATGCTTAGCCGTTGATGACACATAAACATATAAATAGGAAATAAGGCATGTAGACAAATTCATTAAACTAAAGTAATATATCTAATGGCGGTACGGCGTTTTGCCGCACTGCCATTTTAATGTTGGGTATAAAATTATTTTTGAAAGTTTGAAAGGGATATAATCAGATGGCAGAAAAGAAAAAGGTTGAGGGCAGCAGATTTTTGCGTGAAGCCAAGCCGGCACTTAAGCAGCTGCTTGGAATATTGCTTGAGAAATATGAATACGCATCGATACTTGCAGTTGATTCGGAGGCAAAGATATACTCCGTTGCGGCATCGGGTATCAATATCGGCGATTTTGGAATGTTGTGTAACAGAGGCTTCGTTATCAAGGTGTATAATGAAGGTGAGTATGCGGAGTACTCCTTCAATAAGCTTGAGGATGATGTGACAGCGCAGGCTGCACAGATTATTGAGCAGATAGAGGCTCTTAAAAAGGCGGTTCCGGATAAGCTTGAAAAGCTTAAGCTTAGTATGCTTGAAGATAAGCCGCTTGAGTTTTCAAGGAGCACAGAGTATGAGATAAATCCTTTTGAGACAGGGGCGCAGAATATCATAGACAAGCTCACAGATTTGCGAAGGAAGGGTCTTGAAGCGGATGAGAGAATGCTTGACTGTACGGCGAGAATGAGCTGTCGTAAGTATTCCAAGCTTTTTCTGTCGGCTAATAAGGAGCTTGAGCAGAATGTACTGTGGACGGACTGCGCGATGTCATTCTTAGCGAGAAAGGGCAATGAAGTAAAGAGCTATTTTAGCAGTGCATCGAATCTGGGAGGCTCTGAGGTTCTTGAAAGCCTTGAGGCGGACATACCACATTCAGTGGAAATGACTGTTGCACTTCTTGACAGTGAGCCTATGGTTCCGGGTGAGTATGATTGTATATGCACACCTGAGGTTACAGGAATGATAGTGCATGAAGCCTTCGGACACGGAGTTGAGATGGATATGTTTGCAAAGGATAGAGCCCTTGCAAAGAATTATGTCGGCGAGTATGTTGCCTCACCTCTCATCAATATGCACGATGGCGCGGCAGTCGGTGACGAGGTCGCAAGCTATTTCTTTGACGATGACGGAGTGGAGGCTAAGGACACACTTGTCATAGAGAACGGTGTGTTAAAGCAGGGAATCTCAGACACGATGGCGGCTATGAGACTTAAGACGGAGCCTACCGGAAATTCAAGAAGAGAGAGCTACAGAAGAAAAGCATATACGAGAATGACCAACACCCACTTTGAGGCGGGCAAGGATAAGCTTGAGGACATGATTGCCTCCATACCTTACGGCTTCCTCCTTGAGAATGCGACGAGCGGAATGGAGGACCCTAAGAACTGGGGAATACAGTGTCTTGTAAACATGGCGCGTGAGATTAAGGACGGAAAGCTTACAGGCAAGGTGTTCTCACCTGTAGTTCTGACTGGATATGTACCTGACTTATTAAAGTCGATTTCCATGGTTTCGGATGATTTCGAGCTGAGGGGAAGCGGCTTCTGTGGCAAGGGCTACAAGGAGTTTGTCAAGGTTTCAGACGGAGGTCCGTATATTAAAGCGAAAATCAGACTTGGATAATGCGGCATAACTTAATTATGTAAGGAATGGAGATTAAAAATGAGAGATATCATTATCAGTTCGCTAAAGAGCCTTGGTATTGACAGTTATCTGATTACAGAGTGTGAGAGAAACTGCAAGGAAATGTTCTTTATAAAGAAAACACTTGATATGACCAGAACAGAGGCTCTTGATGAGTGGAATGTGACTGTATACCATGATGACGAAGATAAGAAAATGCGCGGCTGCGCAACCTGCATGATTCATCAGGGCATGGAAGAGGATGAGATAAGAAAGACATTAAAGGACGCCTACTATGCGGCAGGGTATGCAATGAACCCTTATTACACACTTGTCTCAGGAGCCGGTGAGCCTATGGTGAAGGCGGAGGGAAGCCTTGCACAGATAACACTTGAGAATGCTGCACACAGCATGGCAGAGGCATTGTTCGCCGCCGACACAGTTGATAAGAGCTTCATCAATTCGGCGGAGCTTTTTGTTGAGAAGAAGACTGTAAGAATTATTAATAGTGAAGGTGTTGACTGTGGATATGAGAGCTATTCTGTGAAGGGTGAGTTCGTTGTGCAGTGTCTTGAGCCTGTGGATGTTGAGCTTTATCAGGATTTTTCCTACGATGAGCTTGACACGGACAGTCTTAAAAAGCTTGTGGCAGATAAGCTTAACACAGTTGTGGACAGGGCGCGCGCCGACAGAGCACCTGAGGCCGGAAGATATAATGTTCTTTTATCTGAGGACAGCGTGAGGGAGGTGTTATCCTTCTATTCAACGAGAGCGAATGTGGCGAATATATATTCTAAGTACTCAACCTATGAAGTGGGTATGCAGGTTCAGGGAGAGAATGTAGCCGGGGAAAGGCTTAATATCACTCTTCATTCATCGGTGCCTTATAGTAATGATGGAATTAAGATGCATGACTGTGAGCTTATAAAGGATGGAGTGTTAAAGAATCTCCATGGTGGATTGAGAATGTCACAGTATTTGAAGGTACAGCCTACAGGTGAGTACAATAAGCTGCTGGTTGACAACGGTTCAGAGAACATTGCAGATATGAAAAAGGGACGCGTGCTTCACGTAGTAAGCTTTTCCGATTTCAATATGAGCGCGATGACCGGACATTTCGCCGGGGAGATAAGGCTTGCTTATCTTTATGACAATGGCAGTGTAAGCCTTGTAACAGGTGGCTCTGTCAACGGAAGCATTATAGATGCGCAGCATGACCTTGTGTTCTCAAAGGAGCGCTATGACAGCAGCTCATATTCGGGACCTTACGCAGTACTGCTTAAAGACGTTCCTGTTTCGGGAACAGTGTAAATAATATCGGATGTATTAATTTTTACAGGAAATAAATATATCAAAATAATTAAGGTGGGAGAAAAGAAAGATGAAAAAGACAGTAAGAACAAACAAGGGCGGTTGGTTTTCAGTTGCGGTAGTGCTGATTCTGTTCGGAGGAATGTTCCTCTTCTCAAACAAGGAAAATATTAAATCAGCTTTCACAGGTGCATACGATATCTATGATGAAGATGTCAATGCAAGTGATATTAAGATAGGCGATGGTATCAAAACTGATATATATGCAGCGCTTGACAATTTTGGAACTCTTGAGACAACCACAAAGAATTCAAAGACAGGAAATGTCACCGGCAAGACATATCATTATTACTATATTATCCCTATTTTTGAGGGCGATGATACACGTTATATGGCCGTCAAGGTAAGCTCAAGTGACAAGAAGGCGTTCGACAGGATAGTTGATGACACATGGGATTATCTCACAGGTGCAGCCGATTATTTTACAGACAATGAATTTGCCGCTGAGGGAAATATCCAGAAGTTAGATGGACAGGCGTATGAGTACTTTGTTGATTGGTTCGAGGAGGCAGAGTGGTTCGACACCACAGACAGGGATGAGATTGAGGATTATCTAGTTCCAATCTGCCTTGAACTTAAGGACCTTAAGTCAACAAGCATTATGGTCTATGTTTCAATGGGTGTGATAGCACTTGGTGTTTTGGTTATTGTTATTCATTTTGTCAGAAAATCCAGCAAGAAAAAGAAGCTGGCAGCGGAGCAGGCAGCTTACAACAGTGGATTTGCGGCAGCACAGAACGGCGCAGCGGCAGACAATAATGCAGCTGCAGCAGAGAACACAGCGAATGTAACAAATCAGGCTCCTGCCAATACATATACAGAGACAGCTTCATACAGCAATGGAGCAGAGTACACTGTTATAGGCGGAACAAAGCTTCCGAAGGCAGATATGGACAGAATAAACGGATATGTTGTCGCTGGAGATTCGGTCACAGCAATAAAGGAACTCAGGGATATAACAGGTCTTGGTATTGCAGAAGCCAAGGATATTATCGATAACTGGGGAAATTATTATAGATAGGTTGTGCAAAAAAAGCTTTTATATTTTAAAAGTATATGATATAATCTATGGAGCTATTCTATAAGGAGGTGTTTTTTGATGAAGCACGTTAAGACAATCAACACAAGAAATCTTAAGGAGTCCATGAAGAAGGGCGGCTGTGGCGAGTGCCAGACATCATGCCAGTCTGCATGTAAGACATCCTGCACAGTTGGAAACCAGAGCTGTGAGAACAAATAATCAGGCATATATTATTGTAATTGTGTATAACAATTAAATTTGTGCCGCAACAATGAACCGGACAGCTGTCTGAGAACAGCTATCCGGTCTATTGCAGTTAAAGGCGAATTTGTTAATTTTAGGAAGGAATTATGATGGTACATCAGTATAAAAATAATGGATACAATATCGTACTTGATGTCAACAGCGGCTCCGTGCATGTGGTTGATGAGATAGTCTATGATATGATACCTATGTACGAGGGTTCAAGTTTAGAAGAGATTATTGCTGAATTGAGTGGCAGATATAAGGAAGAGGATATTAAGGAAGCATACGAGGAGATAACTGAGCTTAAGGATGCAGGTTCTCTTTTTACTGAGGATATTTATGAGAATTACATAGACAGCTTTAAGAACCGCCAGCCGGTTGTAAAAGCACTATGTTTACATATTGCACATGACTGTAACCTAGCATGTCAGTACTGCTTTGCCGAGGAGGGCGAGTATCACGGAAGAAGAGCCCTTATGAGCTTTGAGGTAGGAAAGAAAGCCCTTGATTTCCTTGTAGCCAATTCCGGCAGCAGAAGGAATCTTGAGGTGGATTTCTTTGGCGGTGAGCCTCTTATGAACTGGGAGGTTGTAAAGCAGCTTGTCGAATACGGCCGCTCAATAGAGGAAGCCAACAACAAGAAGTTCAGATTCACACTCACAACCAACGGAGTCCTCTTAAATGACGAGATTCTAGATTTCGTCAACAAGGAGATGGGAAATATAGTTCTCAGCACTGATGGACGTAAGGAAGTCCATGACAGAATGAGACCTTTCCGCAACGGCAAGGGAAGCTATGATCTCATCATGCCGAAGTTCAAGAAGGTTGCAGAGAGCCGTAACCAGACCAACTATTATGTGAGAGGTACCTTCACACACTATAATCTTGACTTCTCAAAGGATGTTTTAAGTCTTGCAGATGAAGGCTTTAAGCAGATTTCGGTTGAGCCGGTTGTCGCTTCACCTGAGGATGCATACGCACTCAGAACCGAGGATCTTCCACAGATTTTCGAGGAGTACGATAAGCTCGCGGTAGAGATGATTAAGAGAGAAAAAGAAGGAAGAGGCTTCAATTTCTTCCACTTTATGATAGACCTCACAGGAGGTCCTTGCGTATACAAGAGACTTTCCGGCTGCGGTTCGGGTACGGAGTATCTTGCCGTGACACCTTGGGGTGACTTATATCCTTGCCACCAGTTCGTCGGCAATGAGGATTTTCTTCTTGGAAATGTCGATGACGGCATTGTGAAGAAGAACATCTGTGAGGAGTTTAAGCAGTGCAACGTATATTCCAAGCCTAAGTGCAAGGACTGCTTTGCAAAGCTCTTCTGCAGCGGCGGCTGTGCGGCTAACTCCTACAATTTCCATGGCAATATCAATGACAGCTATGAGGTTGGCTGTGAGATGGAGAGAAAGAGAGTTGAGTGCGCCATTATGATAAAGGCTGCACTTGCTAATAATTAAGCATAAGCGAAAGGAAACTAAGAAAATGGCTAAGAAGATTTTAAAGTCTCTTGCTTGGGTTGCCGTAATTGCATTTCTTGTATACACGGTAATCTTTGGATGGGGCAGCACAAAGGACGGAAGTATGTCCGGAATTAAGCTTGGTCTTGACCTTGCAGGCGGTGTCAGCATTACTTACGAAGCCGTAGGTGATAATGTCGACAGCCAGGATTTGAAGGACGCTACATATATCCTTCAGAAGAGAGCGGAAGGATATACTCCTGATGCCGAGGTTTATCAGGAAGGCTCTAACCGTATCACAATAGAGATTCCTGGTGTTACAGATGCAAATGAAGTGCTTTCACAGATGGGAAAGCCGGGTGAGCTCTATTTCATAACACAGAAGGGTTCAGATGGAAATGATAACTACACAGGTGCTCTTGCACTCTCAGCAGATGGTCAGTCGATTGAGTATAAGTACACACTCAACAAGACCATCGAGGAGTTAGAGGCAGACGGCTGTATTCTCCTTACAGGTGCTGATGTCAAGAACGCTACAGCAGGCTCACAGCAGACAAGCACAGGCGGCAGAGAGTTCGTTGTAGAGCTCAATCTCTACGATGAGGGCGCAAAGAAGTTCGCAGATGCGACACAGGTTGCTTATGAGAACGGCTACACAATCGGTATCTACTATGATAATGAGTTTATCAGTGTTCCTAGGGTAAGTGCTCATATCACAGACGGAAATGCGGTAATCAACGGTATGTCCGATTACCAGACAGCGGACAATATCGCTTCCACAATCAGAATCGGTGCTCTTCCTGTCAAGCTTGAGGAGGTTCGTTCTCAGGTTGTAGGAGCTAAGCTTGGTCAGGATGCTATCCGCACCAGCCTTTTAGCAGGTGCAATAGGTCTTGCAATCATCATCCTGTTTATGATTATTGTATATCGTATTCCGGGACTTGCGGCAAGTATCGCACTCTGCATTTACACAATGCTTGTACTCATCATTATCAATGTTGCAGGACTTACCTTCACACTTCCGGGTATTGCAGGTATCATCCTGTCAATCGGTATGGCTGTCGATGCGAACGTAATCATATTCGAGCGTATCAAGGAGGAGCTTGGAACAGGTAAGACTGTACAGTCTGCAATGAAGATTGGTTTCAACAAGGCATTCTCCGCAATTTTCGATGGAAACATCACAACACTTATCGCAGCCTTTGTTCTTGGACTTAAGGGTTCAGGTGCGGTTAAGGGCTTTGCCTACACGCTTGCTATAGGTATCGTTGTCTCCATGTTCACAGCACTTGTCATAACAAGATTACTTCTCAAGTTATTCTATGACTTCGGTGCTAAGAATGAGCAGCTTTATGGTGTTATAAGGGAGACTAAGACATTTAACTTTATCGGAAAGAAGAACATTTTCTTCTGTATCTCCGGTATACTTATCCTTATCGGTATCGTGACTGTGACTGTAAATGGTGCACGCGGTAAGGGAATGTTCAACTATGGTCTTGATTTCAAGGGTGGTACATCCACAACCGTTACCTTCAATCAGGACTACTCACAGGCAGAGATTGAGAGCACAATCATTCCTGATATTGTTGCAGCAATCGGCGATTCAACTGTTCAGCAGCAGAAGGTTCAGGGCGGCAATGATGTAGTATTTAAGACCAACAATCTTACAATCGAGCAGAGAGAGGCTCTTGAGGAATTATTCACCTCCAAGTACGGTGTTGAGCAGAGCTCAATCCTCACAGAGAATATCTCCGGTGCGGTGAGCAACGAGATGAAGACAGACGCGATTGTTGCGGTTATCATTGCGACTATCTGCATGCTTCTGTATATCTGGTTCAGATTCAAGGATATCCGTTTTGCGGGAAGTGCCGTGCTTGCACTCTTACACGACGTTCTTGTGGTTGTCGGCTTCTACGCTGTGGCAAGAATCACACTTGGCAATACCTTCATAGCATGTATGCTCACAATCGTAGGTTACTCAATCAACGCTACAATCGTTATCTTTGACCGTATCAGAGAGAACCTTGGTCAGATGGGTAAGGCAGACCTTGCAGAGATTGTAAACACAAGTATTTCACAGACTATGAGACGTTCGGTGTACACAACACTCACAACCTTCATCATGGTTGTGATTCTATTCATACTCGGTGTGAGTGCAATCCGTGAGTTCGCTGCACCTCTTATGGTTGGTATCATCTGCGGTGGTTACTCATCAGTATGTATCACAGGCGCACTCTGGTATGTACTCAGAAGAGGCAAGAAGAAAGCAAACAATTAAATTGATTATTGGGACAGGGGTCAGACCCCGTGTCCCAAAGGCTGGGACACCGGGGTCTGACCCCTGTCCCAGCTTTTATTTTGCGGAGAGGAGACATGGTATATGAATTTGAGGAGCATATTTGAGAATACTGATTTCGTGCATGCCAGCGGAACTAAGGAGGAGCTGCAGGTTGCCGAATACATTAAGGGACAGTGTGAGCAGCTTGGCGTTAAGGCATGGATAGAGGATTTCCGCGTTGCCATGGGCGATATTGAGGAGGCACACCTCTATGCGGACGGTACGGAGATTGAGTGTAAGGCATTTACCTGCTGCGGAAGCGGTTCGGTTGAGGGTGAGCTGTATTATATGCCGGGTCTTGACAAGGTATCGATAGCCGGCGCGATGGACAAGATTGTTCTTCTGGATGTGGGCGGAGTTTCATTCTTCACATACCAGGATCTTGTTAAGGCGGGAGCGAAGGCTATACTGTTCCAGTACGGAAATATTCACTATCCGGACAAGGACATTGAGCAGAGGGATCTGCGTGAGGCTGTTGTGGGAGAGGCAAAGAAGCTTATTTGCGCCATGATAAATGCGGGCGAGGCTGTAAATCTTGTAAAAAACGGTATTAAGAATGTAAGACTTGAGGTGCGACAGAATGAGTACGATGGAAAGTCACACAATGTGGTTGCGGAGCTTCCGGGTCAGAGGGATGAATATATTGTCCTCAGCGCACACTATGATTCGACCACACTGTCACATGGCGCCTACGATAATATGAGCGGCTGCGCCGGACTTCTTGGAATTATGGAGAAGCTTAAGGACAAGAAGTTAAATTACGGACTGAGATTTGTATTCTGCGGTAGTGAGGAGAGAGGGCTTCTTGGCTCTAAGGCGTACGTTAAGGATCATGAGGCTGAGCTTGAGAAGCTGGCGCTCAACATCAATCTTGATATGATAGGAACCTACATGGGAAAATTCATAGCGTGTGTGTCCGCTGAGGAAAAGCTGTCACATTACATAAGCTATATGGCTGCTGAAGTTGGATTCCCTGTTGCCTCAAGGACAGGAGTGTACTCAAGCGATTCCACACCTTTTGCGGATAAGGGAGTTCCTGCTGTATCCTTTGCGCGCATTGCGGGTGGAAATGTGGCACCTATACATTGCCGCTATGACCTTATGGATGTGATGTCCATGGAGCAGTTAGAACGCGACATAGATTTCCTTTCGCTGTTCACGGAGCGCTTTGCCAATGCTGTTGTATGTCCTGTTTCAAGGGAGATTCCGGAGGATATCAAGAAGCAGCTTGACGAGTATCTGTTTAGGAAGAGGAAAGAGTGATGGGCTTGGTTATGCCTGCCACACGAAAGCACCCATTGTCTGTCCAATAACTAAAAATAGATATCTTTGGGCAGAGAAAACGTATTGAAAATCAGAAGTAAGAGCTGTTTTCTCTGCCTTAATATATATAAAAAGCAGGTTATGGGCAGAGAAATGACAAGTAATGTATGAAAAAATCTGTCTATAAGACTTCGATATTAAGACTATGGGCAGAGAAATGACAAGTAAAGCATGAAAAAATCTGCCCATAAGATTTTATAAGAAGCTTATGGGCAGATTTTTATTTGTCAGTAAACATTATGAGGTGAGTGTGAAAGCTATACAGACATTATTTATATGTAACCACCACATCCCCTTCCTCAATGACAGTCTTGCCATCCGGGATGAGGTTCTCATTTCCACGTATTATCATAGCGATAAGTTCATTAGGCGGAAGATTAAGCTCTGCGATTGTCTTTCCGCACCATTCATTTCCCTTATCAATGTGCAGCTCTTCGAGCTTTTCGTTGGCGGTAGGTTCGTAGGACGGAACACTGAGGATGATGTTGTCCCCGGCGCGTATTACGGTATCGCCTCTGGTGACGATTGTCTGTTTGCCGCGCTTAATCATTATCGCGAGAGAACCGGTAGGCATGTTGACCTCGCGAACCATCTTGTTAACCCAGTTGTGACCCTCCGGTATGAACATTCGCATGAGTGTGATTGCCGATTCCTCCTGATAGTCATTGAAGGTCTTGCGGACATCGGCGCTCTCATCGACCATGTCAAGCTTTTTGGATGCGGCAGGCAGGAGTGTTCCCTGAATCGCTACTGAGAAGAGTGAAACCATGAACACGATATGGAAAAGGTCGTATGATATGTTGGCCCCGCTTGATATGACCATTATGGCGAACACAGACGAAGCGGCACCTCTAAGACCTGCCCATGACACCAACAGGCATTGCTTAATGCTTGATTTGAAGGGAAGCATGATTGCAAATACGGCAATCGGTCTTGCCACGAGTGTGAGGATGACAACTATTGCAAGTGCCGGAAGAATAATCTGCGGCATTCTGTGAGGGAATGACAAAAGACCTAACAGGAAGAATATAAGTATCTGTGCAAGACTTGTCACTCCGTCAAAAAACGGAATAAGTATGTTTTTGTTCTTAATCTTGCTGTTACCTATTATAATACCCATAAAATAAACGCTGAGGTATTGATTGCCTCCGACAATCTCAGAGGCGGCATAGCAGAACAGGACAGCCGCTATCATAAAGATCGTATCAAGACCATCTGTTACAATGTTTGTCTTAGTAAGAATAAGTATTGTTGCTATAGCAAATACAATTCCGACAATTGAACCGAAGGTGAGCTGTGAGAAGATGTTCCACGCTATATTGCCGGTTTCTCCTGCGCCCACAAGACCGATACCTATTACGGTAAGCATATATGACATCGGGTCATTACTACCACTTTCCATCTCAAGAAGAGAGGCGGTACCGTCCTTCAGGTTGAGCTTCTTCTGCCTGAGAATTGAGAATACGCTTGCAGCATCGGTCGATGACAATACAGCACCAATCAGGAAGCTCTCAGCCATTGAAAATCTCAGAACAAAGTGGCACAAAATGGCGGTCACGCCCGCGGTGATGGCAACACCTACGGTTGAGAGAAGAACTGCTCTTGCGGCGACCGGGCGCGCGAGCTTCCATTTGGTGTTGAAGCCACCGTAAAACATGATGAATATAAGAGCTATCGAGCAGACTCGTTCGGCGAGTTCGTAATTGTCGAAAGGTATCTTAACTATTCCGTCACTTCCGAAAAGCATACCGATGAACATGAATAATATTAAGGTAGGCATTCCGAATTTATCGGAAAACTTGTTGGCGAGTATACATAGGAATATAACCGCAGAGACAACTAAAATGCCGTAAATCATAGTGTTAATCCTCCGTTTTGCAAGTATATGTGTGTAATGGATTACACTTATGGATAAAAGTATAGCATTTGAGTATAAAATATTCCAGTTAAAAAACTGTTAAGAAATGTGTTTTGGTACAGCGTTGAATTGTGCACATAAAACAGTGCATAAAAAATATAAATAAATTATAAAATGTTCTTGACATCTAATATTCGTTAGCATATACTAACAAAGGATTTAAGTTAGATATTACTAATCAAAAGCAAAATGCAAAGAAGGGATGATATGATGCCAATTACGATGATGAAGGACGGGGAGACAGGAGTTATTAAGAAGGTCGGAGGTAAGGAAGAGACCAGAAAGTTCTTGGAGAATCTGGGTTTTGTTGTCGGTGGTACAGTCACCGTTGTGTCTGATATTGGTGGGAACTTGATTGTCAATGTCAAGGACTCAAGAGTAGCCATAGGCAGGGATATGGCATGCAGGATTATGGTATAGCCTTAATTGCCTTGTAAGGACACATTAGCAATATCATGAGCAGGAAGCGAAAGCGGATTGCGAAATCATTGACTAGGAGGATTATTATGAAGACTTTGAGAGAGGTTGCTGTAGGTCAGACCGTCAAGGTTGCGAAGCTTACAGGCGAAGGCCCGGTAAAGAGACGTATCATGGATATGGGAATTACCAAGGGCGTTGAGATTTATGTGAGAAAGGTTGCTCCTTTGGGTGATCCGGTTGAGGTTACTGTAAGAGGCTATGAACTTTCACTTAGAAAAGAAGATGCACAGATGATAGAGGTTGAATAGGCCTTTATTTTTTGACAATGAGTTAGCATTAACTAATAAAAAGTAGTGCAACACAATTTTAAATAGTAGCACATAACATGAAATAGTGATACATAATTTGAGTATGTTAATGCAATCTCACGGAGCAATATAAAAGTAATAGATATGAAGCAGGCAATATATCAAGCCTGTTCTGAAAAAGAAAAAGTATGAAAAATTTTCAGGGAAGCGGTAGCTTATCAATAAGTGGAAAGGAAGTTTTGAGATGTCAATTAAAATTGCATTAGCAGGTAATCCTAACTGCGGTAAAACAACATTGTTCAATGCTTTGACGGGCTCTAACCAGTTCGTAGGTAACTGGCCGGGAGTTACGGTCGAGAAGAAGGAAGGAAAGTTAAAGGGAGAGAAGGATGTAATCATCACCGATCTTCCCGGTATTTATTCACTTTCACCATATACACTTGAGGAGGTAGTCGCAAGAAATTACCTCATCACAGAGAAGCCGGACGCTATCATCAATATCATTGATGGTACAAATATAGAGAGAAACCTTTATCTCTCAACACAGCTCCTTGAGCTTGGTATTCCTGTAGTCATGGCTGTAAACATGATTGATGTACTTGAAAAGACAGGAGATAAGGTACATCTTGATAAGCTCTCCAAGAAGCTTGGTTGCCCGGTAGTTGCTATATCAGCACTCAAGGGAACAGGTCTTAAGGAGGCAACAGACAAGGCGATTGCCGTTGCAAAGAGCAAGAAGGCAAATCAGATTGTACATGAGTTCCAGCCAAGCGTTGAGGCTGCAATCTCCGCAGTTGAGGAGAAGCTTGGAGCACAGGTAGCAGAGGAGCAGAAGAGATTCTTCGCAATCAAGCTTCTTGAGAAGGATGACAAGATTGGTGCAAGACTTCAGACTGTACCTGATGTATCAGCAGAGGTTAAGGCTCTTGAGGATGAGCTTGACGATGATACAGAGAGCATTATCACAAATGAGAGATATGTTTACATATCATCGATCATTGGTGAGTGTCTTACAAAGAATAAAAATAAGAAGCTCACAACATCAGACAAGATTGATAAGGTTGTAACTAACAGATGGCTCGCACTTCCTATATTTGCGGTAGTTATGTTCATTGTATACTATGTATCCGTAACAACAGTCGGAACATGGGCTACAGACTGGGCAAATGACGGTGTGTTCGGCGATGGCTGGCATTTATTCGCAATCGGTTCTTCAGCATTCGCGGATGACGATGAACCTTACGTTGACGCTATGAATGTTGTATCAGGCTACCTTGAGAGCGTGGGCGCAGATGATGTTCTCGATGCTATTGACAGCGAGGCTGAGGATTATGACGCAGCAGCAGCTCAGGCAGCAGTTGATGAGGCGCTTGCTTCACTTGATGATTCGTATACATTTACATACGGTGTTGAGGATGAAGAGACACTCAATGTCGAGGAGTTCGAGGCTACAGGCGCAGATGTAAAGAAAGCAGCACAGGTTCTTGCAGCAGCAGGCTATGAGGAGCCGGATCCTGCAGATTATGGTGTATGGGTTCCCGGTATTCCGGTACTTCTTGAGTCAGGACTTGACGCTATCGGCTGTGCAGACTGGTTAAAGGGACTTATCCTTGACGGTATTGTAGCCGGTGTCGGTGCAGTACTTGGTTTCGTACCACAGATGCTTGTGCTCTTTATATTCCTTGCATTCCTTGAGTCCTGTGGATATATGGCACGTATCGCATTCATCATGGATAGAATTTTCCGTAAGTTCGGTCTTTCCGGTAAGTCATTCATTCCAATGCTTATCGGTTCAGGCTGTGGAGTTCCCGGTATCATGGCTTCACGTACAATCGAGAATGACAGAGACCGTAAGATGACAATTATGACAACAACATTTATTCCTTGCGGAGCTAAGCTTCCATTCATCGCGATGGTTGCAGGCGCAATCTTCGGCGGTGCTCCTTGGGTAGCTCCTTCAGCATACTTCCTTGGAATATTTGCAATAATCTGTTCAGGTATTATAT
>JBNMLM010000031.1:0-21479 GCA_050874845.1 Eubacteriales bacterium | reverse complement strand
CTCTACCAGACCCCATGTCCCACCTGCCAACTCCGCAAGCCGCATAATCTCATTTATCCAGCCGCATATCCGACTGTATGCGCTTCTTATATTTTTCGGGCTCCTTCGCCATCTTCGCCATAGCCTCAAATGCAAACAGAACCATAGCCTCCTTACAGCATGAGGCATCATTCTTGCCTGTGTCATGCAGAAGGTTATAATTTGCCATCTGCCATACGAACAGGTCTACTATTGAATAATTCTCAATTGTGTAGCTGCATAGCAGGTCATGGTGGTCTATATAGTAGAGCAGCTCCTCATAAATATTCTCATTTTCCATGACAAGTGACCAGAATGAGTTGAACCATTCGTCACTGTTTCCGACAAGGTCAGAAAGCTCCTTGACCGCTTCCATCAGTTTGATTTTTCTTGCATCGTAGATAATGTTTGCCATAATATGCCTCGATTCCGGGCGGATATTATATGAATCGTTGTCCGTCATCGCCCGGTGGCGGATAACTTTCAATGAAATTATAGCACAATTAAAAAAATATCAATGTTTTTTTCAAAAAAATGAATAGTGTTTTAAAACCGCAGAGATATATGTATGACAGGATTTAATGCAGAGGATTGTGATATAAATATATTCTAACAAAATTGGATGTATTGAGAAAATTATTTGAATAATATATAAAAACATGATGATTTTCACAAAAACATGCGTTATAATAATGTCAAAAGTAAACTCAATGTGGCAGGAGGAACGGTATGCAAAGGAAAATGAATGGGCTTGAAGAGAAGAATGTGATTTTGTTAAATCTAAGTGCCAATGGTGACAAAAATTTAGTGTCATATTACCGGTTTGCGGCGAAGGGCGGGAACTGGGGTTTTTCGGCAATGAACTCGATGACACCGGGTACGGAGCTTATCATCAGACGGCTTAAGGAGGAAGGAGAAGAGGTTGACAGGATAATAGCCATGCACACGGATGAAGCTGCCGCGTCATTTGAACAGTACAGATATGAGATTATGAATTACCTGAATACGGACGGCGCCGGTGATTCATCATATACATATAATGGCAGTACGAAAGCGGAGATAGAAGAAAACGCCCGGAAGAATATTCCGGATTTCATAAGGAAGCTTATAAAGGAAACAGTGCTTGGAAATGAGGCACAGAACACAGATGAAATAATAAAAGCCATAAAAGGCAGGCTTAGCGCTGGATGTGCGGAAAATGAGAGCGCGGATGAGCTGCAAAGGTGTATAGAAGAAAAAAGGAATGAGATACAGCAGTACATCAAGACCTGCAACTATGAAAAACTGTGCGCGGAGGGAAAGCTTGAGAATATACAGCATGTGGATGTGGCGCAGAAGCCGGAAATAATTGCAATCAGGATGAGCGGAGGGGGCGGCTCCAATAAGGAGATTGACGCTGGCACGATAGCGGAGGTTATCGGAGAGCTCAGAATGGATGGAAAGTATAAGGTGAACGTCTATATTGATACGCAAGGTGGAGGGCGTGCAATAACCAACATAATTAATGCCATTGTGACGATGACCGATTACACAACGCAGAGCGGGCAGATTGAATATAAGAACAGATACGCCATCAATTATTATATAAAGAATACCGTAAATGAGATTTATGATGCCACGTCGCAGTATTACATCAATGACCTTGTCGCAGGCATGAAAGCGTTTATCGATTACGGGAAGGCAGAGCAGCTTATAAAATACATAGACAAGATAAGTGAGCAGACCGGGAATGAAAGTGTGAATGAGAGACAACTGGCGGCATGCATTAAGGGAGTTGCGGATGCGATTCAGATATGCGACTCAGCGCAGATGGACGCGGCGTTACAGAAGCTTGCCGCGGAGATAGCGCAGGGAAAGACATATGAAACCCCATATTTTAACATACTGGTCAAGGAGATTGAGAATGACTATGGCGTTCTGCTTAGGGATGACAGGAATGTGATAGACTCAATCGAATGGTGTGCGCGTAAGGGATTCACGCAGCAGGCGCTCACATACATAGAGGACAAGATTCCAAAATTTTTCTGCCGGAATATAATCAGGATGACTAACAATGATGCCGACTTTGTGGATAATGTTAAGATTCTGGATTATGAAACGAATTATGAGCGCGTAATGTACTACAAGGCTGCCGAAAGTTATTTGAAACCGATAAGGGAAAAATTGAAGGTTGAATTGCTGTGCAACATAATAGAGTCCCATGAAAAAGATAAAAAGAACCCTGTGCTGTTGAAAAAATATCTTGAGGAATGTAACGGCGGAACCATGGCGAAGATTGGTGAGGCTGATACGCTTCCTAAATTTAAGCAGAAATATATGGAGGAGCCCTTTAAAATTGGTCTGCTTGGCGGCTGGAAGAATATATACAGGACAGTGCTTGAGGCTGTGGTGGCATATATGATTAATAATAAGGCTGATAAGAATAAAAAGGATAAGGCGTACAATCAGGACATGCATGACATAATTTTTGACAGCTTCAAGGATAAGGCACAGGCTAAAAGCGTATATGAGTATACCGATATTCCATGCACCAAGAGCGATTACAGCGAAGTGCTTTCACAGCTAAAAAAGAAGCTTGATGAGAACGGTGCGGATGACACAGCCATGCCGGATGACGAATTTATAGATACATATATCAAGTACAGAAGCTATGCGGCGGAGGCAGAGAGGTGCGATGAGGAGAAGGATAAGAATTTCTGGCGAAGCTATGCACAGCTATGCGGCATAAAGGATTTGCTGAAGCCGGAGCTGGTTCCGGAAGGTTTCTACAGATACGATTCGGTGTGCTATATCAAGGGGGATTCATTTACGATAACACAGAATGCGAACAAGAAACCATGCAACAATGTGGTTGAGCTTGAGAGAGTGAGCAGGGCGGATATAAGGGAGATGCAGACATTTATCAAGCTGCATGAAGCGCTCAAAAATGAGAGAAATAATGCGAACCATGCCTCTGAAAAGGGCAACAGGCTGTCACTTGGGTGCATTAACAGGGCGATAAGTCTGTTCGTCGATATTGCGCGGGATATAACTGCGAAGGAACCGGAGAACAGGTACGCAGAGTGCATGGAGACCGGGCTGGATGAATTTTATGGCAAACAATAACAGGGAAACGGAGGATGGATATGAAAAGATATTTGATGATTTTGGAGGTATCGCGTAAGCAGGATTACATTTTTTCGGAGAAGAAGCTTATTGAGAATGTAAACCGTTCGCGGGATATAGCGTACGTCACGAGCAATGAATTTTTCAAGGATGTGGCGAAGGGTATTTATAACGAGGAGGATAATTATGTGTATGCGGGAGGCGGGCATACGATAGTGGAATATTCGGACAAGGAGAGTGCCGATAGGTTTGCCAGCGTGATAACCCTACATGTACTGAAAAATTATCCGGGGCTGGAGATATTTGCAAAGGGCATTGAGTATGACGAGGATACGGAAACGGCACCGGAAGCTTTCCTAAGACTAACCCGGGAGCTTGAAAAGAAGAAGTCGGTGAGATGGGAGAGCATAAGAAGGCTTAACTTTGGCGGGACACAGGAAAATACGGAGGCTGAGAGTGAAGGCTTGCGGGAAATCAGAAGCAGATACCCTGCTATGGTGGCGGCACCGGATGGCTGCGCATTTCCGAAGGATTTTGACAAGTTGAGCTTTGTGGATGATGAGTATGAATATAAATCCGTGAAGGACAATTTCCTTGCCGTTGTGCATGTCGACGGAAATGCGATGGGCACGAGGGTGCAGAACATATACGAGAGCGAAAAGAAGTTTGACAAGCTCAAAGTAAAGCTGAGAAATTTCAGCGAGAGCATACAGTCGCAGTTCGAGGAAGCTTTCTCTGAGATGACACAGGAGATATACAGAGTGTACGGAGACAAGCTGAGGCTTGGTTCGGACAGGGATCCTTCGGAGCGAGGTCTTAGAATACTTCCGGTAAGACCGGTTGTCCTTGCTGGCGACGATGTCTGCTTCGTGACAGCGGGAAATATCGGGCTTGAATGTGCAAGAATTTTTCTTGAGAAGCTCAGCACGAAGGTCAATAAGGAGGATGGGAAGCGGTATTCCGCGTGCGCCGGAGTTGCGATAGTGCACAGAAAATATCCGTTCCACATGGCTTATAATATGTCCGAGCACCTGTGCAGTAGTGCAAAAAAGAGTGGTGTTGAGCTTGATGTGTCGGGAAAGTATTCACTCATCGACTGGCATATAGAGTACGGCCAGCTAAAGGAGAATCTTTCGGAAATCAGGGAGGATTACATAACGGATGACGGGGCGGACATGGTGCTCAGACCGTTAGTTGTGATCAATCCGGATAATGAAAGGGTTGAAAAGGAGTTTACATACGATTTCTTTAAGCAGACTTGTATGAGATTTCAGAAGAACAATGACAATATCTCAAGAAGCAAGGTGAAGGAGTTGAGAAATGCGATAAAGCAGGGTGAAGTCGAGACGGAGTACTACATAAAGAAGAATATGATGAAAAATATCACAGGCAAGGACGGAGTGCTGTTTAAGGAGATAGCGCGAAGCAGGGCAAAGGACGCTGTGAGCGTGAGACATTCATTGATTTTTGACGCTGTGGAGGCTATGGATAACTGTTACTTTTTGGAGGAGGGCAGATAGGATGAGTGAGAGAAGAACTATTAAGTACAATATGCGGCTGCTGTCGGACACAATATTCGGTTCAGGCTACAGTGTGCCGGGCGGAACGGATATTTCGGTGTTCCGTGACAGGGAAGGATATCCTATGCTTAAGGGCTCCACGATGAAGGGGCTCTTGAGGGAGAGCGCTGCGAATGTGGCAGACTGGCAGGGCTTAGGACGCGATAAGGTGACGTCGCTGTTCGGGACTGAGGACAGAGGCGGAGCGCTGGATGAGCACAGGCTTAACCTTACGGCGGCGGTTATCGGTGACAGAAAAACAATGCCGGAGGACTGCTTTGTGGAGAGAGCCTTCACAGCCATCGGCGGCAACGGCATTGCGCGCGACGGAAGCCTCAGGCTTGCGGAGTGCGTGAAGGCAGGTTATGTGTTTTCCGGTATGATAGAGTGCCACAAGGCGGATGTGGAGTTTATAGAGGAGGCCCTTGACGGTATCAAGTGGGTAGGCACATTGAGAAACAGAGGGTTCGGACATGTCAGGATAGAGTATGGGGAGGAGACGGCTGTGTCAGGTGGTGTCGAGCTTGATACCAACACGATATATTACCGTATAAAGCTTGAAAGCCCGCTGATAATGACCAATAAGCAGCGCTCCTTTATGAACACATACTGCACGGACAGGTACATAAAGGGTTCGGCGATAAGAGGAATGGTCATGGGAAAACTCTCACAGGCTGAGCCGGAATGGTTCAAGGAGCATAAGACGCAGCTTCTGTCGGATGACACAAGATTCTTTGATGCCCTTTTATATTTAGATGGAGTTTCACTTCCTCCGATAAAAGGATTTTATGAAAATAAGGACGGATCAGACTTTCAGACGGTTTTGGCTAACGGAGGCAAGCTGTCACCCGGGGTCAAGAGAGCTTCCTTGGGCGATGCGGTCACTTTAAAGGATGGCAGAATTAGATATTCGACTGTGGAGATAGGACAGGCTGCGCGAATCAAAAAAGCCGGCAGGAATACGGACGATGACAAGATGATGTTCCAGAACCAGTACATCGAAGCAGGACAGGAATTTGAGGGTTATATATGCACTCAGGACAATGAGCTTGCGCGGAAGATAGCGGGCGTCCTTGACGGTACGGTATGGTTAGGAGCCGACAGGTACGAGGGCTACGGAAGATGCAGTGTTACGGTGAAGCAGTGTGAACAGCCTGCATGGATGGAACGCTACGGATACAGGGAGGGCGATACGGCGGACAGCACGATATATATGCTTGCATTGTCACCTTTCACGATGATGAATGAGGCTGGGGAACCGGTCGGTCTTGACTGTAAGAAAATAGGTGAAATGCTGGAGCTTAAATCACCTGAGAAGCTGCGAATTGAGCTGTGCAGTACATCGGTGTCCGAATACGGAGGTTACAATGTGAAATGGGGCTGCAGTCTCCCACTTGTCAGAATGTACGATATGGGAAGCATATTCAAGCTCAGCATGGATGAAGTGCCGGCGGTGCACAGTCTGCGCAAGCTGGAGCAGAGCGGAATCGGTGCGAGAAGGACTGATGGCTTCGGCAACATTCTTTTTATAAGAAAAGATATTTTTGAGAGCATAACAGGCAAGGAAAAGTATGTCGCCACAGAAGCGCCGGAGGGTGGACATGGCAGTAAGCCTGTCGACCGGGCACAGATAAGAAGGAACCGATGTGTATGGATAATGGATACTGCACAGAAAAAGATTATTGCCCATTCCTCAGGCCCATCCGCCAGCCAGATAGGCGGACTGCAGGCGCTCTTAGAGGGAATGATCGGAAGAATCAATAATAGTGGTCTCACATCCGAAAAGTGCAGGGAGGAGCTTGAAAGATTCCTAAAGAAAGCTGATGACAGGCAGCAGGATAAGCAGAAGTACTCCGGAATCGAACACATCTGTATGAACGTGCTTAACGGCGGTGAGGATGACAAGCTTGTGAAAGCCGATGCTGTGGAGCGTCTTAAGCTGCTGTGTGAACTGTTCGACTATAGCAGAAAAATTGATACGGAGGTGTAGGATATGGCACTGTTTGACAATGCAATAATATATAAGATAGAAGCAAAATGTGTATCGCCTTTACATACCGGTGACAGTGGCGCGCAGACTGATGAAATTCTTGTCGGTTCGGACGGAAGAGCCATTATTCAGGGAAGCTCACTTGCCGGTGCAATGAGAGCCTATGCCGGCGTGAACTGCGCGAAAGTCTGCGAAGGCTTGTTTGGCTCCAACGAAAAGGAGGGGCGGCTGATTATATCGGAAGGTGTCTTTAAGGATACCTCACCGGTGCAGTTCAGGACAAGACTGCGCATAGACGGTAAGTCGGGAAGCGCGCTCAAAGGAGCGAAATTTGATGTGAGGCACATAGGCGCGGGCAGCATATTTAAGTTTTCAATCACCTATCTGGGAACAGAGTGCGATATGGACAGCGATGCGGAGGCGATAGAGAAGATACTTGCCGCGATGGACAACGGAATTATAAGGCTTGGCGCATATAAGACATCCGGGTATGGCAGGGTAAGCCTTGAGGTCTTTAAGCAGGTTTATCATATGAAGGATGAGAGTGAGCGCAGGGCATGGCTTAAGGATGAGTATAACGGCAGGAAGCTTGATTTAGCCAAGGCTGCGACAGCTTCGGCGCACAGCGGGGTAAATTTCAATATCAAATGCGAGATTCCAGAATTTCTCATCAAGTCTGCCACATTTGATTTTGAGAAAAAATATACGGCGGACACGCAGCAGAATGTGGTACAGCAGAACATTATCGAGGATGAGTATGACGAAAAGACAGGGAAAAAGGTCAGGTACGTCATAATTCCAGGAACCTCCATCAAGGGTGTTATAAGAAACAGGGTTCAGATAATTGCGGACTGGCTTGAAAAGAATAAATCCATAGAGGACATAGGCAGACTGCCGGACGAAATGTTCGGAACAGAGACCGGAGACGGAAAAAAGGGTCTGGTATTATTCGATGAGGTGAGGGTAAGGTACAATGAGAATGTCAACTCCAAGTGCTGTACAAGAATCCGAATCAATAAATTTACAGGCGGTGTCATAGAAAAGGCGCTTATAAACGAGGAGCCGGTATCCGCCGCAGCACAGATAAGCATAAGCATGCCGGGTTATGCGGACGATGAGAGCGCGGCAGAGAAAAAACGCATGTATCTTTTAATGTTGTATGCGCTGAGAGACTTAGGTCTTGGACTGTATACCCTTGGCGGCGGTCAGTCCATAGGCAGAGGCTATGTCAATGTGAAGGCGATTAAGGTATCTGATGGAACACGCGGCGGAGCGATGTACTTTGATGAGAACCGCAATATAAGCTGTGACGATAAGGACGGAATGTTTAAACAGTGGATGGATTCGTTGGAGGTGTGATGATGGTAAAAGAGTATGAAAATAATGATACGGCATTGGTGGAAGCGCTTGACAAGCCTTACGCGTTTATATACAGGCTGAGCGATGTGTACAGGGGAAAGACACCGCAGAACTTCGTTCCGGACAAAGAGCTGATGGAGGCACATTTCTTTGATGGAAAAGAGGAGATAAGATTCATAAATGCGGACGGAGTGCTGAGAGCCGTGAAGCTGTATGAGGAAGCGGATGAAAAGTATCTTGAGAGAAAATATGATATTGACGGTGACAGAAGAAAGCTGGTAGTCAGACAGATACTGGGTACTGATGATGACGGACAATACTATGTAAAGACCCTGAGAATGTCGGGCATGGAAGGTGGTGTTTAAGTATGGGATGGTATAATGATAATAATAACCGCGGCAATAGTTATGACAATAGATATGACCGCAATTCCGATAACCGCGGCTTTGCTAAGCATAATGCAAATGATAAAAATGATAATGTTCGTAGAAGAGACGGTTCGGGACGTGGTTTTTCAAATAAGAGCTTTCAGGGCTATAATAAGGCGGACGAATTGCACGCTCCATATAATTTCATTGAGTTTGCCGATACCGTGATAGAACGATACAGCGATGTCGATGAACTTCCGAAGCATAACTGTATTGCCACGGATTTAAAGACAGGTGAGATTCATTATACATTTACGGCTAAGACACCTGTGTTTATCGGCGGGGAGACGGAGGCACCACATGCCGGACAGAAGGAAGGTATAAAGACACAGCATTTCTATAAAAATATCGCAGGCAATTACGAGATACCCGGCTCAACGGTGAGAGGACTTATAAGGGAGAATGTACATATATTGGGGTACGGACTTATAAGGGATGGCGAGGATATAGAGGATGAACGCTTTTTCTATAGAAATGTTGCGGGGAATAATAAACCATTAAAAACAGAATATAGTAATATACTTGGACTTAATCGCGGTATGGGTAGGCAGAATGTTAAGGCGGGATATATAGAATGTAGGCGTGGTGAATACTATATCACTGCTGCAAAAGATGGATTTTGCAAAATAAAAAGAGATAATCCATCGTTGATAAAAATGTATGGAGATATTCCATATGCAGAAACAAAAGATGTATATTACATTGACAGGAATGGAGATGGGATTGCAGAAGATGTAACTGATAAGCCAAAAGAAAAACCGTATAAACAGGGATTGCTTATATCAACAGGAAAACCAATCAAATTGACCTCTCCACACTGTTTGTATATTTTTTCGCCTAAAGGGAATAAAGGAGAATTCAAGGTTCCGAAGGATGATATTGATAAATACAAAGTAGATTTTAAGTTCAGAGAAAAAGCATTAAAAAATATTAGAAATGATGGTGATATATCATTTTGGGAATTGCCTAAAGACGGAGAAAAGTGTAAGCCTGTATTTTATGTTGAACATAACGGACATATAAGTATCGGAATGACATTGTATTTGAGGGTACTTGGAAAGCAGAGTGTTGAGGATGGACTGCCGCCGATACATAAGAAGCTTAATGCTTCCGATAAGGAGGTCATCGATTATGTATATTCAATGTTCGGTTTTACAGGCGATGATTTTTCATACAAATCAAGGCTGAGCTTCCTAGGAGCCGAAGCTGATGGCAAGGCTGAGGAAATGCCGGGAGTAACGCTTATCCAGGGACAGCCGCGGGCAAGCTATTATCCAATCTATTTGAAAAGAGATGGGGAACGCAATGAGAACTATCTTGATGATGAGATAGAGCTGAGAGGCTATAAGCAGTACTGGTACGGAGCAGAGAAGGTTCCGGAGATAGACCAGAAGAATGAGAATATCCCAACTATAATAAAGCCTTTGCCGAAGGAGACGGTGTTCCATGGCACTGTCAAATTCACGAACCTCAGCGAGGATGAGTTAGGGCTCCTGCTGTGGGCGCTGCAGCTTGACAATGGCTGTTATCAGGGGATTGGAAAGGGAAAGCCGTTCGGATATGGCTGCGTGTCGGTGAAGATTGACAGTCTGTCAGAGCTTGACGCGGGCAAGCTGTATGGAAGCAGTACACTCACAGACAATCCGTATAATGACACAACGGGGAAAATAGGAGATTACATTGAGCACTATAAGAAATATGTATCTAATATTATAAAGACCGGAAGAACTGTGAGCATAGATGATGAGGACAGGATAAAAGATTTTATGTACATGCATAGGATATTCGGGGCAAATTATATCGATACATCATATATGCCGCCTGAACAGTACGGTAAGAGCAAGGAGAAAATATTTAAGACGGTAAAGGAATACCGTGAACGCAAAAAATAACAGAAAGGTGATAGTGGAATTATGAAAAAATTTTTTACATTTGTGTCGCTTCAAAGAAATATAGGACAGGCAGGACTTGACGCTTATCTGTATCAGCCTGTCGGCAATTCGCTTCTTAAGCTGGATACACCGACAAGCTATCCGATTGTGCCGGTTATTAACGGCTATGCGGAGGAAGGCGAGACTATCAAGGTATATGCGGTGATATCCAATCCTGAGTATACACAGGAAAATTATGAGCTTTTGTGCAGTCAGGTGAATGAGGTGTGCAAAAACAAGGGAATCAATTGCCCGGATGGTGTAGAAAAAATTATTATCCCATCAGGTCAGACAGTCGATGAACATATCGCGGCATTTTTAAAGATGATAGAGTACGTTGCTGAGGATGATGAGATATACGCATGTCTTACCTTCGGAACAAAAATCAACTCTATTGCGATGATGATGGCGGTTCAGTATGCGTACAGAACCAAGAAGAACACCTCCATAGGCTGTCTTGTATACGGTGAGATTAACAGAGGAACAACCCCTCCGAGCGCTAAGATATACGATGTAACGGCGCTTATCCAGATGGATGAGATAGTGAGAATGCTTGCCGAGAAGAAGATAGAGAATCCTGAGAAGTTCTTAAAGCTTATAATATCGGATGAGGAGGAATAGTATGGTCGAGCGAAAGTTTAGGGAAGGATATTCCGCCCCGGAATTAAAAGAACTTGAAAAGGAGCTGGATAAAAAGGCAGATGAGTGGTACAGCCTGGATGAGGTGACCGATTCGGCGCGCAAGAAAAGACTATGGAATGATATTTTCACCTTGGCAGTGTGCAGATACAATATACCTGATAAGAAGAAAGATAAAAATGGTGAGGATACATGTATTTTAGAGAGTATATATCTTGAAGCAATTGTATATTGTCTCAAAAGCTATGACCCTGCCAAGGGAAGTTTATCACATCTTCTGTCTGTAACAACTGCTAAGAGAAAAAACGATTATAAAAAGAAAATATATGGTAATAAAAAAGGTTACCTGTCACATGAGACGTCATACGATATCAACATAGAGAATGATGAAGGAGAGGAGGTTCTGTGGTCACAGCTTTTTGCTGATAAAAAGGACGAGGAGGAGGCTGTGATATCATACAATAGAACCGGTGATATTATGGATGAATTGTTTGCTCTTGCGGTTGATGTCATGTCAAAAATCAAGACACATGAGACGCCGCGGTGGAGGTGGTATAGAATCTTCTATACTGAGAATATCACGGACGTTCTGAATGTTGCCAGTCCTCAGTGCCAGGATGTGGAAATACGCCATGAGAGGGATGTGATGAGAGCACTGAACAGTGAATATCTTAATTTCTACATGTGCAGACCATGTGAATCTGTTGAAGATATAAAACACACAGGCTTAAAGAACTACGATGATATAATGGACGCTCCCGACGATAAGAAAAAGGGCAGGATGATAGAGCTCCCTCTGGGTGACAATCCGGCAGTTTCGCTTTCGTATCTGAGAAGGGTATACGGCAAGGATGTGCTTGTCTCAAGCAGGAGCAATTTCAGAAAACAATATAAGGACGAGCTGAGAAGTCAGTTTCAGAAAAGCAAAAAGCTGAATTAAAGGAGCCGTGTGATTATGATTGTTAAGTACACAATGAAGATGACAATATCCGGCGAAATCATTGTGGCAAATGAGCTGGCATACAGACTGTATGCCATGCTCCTGTCGAAAGCCGCACCGGAGTTCGGTGAGTATGTACATCAGTGCGATATCACACCGGTGAGCCAGAATCTAACAATAGATAGTAAGGGTGGGATTCTGTGGAATGTAAGTCTGCTCAATGACACAGCAATCCGTGAGTTGTCACCTGTTCTTGACGAAATGACGCAGTGCTGTCTTGATGGAGGTGCTGTGTTTGATATTATCGACAAAAAGATTGCGAAAATTGACAGCGTTGAGGAGCTGCTCTTGGCGGGCAAAGATTGGAAACGGATAAGTCTCACCTTCGATACGCCGACCGCATTCAAGAGCCGTGGTCAATGTGTGAACTTGCCGACTCCCGTTGCGATAGTGCACAGCCTTATCAATTCGTGGAACGGCTGTATTGATGAATGTCCGATTGAGGATGAGGACGGCGAAGGCGAAAAGAGCATTGCCGCCGGTCTTGAATTTGAGCATTTCATCTTAAAGGACGCGTGCTACCGCCTTAAAAAGAACAGAATCCCCGGCTTCAAGGGCAGCATAGTCATATATAACCGTCTGTCAGGCTTTCACTCAGAGCTTGCCGGAGCGCTATTGCACTACGCCGCGTACTCCGGAATAGGAATCAAGACCACCCTTGGAATGGGTGCAGTCCGGGTGGACAAGCTGTAGAATATCAGGACAGAACATCTGCAAAATAATTAAATTGAATATGAAAATGCGAAAAGCCTTTATCTGCGTGTTGTTAAAAATGACACATAGATAGAGGCTTTTTTCTTTTGCATTTGAGATACGAATGTGACGTATATGCTATATGTGTTGTTCCATGCTACAAGATTGTTTTCATTTTTAGAAATATATGTATGGCTATAGGGATTGATGTATCTATATATGCCAAGACAGAATTGTTATTGTCCCCGTGAGGGGTGCGAATTGCAACACATGACAACTGAAACTATCGACAATGAAATAAGTTACAGTCCCCGCAGGGGGCGCAAATTGCAGCTTTATAAAAGGGAGAACATGCTATGATGATGAACAGTTACAGTCCCCGCAAAGGGCGTAAATTATAGCACATTGTACATCACATGTTCAGGCAGCTTCACGTTGCAGTCCCCATGAGAGTCACGAATTGTAGCACAGTAATCATGAGAAAAAGAGGTAATTATTATGGTTACAGTCCCCGCAAGGGGCGTGAATTGTAGCTGGACAGTAAGTGCGTATTTGTAATGTAATCATTAGTTACAGTCCCTGCAAGGGGCGCGAATTGTAGCTGCGTGGGGACGATTATACGAGCTCACAGGTAAGTTACAGTCCCCGCAAGGGGCGCAAATTGTAGCAAGAAGGAGATGATACAAATGATTAGTGCTAGTTACAGTCCCCGCAAGGGGCGCAAATTGTAGCTAAAATGGAATTCAAGATATGTGATTACTATGGAAGTTACAGTCCCCGCAAGGGGCGCAAATTGTAGCTACAATTATGCCGGAATACAGTGCAAAGGGCATTTATTTTCCGGTTATCTTTACACGGTATTCCATCTCATATTTTATATTGTAGTGCAGAATCCATAAAAATACAACACAAAATTATCTAAGTTTTATATCATCACACCGCCTAACCTAGTTTTTTATAGTAGAAAATCAACTTATTTCATGGAGGTTAGGCAGAAAAAATGAATTAAGCTTCCGGACGCATGAGTAATAAGTATAGAACAGAAATATTGCACGAGGAGAGTTAAATTATGAAGAGAATATTATGGATTTCAAGGCATGTAATGACGAAAGAGCAGTTGGAAGGACTGGCAAGGTTATATGGTGAATTTGAGGTGGAAATCTATGCCGGAACGGTTGAGAGCATGGGACAGCTTAAGGAGCAGGTGGAAAACTGTGATGTGGTAGCGGCGGTGCTTCCGGCACTCATGCTGAGCGAACTGGTAAAAATGGCGGATGGCAGACCGGTTCTGCAGGCTGTGTCGGGAAGGGTTAGAACAGGCAGAAAGATACAGGTGAGGGATGGCGTGTTTGAGGAGGAGTATGAGTTCAGGCACCTGTACTGGCAGGAAATCAAGAGAATGGAGATGGAGGTGGTGAACCATGAATGATGTGTGCTTATGTAGCACTTGATATGGAATATTTTATTTGGAAGAAAAAGTTGTTGTTACAAAAGATAATTTGCAGGAGAGTATTTGAAATGAATTTATAGAGGATTGATTTGTAATAATGTGGACAATGTTTTGATTTATCGTTGCAGAAAGGAGAAGAGTGCTTATGAGACAATTGCAGAATACCTTATATATTACGAATGATAACATAAAGGCGAAGGTGAACAGGCAGGCTTTTGAGTTCATGGAAGCTGATGGGACGGATATAATGCATGTGCCGGTTCACGAAATTGAGAAAATACTGGTCTTTGGAAATAGCAATTTTGATGAAAGTATGTATACCAAATGTGCTGAGCTTGGAGTGGGGCTGTATTTTCTCACAGCCAATGGCAAGCTGAGGTATAGAATTGAGGGTCGCACAAAAGGGAATGTGGTTGTGCGTAAGCAGCAGTATCTTTTATCTGAGACGCAGGGTGGGCTTGGAATAGCTTCATCGATGATAAGCGGCAAAATACAGAATTGCATTTATGCGATAAGCCGGTTTATATGGAACCATGCGGGAATGTCGGACGTGGAATTTGACAAGGCGCGAAAAAAGCTTGAAGCCATGAACGAAAAGGCAATGTACTGTACGGATGTGAATGAGCTTCGTGGCATTGAGGGAAGTGCGGGACGCATATACTATGATATTTTTGATAAATTTATTCTTGTCCCCGATGAGCGTCTGCACTTTTCAGGAAGAAACCGCCGACCGCCGAAGGATTGCTGTAATGCACTGTTGTCATATGTGTATACAATGCTTATGGTTGATTATATCAGTGCGATTGAGAGTTCTGGGCTTGACCCTTATGTTGGTTTTATGCATGGTGACAGGTCGGGCAAACCGTCACTTGCGCTGGATATGATGGAGGAGCTGCGCCCGGCTGTCGCGGACAGATTTGCGCTAAAGTTGATAAATCTCAGGCAGATAAACGCAGATATGTTTGAAGAAAATGGAGACGGAATCCTTTTGAATAAGGAAGGGCGAAATATTGTCTTTAGAGAGTGGAACAAAATGAAAAGAGAGACAACGTGCATTAACGGCTTTGATGAGAATGTTCCGTTTGGATTGATTCCGTTTATTCAGGCACAGCAGCTCAACCGGCTCATGCGCGGTGAGACTGCGCGATATATTCCAATATACAGAAGATGATGAGGGGGTGTCAGTTTATGAAAGTAGCAATTGTATATGATATATCTACAATGGACGCAAAAGGACGCGCGCGTTTAGATAAAGTCAGGCGTATATGCATGAAATGGGGGTGTCCAGTGCAAAAATCGGTATATGAATGTAATCTTGACAACGCTCAATTGACGGAGCTGGCAATGTTACTCAATCAAACCATAAAAACCGATATGGACACAGTACGTTTCTATGTCATGGGAAATAATTATAACAACAGAATAATATGCATTGGCAGGCAAAAGACAACAGCACAGATGTTGGACTACGTCCTGTGAATTTCCACGAAATAAAAGAGCTTTCACCTACAGCAATTGGCAAATTCATAATGCCGGCTGTGGGTGGAAGCTCTTTTTATTGCTGTGTGATTAACAGGCTATTTGTGATAATGCACATTATAAAAAAACAGCCCATCTGAGTTGGTACATATCGCATGCCTCATTAGAGACAGATGCGAATTTATCGTAGTCCCTGCAAGAGGCGCGAATTGTAGCTGCTGGGACAGTGGTGTCAGACCCCATATCCCAAGTTACAGTCCCCGCAAGGGGCGTGAGTTGTAGCTTGTAAGCGGGCTTGCAATTCTCATTAGCGGGAAGGTTACAGTCCCCGCAAGGGGCGCGAATTGTAGCCTAGGCCCAAATAATGAGTCCCATTGAAATTCTAGTTACAGTCCCCGCAAGGGGCGCGAATTGTAGCCTTAAAAGAGTCAGCTTATGCTCAGCAGATTTTGTTACAGTCCCCGCAAGGGGCGCGAATTGTAGCTACAATTATGTTGAAATATTATAGAAAAAACATCTGTTTTTTAATCATTTTTATTCGACATCCCATCTCACATCAAATATTATAGTGTAGAATCCATAAAAATACAACATGAAATATGTAGGTTTTATACCGGCACACTGCCTAACCTATGTTTTTATGGTTTGAAAATTAAGATACTTCATGGAGGTTAGGCAAAAAAATAAGTAGCTGATAAGCACTGTTTTGATAACCTGTTTGCCGATAAGAAAGAAATTGACATTGTTCTAATAAAAATCTATAATTTAGTCAATAGAACATATAATATACCACAAATGTGAGTGGAGGTGTCTGATATGAGAATAAATGTTAAACCTTTTACAGGGCGTTGGGTGTCGCGTAAAGAAGCAAATAGAATGAACGATTTTTTACAATCATTGACTGTACCGGATAGAACAGAATTGTTTAAAGAGGCTCAGGAATATGAGACAATGAAACTAAGGGAAAGAAAAATTAATAAGGGGAACATATGATTAATCTTGAAAGTTTGAATGGTCTGTTTACCATTCATCATTTATGCCAAGAAGATATACAACTCTTATCAGACTTTAAGGTCAAGAAAAAGGAAGGGTATGGGTTACAGTATTATTTACAGAACATTGCATATCGTGATGAATTATATGGAATTGCAAGGACATATCTGATAAAAGACGGAGATTGTATAGTTGCATATTTTACTTTGCGAACAGGATTATTGACTGTTAGTAGAGGTTTGTTTAAAGGTTTTGATACTTATACAGGAATAGAACTTGCTAATTTTGCAGTTAATGATGATTACAGGGAAGGGCATGATGATATTCCTAAATTGGGAAGCTATATTTTTGCAAAATTTATTTTACCATTGATTAAAGAAATCAGCCTATATGTTGGAGCGAAAATTCTTTATATCTATGCGTTGCCCCATAATAAATTGATGAGCCACTATGAAAAAATGGGATTTAAAACTGTATCAGGTAAACCGGAGAAGTTTATATATAGTCATGTAAAGCCGGCATATGATAAAGGATGCCGGCTGATGTGTCAGTTAATTTGATTGGTATATCTGAGCTTTGTGATTTTTCAGGTAAGTTTTTATTGTTATTTTAATTAGAAGTATATGCAATAGCAAATTGTGATATGAAAACCTAGACTATTAAAGACCGCAAACTGCTATGAATCATTCCATCACCTCACAAAAAAATCCTCAAACGCCTGTCTGATAAGCATTTGAGGATTTTTGTTAATGCAGTCGAAGGGAGTTGAACCCTCATGGACGTAAGTCCACATGAACCTGAATCATGCGCGTGTGCCAATTTCGCCACGACTGCATATCAATATATAATTCTGAACAGATAAGCTCTGCTCAATGAAGCTTTTATATAATATCATCTATAGTGTGAATTTGTCAAGATGAATATAAGAAATGTTGCAATTAGTTTTACACCTTCTCCGGCATGGGATGGTAAAACTATAGTGGCTGTAGGGTTTATGTTATGACTATTGTTATGATGGCTGTGGTGAGCAACTATGAAATTGTGTATTTTGTAGGAAAAGAATATTTTTTGAAAAAAATTAAAAAAATTTCAAAAAAGTACTTGCATTCTTAGAAAAGGTATGCTATTATACATCATGTCGCTGGAACACAGCGAAGCACATAATAAGCAGTCGTGGCGGAATTGGCATACGCGCTAGACTAAGGATCTAGTCCATATTGCTTGGGTGCGGGTTCAAGTCCCGCCGACTGCACGCCTTAAGACCTTGGAAGTTGTTCCAAGGTCTTTTTTTGCGTTAATGATAGTCTGCCGTGTGTTGCGCAGGATAAGAAAAGATGTATGAATGATTTATTAAGATTATCGGGTAAGTCCTCGGTCACCACCTATTGCACATGTAATAGAAGTGGTGGCTGGGGATTTTTTTTTGAAAAAAAATGAACGGTGAATTTTTTTGGATGAGAAATATGTATAAGGAAAATAATTACACACTGTGAGTGTGGCAGATAAGGAGGGTGCCTATGCCGGAAACATTCGTTGTTATATAAAATAAAAAATTTTTCAAAAAAAATGAACGAAGGATAATTTCATAAGAGTAATAAGTGTAAGGAACAAAACAACAGTTGATTTGGAGGAAAAAAGTATGAGTATTTTAAAAGAAAAAAAGAGTGGTTTAGGAATTGGAATTGATGCGAGAGTTGAGGTGGTTGATAGGTCACAGGAACATTCCGGGAAGTTCAGTGGAAAAGATGTGCTTGCTGTGGCACGGTTAATTACGGATTTGCTTGGTGCGGTTCTGGGGGTGGTTGAAAAGCACAGCGGTTCAGAGGCTGATATGAAATAGGAGGGAGAAGGATGGCGGAAGTAAGAGCGGCAATAAAGAGAAAAGATAACACAGACAATATGGAGGAAAAGAATATGACAAAGTCAGAGAAAATCAAGTGTAACACAATAATTCATTTAGCCGGTGCGGCGACGGCATGTGTGGGAGCGGGGCTTGCCCAGATTCCTTGCAGTGATAATTTTTTGATAACACCTGTACAGCTTGCAATGACGATATCCTTAGGGAAGGTGTTTGGTATTAATCTCACAGAGAGTGCAGCAAAGTCGGCTGTGGGCAGCGCCGCAGCGGCTACGGTCGGACGTGCTGTATCACAGGTAGCAGCCGGATGGATTCCGGTAGCAGGTAATGTGAGCAATGCGGTGACGGCTGCTTCGTTGACGGAGGGATTAGGCTGGATGCTTGCAAACGAATTTGCCAAAAATGGAGGTGAACAGTAGGAGAAAACATAGATAGAGTTGCTTGATGGTTTTAGAAGATACAACAATACATAATAAATAATAGGAGATAATAACTATGAAGAGAGATATTTTTGAGACAATGCAGGAAGACATTATGGGTGCAGGAATTGACGAGAGCACCAGAAGAAAAATGCTTAAGAACGTGATGAGACTGAAGGAGCAGAAGATTAATATTATGGTTACGGGAGCCACAGGATGTGGAAAGAGCTCCACCATAAATGCTTTGTTTGATACGGAGGTCGCAAAGGTTGGTGTCGGCGTGGACCCTGAGACGATGGAGATTGAGAAGTACGAGTTGGACAACCTTGTCTTATGGGACACACCAGGGCTTGGCGATGGCAGGGAGGCGGACAACAGACATGCCAAGAACATTATCAACAAGCTTTTGGAGAGGGACAAGGATGGCAATGCGCTTATAGACCTTGTACTGGTAATCTTAGACGGCGGAAGCCGGAATATGGGTACAGACTACGAGCTTATAAACAATGTCATCATTCCGAACCTTGGACCTGAGAAGGAGAGAAGGATATTGGTGGCAATCAATCAGGCGGATATGGCAATGAAGGGGCGTAACTGGGATTACGAGAAGAATGAGCCTGATGAGCAGCTCAAGGAGTTCCTTGATAATAAGGCTGCGTCGGTGAGGGACAGGATTTATGAGGCGACAGGTCTCAGGGTTGAACCTATATATTACAGCGCAGGTTATATGGAGGACGGCGGCGTCCAGAACAGACCGTATAACTTGTCGAAGCTTCTTTATTATATTGTTAAGGCTACTCCTTCGGAGAAGAGAGCGGTCTATGTAAACAATGTCAACAATGACGAGGCGATGTGGGTTGATAATGACGAGATACTTGATTATGGAAGTGAAACCAGAAAGAGTATATTTGACTCCATCAAAGACGGCGTTTCGGATGGTGCTGATGTCGGGGGCGATATAGGAAGCATATTCGGAAACACGGGAAGAGTTATAGGTACGGTTGTCGGTGGTATTGTAGGCGGTGTTGTCGGTGCGGTAAAGGCTGTTGGAAGTTTTGTAGGCAGTCTGTTCGGATTATAAAGGAGGCGTAAATATGGATACATTATACAGAGTGGAAGATATTAAGAAGAATTTGAGAATTGCGCATTTTCGTCCGCTGGATGTGCTGGTGGTAGGTGAAACGGGTGCCGGGAAGTCCTCAACCATCAATGCATTGTTTACAAGGGAAGTTAATGCTGTCGGCAGGGGCTGTGCCCCTGAGACAATGAGTATATCGGCTTCAGAATTAAATGATTCATTCCGTATCTGGGACAGTCCGGGCTTAGGCGACAATGTTGAGCGCGACAAGGAATATGCCAAGGGCTTGGTTGATATTTTATATAAGGATTATTTTCTCGAAAATATGCAGTATGGAGTGATTGATATGGTTGTTGTCATTCTTGACGGCTCCGGCAGGGACATGGGAACTATCTACAAGCTGTTGAGCGATGTCATAGTGCCGAATTTCCAGAGTGACAGAATATATGTGGCAATCAATCAGGCTGATCTGGCGATGAAGGGCAGGCATTGGAATGAGTGCGCGAACTGTCCCGACATTGTGCTAAGGGATTTTCTTGACAGGAAGGCGGAATCCGTCCGCAACAGGCTTGCCGAAGCTACCGGGGTGAAGGTCAGGATGCCTGTGTATTATTCGGCTGAGAGGGGGTATAATGTAGAAAAATTTATGGATATGATTATAGACAACATGCCGCGTGAGAGGCGGAAGCTGGTGGCATGAAGCAGTTCACGGAATTATAACAATTGCACTTCTTGTTTTTTATATCCGCCTGTTGTATAATCATACTAATAACTCTGCGCGCAGGCGCAGAAATTAGGAGGTCGCAATGGGCGAATTTTTTTCAGAATGGATTGTAAAGAGAAAGACACCTCAGAATGTCAAGATAATTCAGACAATTCTTGTTATCGTGTGTGTGCTTTCATGTGCACTGCTTGCTATTCCGTATGTCGGAGTATTGGTGGTTGCTCTTATTATTTTCCTCAGTTATCTCTATTTTAAGAATAATGATGTTGAGTGGGAATATGCGCTTGTCGAGAAGACTATGTACATTGATAAGATTATGAAGAAGTCTAAGAGAAAGAGAATGGGTGAGTATGACCTTACAAAGACTGAGGTTATGGCTCCGGAGGGTTCTTCGTACATCAAGGAGTACGACAACAGGAATCTCAAGTGTACCGATTTTTCATCCCTTATCCCTGAGAACAAGAAGTATGTGCTTGTCATCATGGATGGCAATGAGATGGTCAAGCTTGTACTTGAGCCGAATGAGAGAATGTTAAAGGAGTTGAGGGACATTATTCCGAGACAGCTACATATTGATTAATCGGAAAAGTTGCTCCAAGACATTGTATTTTGTGAAAATTAAATATTGTGTATGAAGTATAAAGAAATATAGCAATTTTAAAATAATATTTTTGATTTTAAAAATGTCTTGTTGACATTTGAAAGTGGATTTGCTACTATTGATAAAATTATACAAATTAAGAAAGCGAGGATAAT